>NZ_JBSFHN010000051.1:0-43854 GCF_053597115.1 Streptomyces sp. NPDC001515
GGTGAAGGAGTGGCCGGTGCCGACCGGCTTCACCGTCAGTCCGTCCTCGGACGCCCGGCGCAGCGCCTCGGACAGTTCGTCCCGAGGGGGAGGGCGGGACGGGGACCGTGCCCCCTCGGGAACAGCCGGATGGTGGGACAGGTCGGGGGGAGAGCCCGCGACCGGCCCCGGTCCCCGCCCCGGCTCCTCGCGCACCCCGGCCTCCGGTCCGCCTCCCCGTCACGCGGAACCGGAGCGCCGCCCCCGCGCCGGGGGACGTCAGCAGCGGGGCGGACCGGGCCGCCTTCCGCGAACTGGCGGCGTCGGTCTGGGAGGAGTACACCGGCCCGGTGAACCAGGCCCTGGTGAGGCTGCCCGCCCTGCGCGGCCCCGGTGAGGAGGAGGCACGCGTCGACCTCGTCGCCGTCCACCTGTATCTGGCGTCGCCGCCGGACGGGCGGTTCGGAGCCCTCGCACTGGCCTCCGAAGCGGTCTCGGGCCCCGGTGAACTGGCACCGTACGCCTCCTGCCTAGCCTCTGGACTGCGCAGGCTGCCCGCCCTGCGGGGACCGCTGCTGCGGGCCGTAGCGGGGCCCGGAATCGCGGACGACGTGGTGCCGGGTTCCGTCCTGCGCTGCGACGCACCGCTCGACGTCGTGCATTCCGAGCAAGCGGGCGCCCCGTCCCCTCCCGAGGGCCATGTCCGGTATGCCGTCAAACCCATGACCGCCCGTCGCACGTCGATGCTGACGGTCCCGGGTGGCACCGGCACGACGGCACTCTTCGCGGCGGGTACGGAATTCTCGGTACTCGCCAGGCACGACGCGGCCGGTGAGCGCCCCGCACGAGTCCTGCTGGCGGAACTCCCCCGTGGTGCACAGCGGTTCCGGGCACCGTCCGAAGCGGCCGTCGCCCGGCTGGACGAGGCGGCCCTCCGGGACGGCGGTCCCTCGGCCCCCGAGTGGCCCGCCCGCTGCACCGGCCCCGTCCCGCTCCTCGTCTGACCCACCGCCGCCCCACTCCGTCCACCGTCCTTCCCCGTCTCCTCCCTTCCCTCGTCCCGACCCGTCCGAGAGGCACGTCATGGCAACCAACGAGCCGTCCCCGACCGGCACGTCATCCCGTACGTCCGGCGCACCGTCCCCCCGTGCGGCGGCTGTCGCGGTCCTGGCCGAGGAACCGGCCACCGGCCTGTTCCCGGACAAACCCTCGACCGAGACCGCCACGGCGTCCTCCGGCGGCACGGGTCCCACCGCCACGGTGTCCACCACGTCCGCCCGAATCACGTCCGAGGAGGAAAGCGCCGCGGGAGCAGCGGCGACCGAGGAGGGCGAGGAGGGCGAGGAGCGGCGGCCGGCGGCCGCGCAGGAGGCGGAATCGGAGCGGCACGAGGAGGGGGCCGACCCGGCCGCCGCTCCGGAGGCCGCCGCCATCGCCTCCGGCACCGCCGAGCCGGAGGCCGCCACCGCCCGGGCCGCGGCCTCCGGCGAGAGCCCGGCCGCCGGCGCGCGCCGCAGTGGGGTCCTCCCCCTGGGCCGCCCCGGAAAGCCCCTGATCGCTGCGGCGGTGGCGGGGGGCCTGATCCTGGTCGGTGTGCCCTTGCTGATCTCGGGCCTGAACGGATCGGGGGACGACGCCCCGCCGGCCTCCGCGGTGGCCCCGGCGGGCAGCCGGATGGGGCCGGACGGCTCCGGCCCGGGGATCGTGCCCGGCCGGCAGAACGCCCCCGGTGAGAAGAGCCCGTCGCCCAGCGGCAGCACGGCCGCCGGATCACCGGCCCATGGATCCGGAACGGGCGGCGGCATTCACGAAGCCGGGTCCGCCAAGGGCGCCGGTGACCGGCCGGTGGAGGACGGCGGCAGCGAGGTACGCAGTGTGCCCGCCGGGAGCGGTGGCGCGGCCACGTCGGCCACGGCGGCCACCACTCAGGCGGCACCGGAGAAATCCGGCAAGCCGGCCGACACCTCCGCGGACAAGGCTCCACGAGCGGCCCCCGTCACCTACAGCCACTTCATCGGGCCCGGCTGCAACACCCCGGGGTTCGCGACCTCCGAGCGGTGGCGCGACAGCAACAGGGGCTGGCGCGGCAGTTCCGGCAGCCAGACGGCCTACGGGTGCAGCGGCTTCTACTACAGCGTGCCCCTGTCCAACAGCACCTCGACCTCCGACGCCTATGCCCAGTGGAAGTTCCCGACGGGGTCGGTGACCAAGGGCAGCTGCCGGGTCCGGGTCTTCATCCCGAACGTCAAGGACATCAGCTACGTGGGCGGCAACCCAGCGCACTACACCGTCCACCGGTACTTCGACGCGAAGCCGAGCACCGCGATCGACACCTTCGAGATCGACCAGCCCTCGCACCGGGGCCAGTGGGTCGACGCCGGCACGTTCCCGGTGAGCACGGGCAAGATATCCGTCGTACTCGACAACCGGGGCAAAACCTCGGGCAACCGGCACGCGGCCGCCGCCCCGATCAGGGTGACGTGCACGGCCTCGTAGCCCTCACGCTGCGGGACGAGGGCCGGGGCCGCGCCCGGCCCTCGGAACGAAGAGCTCCTGATCGGGTCAACTCCCGCCCTCCGCGCGCGCTACGGTGGACCGGCCCGCCCGTGACGCCGGTGGGCGGACCCCCGGTCGGTCGCTGCCGCGAGGCGGTGGCAGGGGGCATCACACACGCACGAGGTGGGGGCACAACAGCGCCATGGCACAGGGCACGGTCCAGGTGACGCACACCGGCACATCGCGGTGGCGGCGCCGCACAGGCGAGTACGCCTCCCTCACCGCGGCTCTGGAGGCGGCGGCGGACGGTGATGTGCTCACCGTCGCGCCGGGCACGTACCGGGAGAATCTGGTCATCGCCCGCGCGGTGACGCTGCGCGGGCCCGAGGGGTCGGTCGGTTCGGTGCGGATCGCGCCCGTGGACGGCGTGCCGCTGACCGTGCGCGCCTCCGCCGTCGTCCAGGACCTGCACGTGGAGGGCCAGGACATGGCGGCCCCGGCGCTGCTGATCGAGGACGGGACGCCGGAGCTGTCCGATCTGCGGATCGTGACGCGGTCGGCCGCCGGGATCGAGGTGCGCGGCGCGGCCCGGCCCACGGTCCGCCGGTGCACGGTCGACAATCCGGCGGGGGTCGGCATCGCCGTGCTCGACGGCGCGGGCGGTGTCTTCGAGGAGTGCGAGGTCGTCTCGGCCGGGCAGGCCGGCGTCTCGGTGCGCGACGGGGCACACCCCCGGCTGGACCGCTGCCGGGTCCACCACGCCTCGGGCGCGGGCCTGTCGGTCACCGGCGAGGGCAGCGCGCTGGAGGCGCTGGGCTGCGAGGTGTACGAGATCAAGGGCAGCGGAATACAGGTGTCGGCGCGCGCCGGCGCCCATCTGACCGACTGCACCGTGCACCGCACCTCGTCGGACGGGGTCACCCTGGACACGGACGCCGTGCTCACCCTGGCGGACTGCGACATCCACGACGTCCCGGAGAACGCGGTGGACCTGCGGTCGCGTTCGGTGCTGACGCTGACGCGCTCGACGGTGCGGCGGTTCGGCCGCAACGGGCTCTCGGTCTGGGACCCGGGCACCCGGGTCGACGCCAACCAGTGCGAGATCCACGACTCCACGGGCGACTACCCGGCGGTCTGGGTCAGCGACGGGGCCACCGTGATACTGGACTCCTGCCGGGTCCACGACGTGCCGGACGCGCTGTTCGTGCTCGACCGGGGCTCGCGCGCCGATGTCGTGGACAGCGATCTGACCCAGGTCCGCAACACGGCGGTGTCCGTCAGCGACGGGGCGACCGCCCAGCTCGACGACTGCCGGATCCGGGAGGCGTCCACGGGCGCCTGGTTCCGCGACCACGGCAGCGGCGGCACGCTGAACAACTGCACCATCGACGCCGCGCAGACCGGGGTGATCGTCACCAAGGGCGCCGACCCGACGATCGAGCGCTGCACGGTCACCTCCCCCGCCGAGGCCGGTTTCTACGTGTCGGCGGAGGGGCGGGGCACGTTCCACGGCTGCCGGGTGACGGGCAGTGAGGGGTACGGCTTCCATGTGATGGATGGCTGCCGTGCGACGCTGCGGCGCTGCCGCACCGAGCGGTGCGCGCGCGGCGGCTACGAGTTCGGCGAGGGCGGGGCCCACGGGGACGGGGCGTCCGGCGGCCCGGTGGCGGAGGACTGCACGAGCGACGAGAGCGGGCTGCGCGCCACGCCTCCCCCGCCGCCCCCGGTGCTGACGGCGACCCAGTCGGCCCCCGGGCTGCTGGGTTCGGTGCCCGCGCCGAGGACCACGCCCCCGGTCGCGGAGGAGGCGGCGCCGCCGGCCGAGCCGTCCCGCACCTCCGACGCGGTGCTCGGCGAACTGGACGCGCTGGTCGGGCTGGAGAGCGTCAAGCGCGAGGTGCGGGCGCTCACCGACATGATCGAGGTGGGGCGCCGGCGCCGGCAGGCGGGACTGAAGGCGGCGTCGGTGCGCCGGCATCTCGTCTTCACCGGTTCCCCCGGCACCGGGAAGACGACGGTCGCCCGGCTGTACGGCGAGATCCTGGCGTCGCTCGGGGTGCTGGAGCGGGGCCATCTGGTCGAGGTGTCCCGGGTCGACCTGGTCGGGGAGCACATCGGCTCGACGGCCATCCGCACCCAGGAGGCGTTCGACCGGGCGCGCGGCGGGGTGCTGTTCGTCGACGAGGCGTACGCGCTGTCGCCCGAGGACTCCGGCCGGGACTTCGGCCGCGAGGCGATCGACACCCTGGTGAAGCTGATGGAGGACCACCGTGACGCCGTCGTCGTCATCGTCGCGGGGTACACCCATGAGATGGAGCGGTTCCTGACCGTCAACCCCGGGGTGGCGTCCCGGTTCTCCCGGACCATCACCTTCAGCGACTACAAGCCGGAGGAGCTGCTGCGGATCGTGGAGCAGCAGTCCGAGGAGCAGGAGTACAGCCTGGCGGCGGGCACCGGGGAGGCGCTGCTGAAGTACTTCACGGAGCTTCCGAAGGGCCCTGCGTTCGGCAACGGGCGCACGGCGCGGCAGACCTTCGAGTCGATGGTCGAGCGGCACGCGGGCCGGGTCGCCCAGCTCGCCGACGCGAGCACGGAGGACCTCACCCTGCTGTATCCGGAAGACCTTCCGGAACTTCCCTGATGTCCCGGGGCTCGTTCCGTGAGTCCCGCCCGCTCGACGGCGCCCGGCCCGGTTGCTCCGCCTGGCGGGGCACGACCGGGACCAGGCGTTCCAGGAGCGCGGCACGCTCCTCGGCGAAGACGGGGTCGGCCTGGTAGTCGGAGTGGCCGAGCACCGGTTCGGGCAGCGGGTGCTCGGCGGTGCGTCCGTAGACCAGCGGGTCCCTGAGCGGTCCGCGGTCGACCTCGGGGCCGGACTCCTCGCCGAGGCGGACCGGGCCGCCGATCGGGTCGGTGGCCCGCCAGAGGTTGCGCCAGCAGTGCACGGAGCGGTGCAGTCCGTGGAGCTGGGCGGGACCGAAGTAGGCGGGGAACCAGCGTCCGTAGAGGCGCTCGATCGGGGAGCCGTAGGTGAGCAGGGCGACCCGGGCCCGGGTCGCGGCGGGCAGTTGCCAGACCGCGGAGGCGGCCAGGACGCTGCCCTGGGAGTGGCCGGAGATGACGAGCCGGCCCCGGGTCCGGGCGGTCCAGCCGGACATCCGGGAGGCCAGGTCGGGCACGGCGCGCTCGGCGTAGCAGGGCGGGGCGAAGGGGTGCGCGGCGCGCGGCCAGAAGGTGCCGACGTCCCAGAGGATGCCGATGGTGCGGCGGGCCGAGGCGTCCCGGTAGGCGCGCCGACCGCAGGCGACGAAGACCAGGAAGCCGAAGCCGATCAGCCAGGAGCCCGTGGACTGCGCGGCCTCGGCGAGCGACTCGACGAAGGCGCTGCTGCCCTCCAGCGCGAGCCCGGGGACCTGTCCGCCGGCCCAGGCCCCGGCGACGGCGCCCGCGCCGAGCAGCAGGGTGGCGGCGGAGACCAGCCCGAGCATGCCGGGCGCGGCGTCGGTAAGGGCGGCCGTGGCGCGGATCCGGGCGATCTGCCGGGTCCGGGCGGCGTCGGGCCGCTCCCCCGCGTACTCCGCGGTGATCACCGGCTCCAGCCGGCGGGCGGCGCGGTAGGTGCGCCACCCGAGGACGAGTCCGGGTACCAGGAGCAGGAGCAGCAGGACGGGAATGACGGACGCCTGCCAGCTCAGGAGCACCGGCGGGCCCTCGATGGCGGAGCCGAGGCCCATCCCCGGGGTGCCGGGCCCGTCCAGCCAGTCCGCGACCCACTGGGCGACGCCGCCCGTCATCACCCCGCCGAGCGCGCAGGCGAGCATCGCGACGGCGGGGCCGCCGAGTCCGCCCATGACGGTGCGCGGTTCGGGGCCGCGGCGGTACAGGTGGAGCGAGACGGCGGCCAGCGCCACGACGAGGGCCCCCTGGGCGAGGGTGACGACGCGGAAGGTGACGTCGCCGGGGAGCGAGCCGCCGGAGACCCAGCCGGGGCGCGACCAGCCGGCGTGCAGCAGGGCCAGGGCGAGCAGGATCAGGGAGGCGGCGGGGAGCCAGGTGACGAGGGCACGGTCGAGCCGGTTGTCCAGGCGCCGTTCGCTGCGGCCGCGCCGGCACACCACCCAGAGGACCACCAGCATCCCGAGGACGAGCGCCGCCTCGATCAGCCGGCCGTACAGCGCGGGTACGGCGTCGTCGACGGCCCGGTCGCGGCGGGCGGCGGCGCCGGCCACGGAGGCGGTCACGGTGAGGAACCCCGCGGCGGTGTGGGCGGCGCGCAGCCGGGCGACGAGGCGCCGTCCGTACCAGAACCCGGGCCGGCCGAGGGCCGGCCGCACGACGGGGGCGGGGTCCGCCGGGGCGGCCGGGGCCGTCTCCTCGTCCGTGTACGCCCCGGCCCCGTCGAGCGGGCGCTGCGACTCGTAGGCGCTCCAGGTGCGGTTGGACAGATACCAGAGCAGACCCACCAGCGCGGCCGGCAGCAGGGCGGCGAGCGCGAGCCTGCGGCCGGGCTGGGACCACCAGCCGCCCTGGGCGGTGGACAGGAAGCCGAGCCAGGAACGCTGGTCGGAGCAGGCCGGGACGCCCGCGCACTGCCAGGCGGTGAGGTCGAGCGCCACCTCGCAGGCGGCGGCGGTCAGCAGCACGGTGAGGCTCAGGGCGATGAGCCGGACGAGGACGCCGTAGAGCCGGACCGCGCGGGGGCGGCGGCGGGCGGCCGGGCGCATCCAGTGCGCGAGGTTGATCACCATGAACGGCAGGAGCAGCAGCCACAGGGCGCGGGAGCCGTTGCCCGAGGTGAGGTTGGACCAGCAGTAGGCCTCGGGGATCGGGCGGTCCCGGTAGCGGTCCGGGTGGGCCTCCGCGTCGGCGTCGCCGGAGCACCGGTAGACGGCCGCGGTGGCGTCGCCGGTGATCCGGACGGTGCGCGGATCGACGAGCATCTCCTGCGGGGTGGCGCCGCCCACGCCGTGGACCAGCAGTTCCAGTGCGGGACCGTCGTTCTGCGGGGCAGGGGTGGCAGATGGCACGGAGGTGACTCGCTCTCGGCTGAGGGCCCGAAGGGGACGCGGCTGATGCCCGGTCACCAGAGTGGAGGACGGGGCCGGGCGCGCGCAGCGCTCTCGGGGATTCTCCCCGGTGCGGCGGGCGCCGACACCGCGTGGCAGGATGAGCGGTCCCCGGCACGGCCTACGGAAGGGATCGGACCCCGTTGAGCGACCATCAGAATCTGCTCGCGGAGCAGCGGCGTGCGCTCATCCTCGACGAGGTGCGCAGACGGGGCGGCGTCCGGGTCAACGAACTGACCCGGAAACTCAGCGTCTCCGACATGACCGTGCGCCGGGACCTGGACGCGCTGGCCCGGCAGGGTGTGGTGGAGAAGGTCCACGGCGGCGCCGTGCCCGTGGTCGAGGCCAGCACGCACGAGCCCGGTTTCGAGGCGAAGTCGGCGCTGGAGCTGACCGCCAAGGAGGACATCGCGCGGGCGGCCGCCGCGATGGCGGTGCCGGGCAGTGCCCTGGCGCTCTCCGGCGGGACCACCACGTACGCCCTGGCCCAGCAGTTGCTGGATGTGCCCGATCTGACGGTGGTGACCAATTCGGTGCGGGTCGCGGACGTGTTCCACGCCGCGCAGCGTCCGGGCTCGCCGGGGTCCCGGCCCGGTGCGGCGACCGTGGTGCTCACCGGCGGGGTGCGTACGCCCTCGGACTCGCTGGTGGGTCCGGTGGCGGACCGCGCGATCGCCTCGCTCCACTTCGACGTGCTCTTCCTGGGTGTCCACGGGATCTCCGTGGAGGGCGGGCTGTCCACGCCCAATCTGGCGGAGGCGGAGACCAACCGGCGGTTCGTGCAGTCGGCCCGGCGGGTGGTGGTGGTCGCGGACCACACCAAGTGGGGGACGGTGGGGCTGAGTTCGTTCGCCACGCTGGACCAGGTGCACACGTTCGTCACGGACGCCGGGCTGTCCGAGGGGGCCCGCGCGGAGATCGAGGAACGGCTGCCGGGGCTCGTGGTGGCGGGCCGGCCGTCCGGAGAGGCGCCCGCCGCCCCGTAGTCGCGCCCGGGTGACGGTGCCGGGCGCGCGGTTCCGGTCAGCGCGCCCGGACGCTGTGACGTCCTAAGATCGTTCCGTGGCCGTCTTCCGAATCGAGCGATACAGCCCGCTGCCCGCCGCCGAGTCCTGGCGCCGGGTGACGGACTGGGAACGGCACGCCGACCGGGTCCCGCTGACGACGATCAGCGTGCCCGACGGGCGGCCGACGCGGACCGGCTCCGTCTTCGTGGCCCGTACCGGGCTGGGGCCGCTGGCGTTCGACGATCCGATGGAAGTGGTGCGGTGGTCGCCGCCGGCCGGCGGGCGCGCCGGGACGTGCCGGCTGGAGAAGCGGGGCCGGGTGGTGCTGGGCCGGGCAGCCATCGATGTGTATCCGACCCGTTCCGGTTCCCATGTGGTGTGGGTGGAGGAGGTGCGGGTGCGGCTGTTGCCGCACTGGGCCGATCCGCTGGTCGTCCGTGCGGGCGGGCGGGTCTTCGGCCGGGTCCTCGATTCGGTGCTGGACTCCCCGCCGCCGACCCGCTGAGGGTGCCCATCGCTCCGGTGGGCCGGGCGCGCGGGTTCTCGGTCCGGTCGGCCGTGCCGCGTACGGCGACTTCTTCCGGTGCGCCCGCTATGGTGTGCGCGGCCCGTCCGCCGCCGACCGCACGGGAGGTGCGTTCCATGGCACGCCTGCTTCGCCCCGTCGGACTCGATTTCGTCGAGTCCGCTCCCCTGCGGCTGGTCTTCGCCGCCGAGGTGTCCGCCCCGCCGGACGTCGTGTACCGCGCTCTGGCGGACGACGTCGAGGGCTGGCCCTCCTGGTTCACCCAGGTGACCAGGGCGGTGCCGATGGACGGCGGGGCCGGGCGCGAGGTGCGGCTGCGGGGCGGGGTCACGTTCGCGGAGACGATCGTGGCCGCGGAGCCCGGCGAGCGCTACGCGTACCGGATCGACCGGTCCAACGCCCCGGGGCTGCACGCCCTCGTGGAGGAGTGGCGGCTGGCGCCCGCGGGGCGGGGGACCCGGGTGCAGTGGACGTTCGCGGCGGGCGGCTCCCCGGTGTTCCGCTTCCTTCTCGGCCGGGGGCGGTCCGTGGTGGGGCGCTCGTTCCGGGACGCGGTGCGGCGCCTCGACCGGCGGCTGGCGGCGGCGTCGGCCTGATCGCGGCCGGCCCGCCCCCGCGCGTGCGGCCGGGGGCCGCCGGTGCGTCAGCCGGTGGTGTGAGCCGGGCCGGGCCACGCGCCGGTGGCCAGGAAGCGCTCGATGGTGCGGGTGTACGGCGCGATGTCCAGTCTCTGGGAGGCCAGCCAGGAGTCGGAGTAGTACTTGTCGAGGTAGCGGTCGCCCGGATCGCAGATCAGCGTGACGACGCTGCCGGTGCGGCCCTCGGCGACCATCTCGGCGACCAGCTTGAAGGCGCTCCAGAGCCCGGTTCCGGTCGAGCCGCCCGCCTTGCGTCCGATGGCCCGTTCCAGGGCGCGTACGGCGGCGACGCTCGCCGCGTCCGGGACCTTCATCATCCGGTCGATGGCCCCGGGCACGAAGCTGGGCTCCATCCGGGGCCGTCCGATGCCCTCGATGCGGGAACCGCAGTCGCTGGTGGCGTGCGGGTCGTGGTGGGTCCAGCCGTCGAAGAAGCAGGAGTTCTCCGGGTCGGGGACGCAGATGCGGGTGTCGTACTGCATGTAGTGCACGTACCGCGCGATGGTCGCGGAGGTGCCGCCGGTGCCGGCGGTGGCGACGATCCAGGCCGGTTCCGGGTACCGCTCCAGCCGCAGTTGCTGGTAGACGGACTCCGCGATGTTGTTGTTGCCGCGCCAGTCCGTGGCCCGCTCGGCGTAGGTGAACTGGTCCATGTAATGGCCGCCGGTCTCCGCGGCGAGCCGGGCGGACTCCTCGTACATCGTGCGCGAGTCGTCGACGAAGTGGCAGCGCCCGCCGTGGAATTCGATGAGGCGGCACTTCTCGGGGCTGGTGGTGCGCGGCATCACGGCGACGAACGGGACGCCGATCAGCTTGGCGAAGTACGCCTCCGAGACGGCGGTGGAGCCGCTGGACGCCTCGATCACCGGCTTTCCGGGCCGGATCCAGCCGTTGCAGAGCCCGTAGAGGAACAGCGAACGGGCCAGCCGGTGCTTGAGGCTGCCGGTGGGGTGCGTCGACTCGTCCTTGAGGTAGAGGTCGATGCCCCAGCTCCCGGGGAGCGGGAAGAGCAGCAGGTGGGTGTCGGCGGAGCGGTTGGCGTCGGCCTGGACCTTGCGGACGGCCTCCTTCAGCCAGGCCCGGTACTCGGGGTCCGTACGGTCGATGTCGACGGTCGTCGCGGTCTCGCCGCCGTTCCCGTGCTCACTCGTGTCCATCAGCGCGCCTCTCCTCGTACGACCGGTCCCGGCGGGGCCCACGATATGCCCCCCACCTGCACAAACGTTGACTTTGATGCTCCATAGCCCTGCCTTGGCGTCGCGGGCGTCCCTTGGCGGGGACGGCTGCCCGGAAGGTGGGTGTCCGTCCCGATGCGCCCTGGTGGATCCGGCGTGCGCTGGGCAGACTCCCTCTCAGGGGAGAGACGAAGGGGGCGAAGGGGCCGTGCGCGAAGCGGAGTTCAGCGAGACGGGTGTGCGCATAGACCGGTGGGCGCGTTCGGTGACCCGGGCCGGGCAGGTCACCGTGAAGGACGGCCGGGTGTCGCTCCTGACGAGTTACGGGCGGGAGATCGACAGCGCCCCGGCGGGGACGGTCAGCGCGGGCCGGCCGTGGTTCGCGGGGCAGGACGCCACGGTGGCGCGGGTCAACGGGAGGCGGTACCGGCTGACGATGCCCAGGCGCCCGGACAAGCCGGACGAGGCGGGGGCCGTCAAACGCTTCCTGGAGGCGGTGCGGCGGGCGCGCGGCGTGCCGGGCTGACGGAGCGGGGCGGTGGGACCACCGCGAGTTGCGGGGTCACCGACGCGGGGTGACATTGGAGTCACGTCACTCAAGGTCGACCGGCGGTGACAGCGAGACCGCGTCGCCGGCCGCCCGCAGCGGCCAGCCATCTGCTGGATCCGTTCCTTCGTCTTCTTCCGGACTACTTCGGGGAGTCGCAGCCGTGATCAGCGAGCCAAGCAGGCACTGCACGGTGGAGCTCCAGGCCCTGCCGTCGCGGATCGGTCAGGTCCGCAGAATCATCTCGGCGCAGTTGCGCTTCTGGCATCTCGAACCCTTGATCGACCAGGCAGCCCTCGGCGTCACCGAACTCCTGACCAACGTCCACCGGCACGCGCAGCCGGACAAGACGTGCACCGTCGAGGTCGAGTTGCTGCTCGACCGGCTCACGGTGTCCGTCCACGACCACGACCCGCGGCTGCCGACCGTGCGCGAGGCGAGCGAGTCCAGTACGTCGGGGCGCGGTCTGGCCCTGATCGCCGCGGTCAGCGAGAGCTGGGGGGTCCGTCGGGGCGGTGCGGGGAAGGTCGTCTGGTTCACCCTGCCGACCCCGTCCCCGCTGGTCACGCAGGCGCCGCACACCCTGTACGGGGCGACGACCGACGGGCCGTTCGACCTCACCGGCCTGATGGCACCCGAGGGCGTGCCGGCCTCGACGGCCCGGTCGATGGTCGTCGGCTGACCCGCACCGCGCGGGGGCGCCCGTGACGGGGCGCCCCCGCGCGGTGCACGGGGAGCGGGCGGCTCTCAGCCTCGGCCGCCCCCGTCACGGGCGCCGAAGTGCTCGTCCAGGACGGAGAGCCGGCGCCAGTACTCGTCCTCGTCGATCTCCCCGGCGGCGAAGCGCTTGCCGAGCAGGGCGATCGGTGTGGGTTCGCCGAGGCCGCCCGCCGCGGCTCGGCCCTGCCAGGGTCCCCGGCGGCCACCACGCGGGGCGGTGCGGCGCACGACCGTGACGACGGCGACGACGACGGCCGCCCAGACGAGCGGGAAGAGCAGGACCCAGGGTCCGGGTCCGCCGGAAAAGGCCAGGGTGTTCATCTCGGTCAGCTCCTCGGGTCACGGTACGGGGGGGAGGTTTCCCCTTGTCACCGAGCGTGCCTCCGCACCGGGGGCCACGTCGTCGTCCGCCCGGCGGCCGTACGCCTACCCCCTCGGGAGTAGCCGGCACCCGGAGGCGCACCCCACCTACTCCCTGGTCTCTGTACCTACTAGTATGTACAGTGTCGCCATGAGCACTTCGGACCGACTCGTCGAGGCCACCCGCGAACTGCTGTGGGAGCGGGGGTACGTGGGCACCAGCCCCAAGGCGATCCAGCAGCGCGCGGGCGCCGGACAGGGCAGCATGTACCACCACTTCGCCGGCAAGCCCGATCTGGCACTCACCGCGATCCGCCGCACGGCCGAGGAGCTGCGGGCGACGGCGGAGCGCTCGCTGGACGGCCCCGGGTCGGCCTACGAACGGATCTCCGGCTATCTGCTGCGCGAGCGCGATGTGCTGCGCGGCTGCCCGGTGGGGCGGCTGACCATGGATCCGGACATCGTCGCGGACGACGCCCTGCGGGCCCCCGTCGACGACACCCTCGCCTGGCTGCGCGGCCGGCTCGCCGCGATCGTCCAGGAGGGCCTGGACGGCGGCGAGTTCGCTGGGGCTTTGGTGCCCGAGGACATCGCCGCGACCGTCGTCGCCACCGTGCAGGGCGGCTATGTGCTGGCCCGCGCCTCCGGGTCGACGGAGGTCTTCGACGCCGCCGTCCGGGGGCTGCTCGCCCTGCTCGGCCCGCGCACCGACTGAGCCGTTCCCCGCACCCCACCCCTCCCCCGGAGCTCTCGCCCCTGCGCGACCCCGCACACGTTCATGACCCATCCGGCCGTCGTCGAGGCGGCCGAGGACGGATCCACCACCCACTGGCACGACGACGCCGCCGTCGCCACCTACCCGTCGAGCTGAGGCCGCCGCGATGCACGCGATGCAGTACGAGATCACGCTTCCCGCCGACTACGACATGAACGTCATCCGCGACCGGGTGGCGACCCGGGCGCACCTCCTGGACGACTTCGACGGGCTCGGCGTCAAGGCGTATCTGATCCGGGAGCGCGGTGCGGACTCCCCCGTCAACCAGTACGCCCCCTTCTACCTGTGGACCCGCCCCGAGGGGATGAACGCGTTCCTCTGGGGGCCCGGATTCCAGGGCATCGTGCGGGACTTCGGACGTCCGGCGGTCCAGCACTGGACGGTTCTGTCGTATGCGGAGGGGCCTGCGTCCGCCGCCGAGCCCCGCGCCGCCACCCGGCTGCGGTCGGCCATGGACCCGTCGGCCGCCCCGGCGGAGGAGGTCGAGCGGGCCCTGGAGGAGAGCCGCCGGCTGGCCGGGGCGCGCGGCGCGGTCGCGACGGCGCTCGTGGCCGACCCCCGGCACTGGGAGCTGGTGCACGTCACGCTCTGGGACCGGCCGGCGCCGCCGGAGCCGGGCGAGCGCTACCAGGTGCTGCGGACCAATGCCCCCGAGCGCGACCGGCTGGACGCCGGCCGCCAGTGGTAGCCGGGAGGCCGGACACGCGCCCGGCGGCCGGTGGGCGGGCCGTCGTCCGGACCGTTCTCGGGGACGTCGCACCGGACTCGCTCGGGGTGTGCGACGCCCACGACCACCTGTTCCTGCGCAGCCCTGTGCTGCCCGGCCAGGAACTCAACGACCCCGAGGCGGCGGCCGGACGGCTGCGCGCCTTCCACGGACTCGGGGGCCGGGCCGTGGTCCAGTGGACGCCGTACGGCATGGGACGTCGCGCCGGGCTGCTGGCGGAGCTGTCGCGGAGGAGCGGGACGCACGTGGTGGCGGCCACGGGCCTGCACCAGGCCGTGCATTATCCGGCGGCGCTGCTCGACAGGGTCCGGGACGGTCTGGCGGACCTCTTCGTCACCGAACTGACCGAGGGCATCGGCTCCACCCGGGTCAGGGCCGGGCTCATCAAGGTCGCCGGGGCCTTCCACACGGTGGACGCGCACGCCCGGCTCACCATGACGGCGGCGGCCGAGGCGCATCACCGCACCGGCGCCCCGATCGCCGTCCACCTGGAACTGGGCACGGCCGCCCTCGACGTGCTGGAACTGCTGTGCGGCACGCTCGGCGTGCCGCCGCACCGGGTGGTTCTCGGCCACCTCGGCCGCTCCCCCGACCTTTCGGCCCAGCGCGAGGCGGCCCGTTCCGGGGCGTTCCTCGCCTTCGACGGCCCGTCACGGGCCCACCACGCGACGGACTGGCGGCTGCCGGAGGAGCTGGCGGCGCTCGCCGACGACGGATTCGCCGGTCAGGTGCTGCTGGGCGGCGACACCACCGTGCCGGAGACCCCGGGCATGCCGCACCTGCTGCGCCGGCTGCGCCCCCGGCTCACCGAGGTGCTGGGCGCGGAGACCGTGGAACGGTTCCTGGTCGCCAACCCGGCGCGGGCGTTCGCCTTCGAGGCTCCGGCGGCCTGACCGTCACACGCTCTGGGCCAGGGCTGCCAGGGGGTCGTCCAGCACCGGCTGCCAGGCCAGCTCCGCCGCGCCGACGAGGCTGTTGTGGTCCAGGGTGCAGGGCAGGATCGGCACGCTGCCGCTGCGCCCCCACAGGCTGCGGTCGGCGACGACGGCGCGCAGCCGTTCGGGGTCGGCGTCGAGCAGCGCGCGGTGCAGTCCGCCGAGGACGATGCGGTCGGGGTTGAGGATGTTGACGAGTCCGGCGAGCCCGAGGCCCAGCCGGTCGATCAGCTCCTCGGCCGCGGCGCGCACCGCGGGGTCGGCGTACTCGTTGCGCAGCAGGTCCCCGGCCTGCTTGAGCAGGGACTCCTCGGGGCCCGGTGCGCGGCCCGCGGCGGTGAGGAAGGCGAGCGGGTCGGTCTCGACGTCGAGACAGCCCCGGCCGCCGCAGTGGCAGGGGCGGCCCTCGGGGTTGACGGTGAGGTGGCCGACCTCCAGCGCGAGCCCCGAACTCCCGGTGTGCAGGCGGCCGTCCAGGACCAGGGCGCCACCGACCCCGCGGTGGCCGGTGGCCACGCACAGCAGGTGCTGGGCGCCGCGTCCGGCTCCGTGGCGGTGCTCGGCGAGGGCCGCGAGGTTGACGTCGTTGCCGGTGAACGCGGGGCCGGCGATGCCCGCTTCGCGGACGCAGGTGGCGAAGATCTCGCGGACGGGGGCGCCGGCGGGCCAGGCGATGTGCAGCGGGTTGAGCGCCGTCCCCTCCGGTTCGGCGACCGCCGACGGTACGGCGAGGCCGGCGCCGACGCAGCGCAGCCCGCTGTCGCGGAGCAGCCGGGCGCAGTCGTCCACGACGGCGCCGATGACCTGCGCGGGGTCGGCGGTGATGGTGACGCTGCCGGGGGCGGTCGCGACGATCCGGCCGCCCAGTCCGACGAGCGCGGCCCGGAACCCGTCGGCGTGCACCTGCGCGGCGACGGCCACCGGACCGGACTCGCGCACCGCCAGCCGGTGCGAGGGGCGGCCCTGGGAGCCGGCCGCCGAACCGGGGCTGGAGTCGACGCGGATCAGGCCCAGTGCCTCCAGCTCCGCGGCGACGGCGCCGGCGGTGGCCCGGGTGACGCCGAGTTCGGAGGTGAGGACGGCGCGGGTGGGCGCGCGTCCGGTGTGGACCAGCTCCAGCGCGGGCCCGAGCGCGCTGCGGCCCCTCTCCAATTTCGTCCGGGTGGTGGTCACCTTGCCGTTCATGGGGGCGAGTCTCCCATGATCCGGAGGTCGCTCGGGCCCCGTCGCGCGCCCGCGCTCCCCCGTACCACCACGCTGCGCGGTGCGGAGCGGCGGGCTGTGATCCCTTGCGCGCACGGGGCCGCGGCCGTCTTGCGCCGGTGACCCGCCGACCCCTATCCTGAGTTTGTGCCGCAACTAAACAAACTGCGGACGGCACTGCCGGGGGGACCGGGCGACACCATCGCCCCACCTTCGTCGACACGCCTCCGTACCGCGCTGACCGTGTTCTTCGCCCTCGACGGGTTCCTCTTCGCCGGCTGGGTGGTCCGCATCCCGGCCATCAAGCAGCAGACCGGCGCCTCGGCCTCCACCCTCGGCCTCGCGCTGCTCGGCGTCTCCGCCGGTGCCGTCATCACCATGATGCTGACCGGGCGGCTCTGCCGCCGGTTCGGCAGCCACCCGGTGACCGTGGTGTGCGGCGTCCTGCTCTCGCTGAGCATCGCCCTGCCCGCCCGCACCCACTCGGCGCTCGCGCTGGGACTGGTCCTCCTCGTCTTCGGCGGCGCGTACGGCGCCATGAACGTCGCGATGAACAGCGCCGCCGTCGATCTGGTCGCCGCGCTGCGGCGGCCCGTCATGCCCAGCTTCCACGCCGCCTTCAGCCTCGGCGGGATGCTCGGCGCCGGGCTCGGCGGGCTGGTAGCGGGCGGGCTCTCGCCCTCCGCGCACCTGCTCTGCCTGACGGCCGTCGGCCTGCTGGTCACGGCCCTCGCCGGCCCGGTCCTGCTGCGCCACCCGTCGAAGACCCCGCCGCGCACCGCGCACGACGGGTCCGCCGCTTCCTCGGCACTGACCGGACGGACGCGCCGCCTGGTGCTCCTGTTCGGCGTGATCGCACTCTGCACGGCGTACGGCGAGGGCGCGCTGGCCGACTGGGGCGCGCTCCACCTGGAACAGGACCTGGACGCCCACCCCGGGGTCGCGGCGGCCGGATACTCGCTGTTCGCGCTGGCGATGACGGCCGGCCGGCTCAGCGGCACCGCGCTCCTCGAACGGCTGGGCCAGACCCGCACCCTGGTCGTCGGCGGGGGCACCGCGGCGGCCGGCATGCTGATCGGCTCGCTCGCCCCGACCGCGTGGCTCGCGCTCGCCGGATTCGCGGTGACCGGCCTCGGCCTGGCCAACATCTTCCCGGTGGCGGTCGGCAGGGCCGGTGAGCTGGCCGGCCCCGGCGGGGTGGCCGCGGCCTCGACGCTCGGCTACGGCGGCATGCTGCTGGGGCCGCCCGCGATCGGCTTCCTCGCCGACTGGTTCTCGCTGCCCGCGGCGCTCACCACAGTCGCCGTGCTCGCCCTGGCGGCCACCGCGCTCGGCTACGGTGCCCGCCACGCGTCCGGCTCCGGAACGGCCGCGTAACACCGTCCCCGCCCGGGGTGCGCGGGCGGAAAAACCCCGTCCCGCACCCCGGGCAACCCTGGCAGAATCCGGGCCATGAAGATCATGGAGCACATCGAATCCCTGTCCACCGAGGGCCGGTTGATGGCCGACGCGGCCGAGGAGGCCGGCACCGGAGCGCCCGTGCCGTCCTGCCCCGGCTGGCGGGTGCGCGATCTGCTCGACCACACGGCGGCGGTCCACCGGTGGGCGGCCGCCTTCGTGACCGAGGGCCACCGCGCGTACGTCCCCGAGACCGAGCTGCCGGAGCTCGACGGCACCGCGCTGGTGGACCGCTTCCGTGCCGGCCACCGGGCACTGGTCACCGCGCTGGAGAACGCTCCGGAGGACCTGGAGTGCTGGACCTTCCTCCCGGCCCCCTCCCCGCTCGCCTTCTGGGCCCGCCGCCAGGCGCACGAGACCCGGGTCCACCGCTTCGACGCCGAGTCCGCGCTCGGCCGCCCGCCGGCCCCGGTGGCGCCGGCCCACGCCGAGGACGGCATCGACGAACTGCTGCGCGGCTTCCACGCCCGGCCCAAGAGCCGGGTGCGCACCGACGTCCCGCGCACCCTGCGGGTGCGGACCACGGACACCGGGGCCCTCTGGGACATACGCCTGACCGCCGAACCCCCGGCAGCCGTCCGCCTGGACGCGCCGGCGAACGGGGCGGGCGACGCCGCTCCGGCGGACTGCGAGGTGGCCGCCACGGCCGGACAGCTCTACCTCGCGCTGTGGAACCGCGCCCCGCTCGACGCGCTGCCCGCGACCGGCGACACGGACCTCGTCCGGCTCTGGCAGGAGCACTCGGCCATCTGACCGGGCGCCTTGTCCGCCGGGCACGCCGCCTGTGACACTGCGGTCATGGGAGAGCGCGACCAGGCGGAACGTGACGCCATGACCGTCGAGATCGTCTTCGCGGCGGTCACCGCCGCCCTGCTGGCGGCGGTCGCGTTCGCCGCCGTCTGCGCTCCCGCGTTCCTCTCTTCGGGCCGCGTCGGCGCCGGACTGCTGAAGGTCGCGTCGTGCACGGCCGCGGTGGTCTTCCTCGGCCGGACCGTCGACGTCCTGTCGCGGTTCGGACGCCGGGGCGCGGAGCGCGAGATCGGCGGACGTGCTCCGGCCGCCCCGGATCAGACCGCCCAGCCGGGGCGGACCAGCCCGGACTCGTAGGCCAGGACGACCAGTTGGGCCCGGTCACGGGCACCGAGCTTCACCATGGCCCGGCTGACGTGGGTCTTCGCGGTGAGCGGGCTGACGACCAGGCGCCGGGCGATCTCGTCGTTGGAGAGCCCGAGGCCGACCAGCGCCATCACCTCCCGTTCCCGTTCGGTCAGTTCGCCGAGCGCGGTGGGGGCGACGGGCTCCCTGGAGCGGGCCGCGAACTCGGCGATCAGCCGGCGGGTGACGCCCGGGGAGAGCAGGGCGTCACCCCCGACGACCGCGCGGACGGCCCGCAGCAGTTCCTCCGGTTCGGTGTCCTTGACCAGGAAGCCGGAGGCACCGGAGCGGATCGCCTCGAAGACGTACTCGTCGAGTTCGAACGTGGTCAGCATGATCACCTTGACCCGGTCGAGGGCGGGATCGCCGGTGATGGCGCGCGTCGCGGCCAGGCCGTCGAGGTGCGGCATGCGGATGTCCATCAGCACGGTGTCGGGGCGCAGCTCGCGCACCAGGCGCACCGCCTCCTCGCCGTCGGCGGCCTCCCCGGCCACCTCGATGTCCGGCTGGGCGTCCAGCAGGGCCCGGAACCCCGCCCGGACCAGCAGTTGGTCGTCGGCGAGCAGTACGCGGATCACGGTGTCCCCTTCCGGTGCGCCGGGCCGTCGAGGCCGCCGGTCAGCGGGAGTTCGGCCCGGACCCGGAAGCCTCCGCCGGGTGCGGTTCCCGCCTCGATGGTGCCACCCAGGGCGGCCGCCCGCTCCCGCATCCCGGCCAGTCCGTTGCCGCTGCCGCCCGCTTCGGTGCCGGTGGCGGGTCCGTCGTCGTCGACGCGGAGCAGGACGCGGTCCGGTTCGTAGCCGACGAGGACCCGGGCGGTACGGGAGGCGGAGTGCCGGACGACGTTGGTCAGGGCCTCCTGGACGATCCGGAACGCGGCGAGGTCCGCGCCCGGCGGCACGGTGCCCCGCTCGCCCTCGGTCGTGACGGTGACGGTGAGGCCGGTGCTCGCGGCCTGTTCGACGAGTTCGGGCAGCCGGTCGAGTCCGGGGGCCGGGGTCCTGGGCGCGTCGCCGGGGGTGCGCAGCGTGTCGAGGACCTGCCGCACCTCGCCCAGCGCCTCCTTGCTGGCGGCCTTGATGGTCGTCAGCGCGGTGCGGGCCTGTTCGGGGTCGGTGTCGATCAGCGCGAGCCCGACGCCCGCCTGGACGTTGATGACCGAGATGCTGTGGGCGAGGACGTCGTGCAGTTCTCGGGCGATCCGCAGCCTCTCCTCGTCGGCCCGCCGCCGCTCCGCGCGCGCCCGCTCGGCGCGCTGCGCGGCCCACTGCTCCCGGCGTACGCGGACGAACTCGGCGGCGGCCACGATGGCCACCACCCACGCCGCGACGCCAACCTCCTGCCCCCAGGGCGTGGCGGCGTCGCCGGCCGGGGGAAGCCGGCGGTAGAGCCAGTGGCCGACCAGGATGTGCCCCGCCCACACCATGGCCACCGCCGACCAGGCGGCACGGCGGTGACCGGCGACGACCGCGCTGAAGCAACCGACCGCGACGGCCAGGAAGACGGGTCCGTACGGATAGCCCGCGCCGAGATACACCGTGGCGGCGGCCGAGGTCCCGAAGACGACCGCGACCGGATGGCGGTGCCGGAAGAGCAGCACCACGACGGAGGCGAGCAGCAGCAGGCGGGCGAAGAGGTCGAGGGGTGCCTTCTCACCGGTCTGGCTGTGCGCGGCGACGGTCGAGCCGACCATGACGACGACGCCGATCAGGACCGTGGACGCCCAGGGAAGCCGGTTCCGCCCGCCGTCGCGTCCGCCGGTCAGCCAGCGCGGCGGTTCCCCGCCGCCCCGGGGGCTCCTCGCCCGCACAGGACGGTGCGCCGCCGCGCCCCGCCCTTCGGGGGGTCCGCCGCCCGTCCCCGCTCGCTCGTCTTCCATGGCGGCCACGCTAGACCGCGGACCGTCACGGAGGCGTCCGCCCGGCGTGGCGACCGCCCGTACTCCCCCGGGAGTACGCGCGCACGGAGCGGGCCGGGACGGGAGGGGCCGTGCGGGACGGCTACCGGGCGCCGAGCAGCCCGACGGTCCGGCCCAGTTCCGCCGCGGCGTGCCGGAAGAAGACCTCACGGTCCTCCACCACCCCTTGGAACTGGCCGAACAGCTCGAAGGACAGCAGCCCGAAGAGCTGCGACCAGGCGGCGACGAGCGGGGCCGCCGCGCCCGGGGGCAGTCCGGGGGCGAACGCCGCGGCCAGCCGCTCGGCCTCGGGGCGCAGTTCCTCCGTGAGCGGCGGAAGGGCGATGCCCTCGGTGCGGTGGGCCTCCTCGACCACGGAGATGAGCGCGAGGCCGACCCGGGAGGCCGGGACGACGGTGGTCTGCGGGGCGACGTAGCCCGGCACGGGCGATCCGTAGATCAGCGCGTACTCGTGCGGATGGGCCAGGGCCCAGGTGCGGACGGCGCAGGCGATCGCGGTCCAGCGGGCGAGACCGATGCCGTGCGCGGGAGCGGGGGACTCGGGGTCGGCGAAAGGCACGCGGGCCTCCGTCACCGCACGGTCGGCGCGTTCGGCCGCCGCGCCCACGGAGTCGTACGCGTCGACGATCAGCGCCGTCAGCAGCTCGTCCCGGCTGGGGAAGTAGCGGTAGAGCGCCGACGAGGCCATGCCCAGTGCGCGCGCCACCGCGCGCAGCGACAGCTTCGCCGCCCCTTCCTCGGCGAGCTGCCGGCGGGCCTCGTCCTTGATGGCCGCGGTGACCTCGATGCGGGCCCGCTCCCGGGCTCCCTTGATTGCGCTCATGCCCGCCAGTCTGCCACGGATTCGGAGCACCGACCAAGAACGAGAGCAGTGCTCTTGCTTTTGAACGGCGCACCCATGCACACTGATCTCAAGCGAGAGCACCGCTCACATAACCGGAGCACCGCTCTCACCAACCATGGGGGTCACCATGTCGCAGCCGTACTACCGCCGGGGCAGCGCCCTCACCATCCGCATGAACAGCCTCGTCGGCTGGCTGGCGCGGCACGGGATCAGCCTGATGGGTTCACGGGAGCTGTCGGTGCGGGGCCGCACGAGCGGGCGGATGCAGCGCATCCCGGTGAACCTCCACACCTACGAGGGCGTGGAGTACCTCGTCTCGGCGCGGGGCCACTCGCAGTGGGTACGCAATATGCGCGCGGCGGGCGGCGGCGAGCTGCGCGTGGGCCGCAGGACACGCACGTTCACGGCCACGGAGATCGGGGACGACGCGCACAAGGCGGCGGTCGTCCGCGCCTATCTGGAGCGCTGGGGCTGGGAGGTCAACCAGTACTTCAAGGGCATCACGGCCACGTCCACGGACGCCGAACTCCTGGCCGCCCTCCCCGACCACCCGGTCTTCCGGGTGGGCGTCGAGCGATGACTCCGGGACCGGACCGCGCATCGCGCGGAACCGGCCCCGGAACGGACGGCGCCAGGGCCTGTCCGACAACGCCCGGCAGACGGGAACGGTCGGACAGGCCCCGGCTTCGGGACACGCCCTAGCGGTCCATCGCCGAGAGCGCGCGCTGCGCCAGCGGGTGCGAGCGGACCAGTTCGGCGAGCGAGGTCGTGCCCCGGGTGACGCCGGCGAAGGCGTTCCACGCGGGCCGGAATCCGGTCAGGACGGCGTGCAGCACACCGGGGCGGCGCTCGAAGAGCTTCAGCATGCGGCGTCCCACGCTCATCTCGACGCCGAGTCCGGCCTTGATGGCGAAGGCGTAGTTGAGCGCCTGGCGGCGCGCGTCCACGGCGTCGTGCGACTCCGCGACCCGTACCGCCCACTCACCGGCCAGCCGGCCCGAGCGCAGGGCGAAGGAGATGCCCTCCCGGGTCCACGGCTCCAGCAGCCCCGCCGCGTCCCCGCACACCAGGACCCGGCCGCGCGAGAGCGGCGAGTCCTCGCTGCGACAGCGCGTCAGATGGCCGGAGGAGATCTTCGGTTCGAAGCCGGCCAGGCCGAGCCGCGCGATGAAGTCCTCCAGATAGCGCTTGGTGCCCGCGCCGTCGCCCCGGGCCGAGATCACCCCGACGGTCAGGGTGTCGCCCTTGGGGAAGACCCAGCCGTAACTGCCGGGCATGGGACCCCAGTCGATGAGCACCCGGCCGGCCCAGTCCTCGGCCACGGTCGGCGGCACGGGGATCTCGGACTCCAGACCCAGGTCGACCTGGTCGAGCTTCACCCCGACATGGGCTCCTATCCGGCCGGCACTGCCGTCGGCGCCGACCACCGCGCGGGCCAGGACGGTCTCGCCGCCGGAGAGCACCACGGCGACCGTGCGCCGGTCGGGCACCGCGGCCCCGTGCTGCTCGACCCGGGTCACCGTCGCCCCGGTCCGCAGCTCGGCACCCGCCTTCTGCGCCTCCTCGACCAGGCCCGCGTCGAACTCGGGCCGGTTGATGAGCCCGAAGAGCATGCGCCGGGAGCGGCGGGTCCGCGCCAGCCTGCCGTTGAGCGAGAACGTGACCGCGTGGATCCGGTCCCGCAGGGGCAGTTCGAAACCGGGCGGCAGCGCGTCGCGCGAGTACCCGATGATGCCGCCGCCGCATGTCTTGTAACGGGGCAGCTCCGCCTTCTCCAGGAGCAGTACCCGACGGCCCGCGACCGCCGCCGCGTATGCCGCCGAGGCTCCCGCCGGTCCGGCGCCGACTACGACGACATCCCACACGGACGACTCTTCGTGCTCATGTCCGGCGTCTGCGTTCTCGCTGCTCACGATGTGCTTCTGCTCCCGATCCGACCAGTGGCCCCAGCTGCTCCAGGCATCCTACGGCGCTCTGCGAGCGCTCCCCGCTGTGGGAGGATCGGCCGAGCCTCCGTCGTACCCGCGATGCCGCACTCCTGGTGTCCGGGTAGCCGGATTCGTACCCATTACGTCGCACCTACGAGGAGCGTGCCCATGACCGTCCATCCGATTTCCGAGACCGTCGCCTCGTTGATGCCCCGCGCCCGGACGGAGCTCGCGGAGCTGGTGGCCTTCCAGTCGGTGGCGGATCCGGCCGTGTTCCCGAAGAGCGAGTGCGAGGCGGCGGCCGCGTGGGTCGCGGACGCCCTGCGCGCCGAGGACTTCCAGGACGTGGCGCTGCTCGACACCCCGGACGGCACCCAGTCCGTCTACGGATACCTGCCCGGTCCGGCGGGGGCTCCCACGGTGCTGCTGTACGCGCACTACGACGTGCAGCCGCCGCTCGACGAGTCGGCCTGGCTCTCCCCGCCGTTCGAGCTGACGGAGCGTGACGGCCGCTGGTTCGGCCGGGGCGCGGCCGACTGCAAGGGCGGTCTGGTGATGCATCTGCTGGCGCTGCGGGCCCTCAAGGCCAACGGCGGGGTGCCGGTGTCGGTCAAGGTGATCGCGGAGGGCTCGGAGGAGCAGGGCACCGGCGGGCTGGAGCAGTACGCGCGGGCGCACCCGGACCTGCTGACGGCGGACACCATCGTGATCGGGGACACCGGCAACTTCCGCGTCGGGCTGCCGACCGTCACCTCCACGCTGCGCGGGATGACGATGCTCCGCGTCCAGTTGGACACCCTCGAAGGCAACCTGCACTCCGGGCAGTTCGGCGGTGCCGCGCCCGACGCGCTGGCCGCGATGATCCAGCTGCTCGCCTCGCTGCGGGCCGAGGACGGCTCGACGACCGTCGACGGGCTCACCGGAGGCACGGCGTGGGACGGGCTGCAGTATCCGGAGGAGGAGTTCCGCTCGGACGCCAAGGTCCTGGACGGGGTGGCGCTCATCGGCACGGGTACGGTCGCGGACCGGGTCTGGGCGCGTCCGGCGGTCACCGTCATCGGGATCGACTGCCCGCCCGTGGTCGGTGCGACGCCCTCCGTGCAGGCGAGCGCCCGCGCGCAGATCAGCCTGCGGGTGCCGCCGGGCACCGACGCCGTCGAGGCGACGAAGCTGCTGACCGCGCATCTGCACGCGCACACCCCGTGGGGGGCGCGGATCTCGGTCGAGCAGGTGGGGCAGGGGCAGCCGTTCCGCGCCGACCTGTCGAGCCCGGCGTACACGGCGATGGCCGACGCCATGCGGAGCGCGTACCCGGGTCAGGAGATGCAGTCCTCCGGCATGGGCGGCTCGATCCCGCTCTGCAACGCGCTCTCCGAGCTGTATCCGGAGGCCGAGATCCTGCTGATCGGGCTGAGCGAGCCCGAGGCGCAGATCCACGCGGTGAACGAGAGCGTGTCGCCCGAGGAACTGGAGCGGCTCTCGGTCGCCGAGGCGCTGTTCCTGCGGAACTACGCGGAGTCCAAGAAGGCCTGAGGGCCCGAAGGACGGCCGGCCGGGGGTGCGACGTCCGCGCCCCGGCCAGCCGCTACGCGCAGAGCGAAGCTCGCCCAGAGCGTAGTCAGGGGTCGCGGCGGTGCGGGCGCGCATAGGTTCACGGCATGGAACTCATCGACGTCCTTCCCCAGCTGCATCTGCTGCGGTTCCGGATCGGCCAGGCCTACCTCTGGCGCGACGGGACCGAGCTGACCCTGATCGACGCGGGCGACGCGGAGAGCGGACCCGCCATCGAGGAGGCGGTCCGCGCCCTCGGTCACGATCCGGCCCGGATCGCCCGGATCGTCGTCACCCACGGCCACCGCGACCACTACGGCGCCGCTCAGGAACTCGCCGACCGGTACGGCTGCGAGATCCTGGCGCACGGGCTCGACGCCCCGTACATCCGGGGCGAGGCGGAGGTCCCTGCACCGGACCTGCTGGACTGGGAGATCCCCATCCACGCCCACGGTCTGACGGTGCCCGTGGCGCCGCCGACCCGGGTGGACACGGAGCTGTCCGAGGGGACGGTGCTGCCGTTCGGCGGCGGGGCGGTGGTGGTCCACTCCCCCGGGCACACGCCGGGCTCGGTCGGCATCCATCTGCCCCTGCACAAGGTGCTGTTCACCGGGGACTGCGTCGCGGAGGCGGAGGGGCGGGTGCTGCTGGGCGTGATGAACATCGACCGCGAACAGGCCGCGGTCTCCTTCAGGCGGCTGGCGGACCTGGAGGCCGCCACGGTCTGCTTCGGCCACGGCGAACCGCTCACCGAGAACGCGGCGGCGGTACTGCGCGCCTCAGCCCACGGGGATGCCGGCCTCCAGGTTGAGCACGGCTGAGCGCTCCCGGGCGCGCAGGGCCCAGCGCAGCCGTTCGTACCGGGTGGGAGGCAGCATGGTGGCCGCCTCCTCCTCGGTCGCGAACCGCCAGTCGCGCAGCTCCGATCCGGGCAGCAGCAGTCTCCGGGCGTCCGCGCCGGTCAGGGTGCCTCCGTCGAAGAGCAGCCGCAGACCGCCGTAGCCGGGCGGGCGGGGCGCCTCCCAGTCGACGACGAGCAGCCGGGGCACCCGGTCGAGGTGGATGCCTATCTCCTCGGCCACCTCCCGTATCCCGGCCTGCGCGGGGGCCTCACCGGCCTCCACCACCCCGCCGGGGAACTCCCAGCCCGGTTTGTACGTGGGGTCGACGAGCAGGACCCGGTCGTGCTCGTCGAAGAGCAGCACCCCGGCCGCGACGGTCTCCGCCGTGGGGTCGGGGGTCTGCACGATCTCGCAGACGGGGGCGGCCCCGGTCCGTACGGCCTCCGCGATCCGCTCGGCGGTCTCGCGCGGGGTGAGCACGCTGTTGTCGATGGTGTGGGCGTCGGGGGTGATCCAGCGGAGCGCCGCCTTGTAGGGCGCGATCCGGTCGAACGCCCAGCGGCCGGTGCTGTCGACGCGCTCCGGGTCCTCGGGGAACCGGGCCCGGTGCGCGATCCGCTGACGCAGGATCGTTTCGTCAGGTCGGAGCAGTATGTGGTGCACGGAAACCCTCTTGGAGGCGAGCCCGCCGAAGATCTCGTCGCGGTACTCCTGGCGCAGCAGGGTCATCGGGACGACCAGCACCCCGCCGATCTCGGCGAGCAGGGCCGCCGCCGTGTCGACCACGAGGCGCCGCCAGATCGGCAGGTCCTGGAAGTCGGTCACCTCGGCGAGTTTCTTCTGGGGCAGCAGGGATCCCAGTCCCGCGCCGGTCAGTTCCGGGTCGTACAAGGTGCTGTTCGGGATCAGATCGATCAGTTCACGCGCGGCGCTGGTCTTGCCCGCGCCGAACGCACCGTTGATCCAGACGATCACGGTTCCCCCTCTTCCGTAGCCCCCAGTGGCTTGCCCGCAACACCGTGCCGCGAAAACACGACTGTGGCCGTGACGTTGCCCGAGCGCAACCACGCCGTCCGGCCGGCGGCTGCTTCCGGTGGCCCGCGGTGCCCGTTCGGGCCGCTCGGGGCGTAACGGCGGGGGCCGTTCGTCGTTGGAGCGGGCATCGGAACGAACGACAGGGGGTGCACCGTGCGCCGCACCGTACTGGAACGGTTTCCCGCCGGGGATCCACGGGGCAGCTGGCCCGCCGAGGAGTTCGCGGCGGCCCGTCGCGGCGAGGGCGTCGCGGCGGAGGTCGTGATGGACCTGGAACAGGACGCCTTCCTGGTGGTCGTCCCGCAACAGGGCATCGACCGGGGCCGATGATCCGGGGCGGGACGCGCCGGCGCCGTGGAGGCCGTGGCGCGCGACGCACGGGCGGCGCGTCCCGCCCCGCCCCGCCCCGCTCCGCCCGACAGGCCCCGGCCGCCGCACGCCCCCGGCCCGCGTGCCTGCGTCCGCTACGTGCGTGGCGGCCCGGCCCTGGCGAGGGACGTCGGCGTTTCGTCCCCCACCGGCGTCCCCCCTCCCGCTCGGCGGTCAGGGCGTGTCGCCGCGCCAGTCCCACTTGTCCGGATCCTCGCCCCTCGGCCCGTACTCCGCCCGGCCACCGGCACCATAGGCACCGATCTCGGTGACGAGGGCGGAGCCGTCCGCGAGGGCGACGTCGGTCCAGCCGGTCACGTCCAGCAGCAGCCCGTCGAGCGGTCCGCCGACCAGCTCCCGGTAGGAACGGCCCGGCTTCGGCCCGGGGTCGGGGTCGTCGTGATCGGCGCCGTACACGCGACGCCGCATGATCTCGTCCATACCCGCAGGATCGCACCCGCCACTGACAACGCCCTCGGTCCACGGGCCCGGATGACCCGATCGGACCCGCGCCGCGCGCACGCGGGCGGCCCTTCCGGGCGGGGCTCGGCTCATGCTCGACGGCATCGGCGCCCGCGTCACCCGGTGAGCCCGGCGCCTATGCCGTCGTGCCGTGGTGTCAGCCCTTTCCCGAGCCCAGGGTGAGGCCCGCGACGAAGTGGCGCTGGAGCAGCAGGAAGACCACCAGGGTGGGCAGGGCGACGATCACCGAACCGGCGGCGAGCAGGTTGTAGTCCGTGAAGAACTGACCGCGCAGGTTATGTCACCAGGCACTTCTCGGCTCGGGTGGAGCCATAGGCCCCTGACCTGCGTTCCGATGAGTTCCGACCTGTTCCGGTGGTGGGGCGATCGAGGGTAGATGTAGAGATTTCTGGCCCTCTCCAGTCGCCCCCCACCAACAGATTCTCCCCGGTAACTCCCCGGGAAATGCCGCCCCTGCCAGGGCGTCTACAGCAAGGCGCCGCACTCTCGCAGCGAGAGTGCGGCGCCTTCGCGCATGTCTACGACCCGATCAGGCCCGGCGTGTAACTGAGCCCCCTCCGCTCGGCGTAGGCGCGCCTCTCGCGCTCCATAGCGAGGATGCACCGCTCGCATGCGGCAAGGTCGTACCGGTCTCCCGACGGCGTGGAGATCTGACCCACGGCGGTGACGTCCACGCCGGCCCGGGCGCAGCGGAAGCAGACGCCAGCCGTCCAGTCGTAGAGGGCAAGGATTTCGTCAGGAGTCATCGGCTCCCCCGGAGGGACGTGCGAGTGTCTGGCTGCGGGTAAGGCGGGGCATATGGCCGCCTCCATCTGCACTTGTCCAGCAACTGAGATCGTCACGCGCTTGTTCATCCCTTCGAGTGAACAGGTGTTCTATTTAGACAGTCCGGAGCGTACCCCCCAGGCATATGCCAACACAGCGGCAAGCCCATCTTGATATATCAGGGGTAGGCGTCAGTTCGTAGGTTCAAACCTCACTCGATGATCTTCGGTCGATCCAGGGGTTCGAATGTCAGGCGAAGCGGCCTTCCGACGCATCGCCGCCGACATTCGCCGCCGCATCGCCGCCAAGGAGTGGGTTCCCGGACAAGCCCTGCCGTCTCGCGCCATGATGGCCCGCCAGTATCACGTGCACGAGCAGACTGTCCGGCTGGCGTACAACGAACTCCGTCGGGGTGGAATCCTTGACGGACAGAAGGGACGCCACGTCACGGTGGCGCATCCTCCTGCCATGCGCACTCTCACGGACGTAGACGCCGAATGGCCCTACCCCACCGAGACGACGGACACCCGGCCTCGGCGCGCAACAGATGACCTTGCCGAACGCCTTGGGGTCGCCCCAGGTTCGATGCTTCAGCATTCGACCGTCGAGTGCCTGGAACCCGGAGGCAGGTCCGCGATGCTGGTGCTGTCCTGGTGGAGAGGCCAGCGCCGGCCACACACCTCGTTCGCGGCGGAACTTGGGGTGACGAAGCTGGGCGAGGAGCACGCCCATGCCCTCGGCCTGCTGGTTGACACCGTTGCGTACCGGGTAGTGCGGACCAGGCTGGATGTTCATGGGGCCCCCGTGGAAACTGCGGATCTCATCCTGCCGGTGGATCGGTGGACAATCCGCCTCTGAAGAAGCGGGATGCGAACTGACCTGAGAGTCAGTACAGCGCACATCGCCAGAACGCGGAAGCGTTTGCCCCGCAGAGCGGGTTCAGTGGGTCTGACCCCTCTCGTGCAGCGGGTTGCCGGGGGCGGGGGTGACACGGAAGAAGCTGGTAATGGTCGCCTGGTAGCTGCGATGGCTGGTGTTCCGGCCGGTGTGCCGGAGTGCCCAGACCTCTGGATCTTCCGTGTGGCTGGCGGCCTCGGACGACTGGCCGCACGTCGTGCACTCCATCTCGAACACTGGGCCTGGCGCTTCGGGCCGCGTGTCGACGCCAAGCCTCCAGTCTGTATGCCGAATCACGCTGCGGATCATCGACCAGCCTCCGCTCGCGGGGTAGCTGCATCCTCCAGGGCCGCACGTAACGCGGCCGCGTCCGTGACCCACTGATCTCCAGGGCAGACTCTCCAGTGCGGGCCGGGGCCCTGCGCGCGGCGGCTCGGGGGGATCACGACGTGCGAGCCCTGGGCCAGCACCCGGGTACCGGGGACGTCCCAGGTGAGCGCGGCGCCCGGCGTGATGAAGAAGTACAGGCAGGCTTCCTGCGGGTCCTCCAGGACGGCGCCCGCGCGAGCGCCGAGGATCCGCACGGTGTCGTACCCGACGCTCCGGGGCACTCGGACCGCGTCCCATTCGTGGCCGGCTCCGTCGATGTGGCAGGACCCTACGGTCCGCGTGCTGGGTCTGGCCATCAAGCGCTCCTCGGCATCGGGTGTGACGGTGCGACAACCCTGTCCGAGACTGAGCGGCTTGCCGAGGACTTCTAGAGGACTCTTTGCGGCACTGAAGAGGACTTTCCTACGCCTCTTCGGGTGACGGCTGGCCTCGGGGGGGGCTCGCTGTGACACTGGCAGGACTCGCATCCAGGAGGTCGGTGTGTCGTCGACGCCCAGCAGCAACGTCCGGTTGAAGGCGGCGCGCCTTGCAGCTGGTTACCCCTCCCAGCAGGCTCTGGCTACCGCCCTTGGGGTCGGCGTCCGGCAGGTGCGACGGTGGGAGACCGCGACCCCGCCGTGGCCGCATCCCGAGCTGGGTCAGGCACTCGCACGGCTGCTCGGGCAGGAGCTGGAGTCGCTGGGGTTCACGCCCCCGCCCGGCCACGACCGGAGCAGCACCGTCCGGCGCGGCCTTCCCGCCCCTGCTGGGGGTCTTGCCGCGGTGCCCTCCCAGGTCTCCGCCACCATGCAGCCAGCCTCTGTGGCACGCGACTTCGAGGCCGTGACGCGGTCGCACCGGCGGATGTACTGGTCCGTCGCCCCGGCAACCCTGCACCCGGCAGTGATCGCGCACGCCACGCTCGGCTGCGCCCTGCTGCCGGAGACGGCCGGGGAGACGCGGCGCGCGGTCGCCGCAGCACTGGCGGAGACGTGGCTTCTCGGCGCACGCATCGAGTTCTTCGACACGCGGGAGGCCGACCGTGCGCAGCAGACCCTCCTCCGGGCACTCCAGGCCGCAGGCGAGGCCGACGATCCGCTGCTCGGTGCTGCCGTGCTGGCGCACATGGCGTTCGCCCCGGCGTGGGACGGCGACCGGGAATCAGCCGTCGAGCGGATGGTGGCCGCGCGCACCTATGCCCGCCGCGGCCCGGCCTCCGCCGAGCTGCTCGCGTGGTTGGACGCGGTCGAGGCCGAGTGTGAGACCCGCTGCGGCAATACCCGTACCGCGCTCCACCTGATCGGGCACGCCGAGGACGTCCTCGCCGACGGTACCGAGTACGACAGCCCCGCGTGGCTGGACTGGTTCAGCACGGTCAGGCTTGCCGCGTTCAAGGGCAACACGCAGCTTCGGGCCGGGCACATTCCGCAGGCGCGCACCACCCTGCTCGGCGTCCTCGACGCCCTTGCCCCGGCCGAGGAGAAGCAGGCGACGGTCATTCTCGGCGACCTGGCCGCAGTGGAGGCTGCGGCCGGGGCGCCGGAGGCGGCGTGCGAGTACGCGGTCCGGGCGCTCGATCAGCTGGGCCGGACCTGGTACGCGATGGGCATGGACCGGGTGCGGGAGGTGCGGCGGGCGCTGGCCCCGCACCAGCACGAGCAGTGCGTCCGGGACCTCGACGACCGGCTGTACGGCTGGTCGCCCACGGTCAGCGCGTTGTCGCGTTGAACTCCTTGATCTTCGGCGACAGTTCGAGGAGCGTCTCCACGCGGAAGGTAGGCAGCTCCAGCGCCTCGGTGGTGTGCCACTGGATCGTCGCCCACGGGCCGCGGCGCACGAGCGCGGTCTGCATGCCGGCCTGCGCGCCGGGGCGGAGGTCGTTGTCGACGCGGTCGCCGACGTACAGAATCTCCTCCGGGGCGTGCGGGACGACCTCGGCAAGGCGCTCGAAGAACAGCGGGTCGGGCTTGCTGGCGCCCCAGTCGTCCGAGGTGCCGATCAGGTCGACGTCGTCGGTGAACAGCTCGCGAAGGATTCGGCCGGCGCGCACGGTTTGGTTGCCCGCGATGCCGAGCCACAGCCCGGCCGCCCGCAGCGCGCGCAGAGCGTCACGGACCTCCGGGTACAGGTCCTCCTCCCCGAAGGACTCCGGCCGCCCGGCCTCGGCGCGCTTCTCACGCTCGGCGTACAGATCGAAGCCGGGCTGGAACTCCTGGAAGACGTCTCTGTAATCGCGCCCCTGGGCGATGACGGCGCCGAACATCGCGGCGAACGTATGCCGCGGCACCCCCAGCCAGTCGGCCCAGGTGCCGTACTCCCGGGTCTCATCCACCAAGCACTCACCGACGTCGAACACGACTGCGCGAATCATGGACCGCATCCTACGAGGCGACCTCCGGGCGGCCCTGCCGTGGTGCGCGATGTACCCGCCCCGGCGGCGTGACCTGCGGCCTTCTGCCGGTGCCGCCGTTTAGGATCCGGCCGTGGCAATCGAACTGAGCGACGAGCTGATCGAGCTGGAGCGCGCGGCGTGGGCTGAGCAGCAGGAGCAGCGGCTGACCGTGGAGACGGCGGCCCGGGTGCAGGCGGCGATCACCGCGCACGCCAAGGCGACGGGGCAGAGCCGGTACGAGGTCGAGCGGGAACTCAAGCGCGTCGTCCGGCACCCGGAGCCTGATGAGGGCGCCTGACCCCGGACACGACGAAACCGCCCCCGCCGCCAGCCGAAGCCGGGACGGGGGCGCTCGTGTGTCGCAGTCGGAGCTACGGGGCGACCTCGTACTTCACGACCGTGTCCGTGCAGTCGCCGCTCAACTTCTCCAGGGCGGCGCGCTCCTTGTCGTCCACGGTGAGCTTCCACCGGAGTTTCGTTCCGGTCCAGTCGGCCAGGTACGTACACTGCGCGGACTCGGCCGGCGGCATCCACTCGCTCGGGTCCTTGTCGGCCTTGGAGCGATTCGTCTTCGCAGTGACCGCAACCAGGGACCGCTCGGCGCTGAAGTCGTTGGCGTAGCGCATGCGCCGGTCCGCGTCCCAGGCGGAAGCGCCGGAATCCCACGCCTCGGCAAGGGGCACCATGTGGTCGATGTCGAGAGTGCGGGCGTTCGTGACGGTGGCCTCGTCGTAGTACGACACCCATTCACCGCCGGTCAGTGCGCAGCGGGCGCCTTGCTCGGGCTTCGTCGTTGCCTCTGCGATGAGAACTTCCTGACGGGTGTTGCACCCGTCTCCGTCCTCGTCCACCCAGTGTTTGAAGGAGTCCCGCTTGTAGCCGTCGCGCTGCTCCTCCGCGGCCGGGAGCTTCGCGATGGCGTCAGCGAGAGTGAGGGCGTCGTCGGCGGCCGGGGCACCCGGGGCGGGCGTGCGGGCCTCGCTGGTGGCGGGCGCGGGCGGTTTCGAGTCGCTGGTGGTGGCGGAGCTGGGGTTGCAGGCGGCGAGCGCGGCCACGAGGACTGCGGCGGCGATGGGGGCGAGGCGGCGGACTGCCACGGTGGCGCTCCAATGGGTAGAGGCTGAGCTGATGCCGCCTCATGATTCCAGAGCGCGATCGGGTGTGACAGGTGGTCATATGTGCTGGTCGTAGCCGCATCGTGCCGTAGCACTCCCGTGAGGGTGGACTGGGCCACCGAGGACGCCTGGCGGGCGCAAGGCAGTGCTGCTTCAGTTGCGGTCAGGCGCTCGGGCGACTGTCTCGAAACGGTCCGGTGGCTCGCAGAGCGCGCTACTTTTCTCCGCATGCCCGAACCTACCTCCGCCATCCCGATGGCTGCGCTGCGTCAACTCGTATCGATGGCCCAGGCAGCCGCTAGCCCTGTGACGCTCGTCAAGCACGGTCGCCGAGAGGACCGTGCGATGGCTTACGACCGGTTCCTAAAAGCGTGCGCTGGCGCAGTACGCAACCGTTCCGCTGCTGATGGCGTCGCCGAGGTCTGGTCCACATGGCAGGCCGTCAATTTGCGCTCTGGGAAGAAGGTGCGCGAGGCGGCTTCCGGCCTGGTCGATCGCGTCTCTGCCACTGCGGACGAGGGGGCTATCGGAGAATGGCAGCGATGGATCTTTGACACCGAAGAGCAGGACTATCTGCCCCGTACAGATCTTGAACAAGAGCATGGGGCGGACCTCTCCAGGAATGAGGAGGTGCTCTTCATGAACGCCATGCGCTCCTTCGTCGAGGTTGCCCGAATGGATCTGCTGGAGCGCTGGTGGCACCTGCTGATGCCGGGCCCGCTGCGAAGGCGGTACCTGGCCAGCCGGTGACGGTGCGTTCCAGCCCAGGTGGGCGATACGCTGACACAGCGGCGCCCTGGCCAGGTCTAGTGGCCGGGGCGCCGCGTTCGTGCGGTCTACTTCTCGTTGGCGCGCTTGCTTCGGATCAGCGCCAGGAAGTCTGGGCACCAGGACTCGTCGGGTACGTCAAGCCGCAACGGCACGTCCCGATCGGGGGCTGGGGCGACGATGCCCTCCTCGGCGCTGCACGCGATGGGGTGGAAGTCGCAGCCCCCGGTACAGCGGTGCCCGTCGCCCGGCTTGTGCCAGATCGTTCGGTCCGGGGCGCGGCCATAGCCAGGGGCGCGCTCAGGTGTGGCAAGCATGGTCCTGTCCTTTCGGTTCGGTGATCTTCACCAGTCGCGGGAGGGCTTGTCGACTGCGTGCCGAAAGGCCTCGACATGGCGCTCAGGGATCAAGTAGCCCACGACCTTTCCGAAGCCGGGCCCCTGCGGCTGGACCGGCGACTCCAGGGTGTCCGGCCACCACCCCTCTCGGGCTCCTCTGTCGACGGCCCGCTTGATGGCGGCGCTGTGGCCACGCAGGCTGCCATCCTCGCCGGTGCGCAGGTCGTCGGCGGAGACGTAGCCACCGCGTTCGACGGCCTCCTTGATGATGCGGCGCGCATTGGTCGGCAGCGCCAGGTAGAGACGCTCGGCTCGCTCCCTGGTCCAGGTGGTGTCGGGTTCGATGTCGGCGGCGTGGTCGGCGAGCAGGGCTAGGAGCTTCTCCTGGAAGTCCTCTGTGGGCTGCTCAACGGTGATGGTGATCTTCATGGCGCTCCTCGCATCGACAGACATGGATTAACGTCTGTTTTACGAGAATAGCGGCGCGATCCTTTTTTGTCTGCCATTAGGCCGGGTTAGTTCTCGTTTGATGGTGGGCGCGCCGACGCCTGCCAATCCTGGGGCCTAGAATCGAACGCGTGAACGATCTGCCGCCCGACCTACCGCGTCTCCGTGTCCTGGAGACCTGGCTCGCCATGGCCCTCGACCGGGTCCGAGCGCAGATCGCCGCCATTGAGAAGCGCGAAGCCGAGACACGCTACGGCGAAGAACACCGGCCACCCACACCCGACTGGATCGCCGAACTCGGCATCGGCCAGGGCGCGCCCCCATCCGAGGTCCACGTCGGCGGCTGCTACGCCGCAGGGAAGCGGCGCAGGGCCATCACCCGCGACCAGGCCCAGGCGCTGCTCGCCGAGGGGATCCGGGCCTGCACGCACTGCCGGCCCGACACCGACCTCGGCATGCTGGGCTAACCTTTCTGGCCTCAGCGGCGAAACCGGGGGCGGACGTGTTCAACAAACTGCGCCGTGCACTACAAGGGTCCAGGCCAGCCGTTCCCAAAATGCGGACGGTCTACCATTGGCGCTGCGAGTGCGGCGCCCACTCTCGCGGCGGCGATTGGTTCAAGTCCGATGCGGAGTACAACGCTCAGCGGCACCAGTGGCGCGCGGGAGTAGGACATCCCATGCCGGAGGTTTACTCGACCGAGGAAGAAGTGTCGAGAAACCTCTGAGTCGCGAGGATGCCACCCCCAGGCGCACCCTGAATGTATGGCCGCGCCCATCATCATCCACCGCCCCTCCCCCACCGGCGGCCGGCGAGTCACCATCCGCGGGCAAATCGCCGGGCTCGCACATGACGATCACGACGTCGTCGAGTTCTTGCGGCGGGCAGGGCTCCCCGATGCCGAGCAGCTGCTCGACCAGCCCGAGTGGGTGGAGTGGCGGGGCGGGCGGGCACATCGGTACGAGGCGGCGTGACCTTTCAAGCCCGCCCCGTCGCAATGCCACCCCAGAGGTTGAGAGCGCCCTGGGTCAGTTCGCCGTCTCGTACTCGATCGGCTGCTCACCACACGTCTCGGCCAGCTCGTTGAGTGCCGCCGCCTCGGACTGATCCACGGTGAGCCCCCAGCGGAGCTTCGTCGAAACCCAGTCGGCTGCGTAGGTGCAGCGGGCCTCGGCCAGCGGCGGGAGCCAGGTGCTGGGGTCTTGGTCGGCCTTGCTCCTGTTCGTTTTCGCAGTCACTGCGACCAGGCTGCGGGCGGCGTCGAGATCGTTGGCGTATGCCTCTCGGCGGGCCGCTGTCCACTGCGAGGCGCCCGAGTCCCAGGCCTCAGCCAGCGGAACCATGTGGTCGATGTCCAGACCGCCCGGCGCGGTGAGGGTGACGCCGTCGTAGTACGAGTACCACTCGCCGGCGACGATCTTGCATCCCGACTCGATCGTGACGGGAACGCGCGACTCGGCAATCAGTACCTCGGCGCGGGTGTTGCACGAGTCGCGGTCGGCGTCTACCCAGTGCTTGAACTTGGTGCGCTGATACCCCTCACGAGACTCGGCCGCGAGCGGGAGAAGCTGGATACCGTCGGACAGGGTGAGGACCTCAGCCTGGGCGTGAGCCGGGGTTGCGGCGAGCAGGGGCAGGATGGCGAGAGCGGCGGCAGCACAGCCGCGGGCAGTCTTAGTGATCATGCCGCTTTGGTACCGGCCACAGACAGCCGGCGGTCGTAGAACCGCGGCCCGATCACCCTGGAGGGTGGGAAGTCATACCGCGCTTCTCCGGCCTCGCCTCAACGGTGGCAGGGCCGGAGAAGCGTGTTGCTCCGAGAATTACTTCCTCAGAACGTGGCGCAGCACCGGACTTCCATCAGCAGCAATAGCCGCCTGTGGAGGGTCTGCCTGCCAGCCCTGGCTCGCGGCGTAGCTGAGAGCCTGCGACGTGGGTTGACCGGTGGGAACGTCGACGTGCGCAACATTGGGGTTGGCCGGGTCGATGACTATCTGCGGTGTACTCATGCCCAGAGGCTAAGGCCTGACGGCATCCGCGTGACCTCCCGTGGGGAGGCCGGGAGGTGCAGCAGGCCCCGCCCGAAGGGGGTCCAAACGGGCAGGGCCTGAACGGGGGAACTGCCTGATGGCGAGTCCGACCGTGGATCAACGATCCTGAAACCGGCCACAGTGGAAGAGGTGCGACCGGAAACGGTTGGCCGAACGTACTCAGCGCATCAATGCCGCAACAGGTGTGACATCACCGGAGTCGAACACCACGGCAGCGTCAACATCAAGGTCCACGACCGCGTGGACTGCGGACGCCTCTGCGGCGCCGCACACCTCGTCGACGTCAACGACCACGGAACGGATGGTCAGCCCTGGCTGATCAGTGAACCACTCGCCGACCAAGTCCATGACGTCCTGCAGCGCTTCTGCGGGGAAGTATTCGACACCGCGGGTGGACAGCCAGCCTTCGCCGTCGAGCCCGCCCAGGACGAACCCTTCCAGCACTCGTGCCATGCCGAGGGGCAACCCCGAGATGCGAAGATGCTGGAAGGTCAACCCATCCTCGGCGTGCTGCCGAAGCCGGTTGTAGCCGGCCCCGGAGCTGATGCCCGGCTTCACGGTCTCCTTGCCGGTCGTGGCGTCCAATCCGCTCACGACGTAGTACACGTCATGAGGCGGGACAGTGCCGCCGTACATCCCTCGTGGACACTCGGGGCATCCACGCTTCATCTTGTTCGGGACGAGGCCGAACTCGTGTCCGGCGAAGCAGACTGCCCGGTGGGAGCGCGACTTGGCTATCCACTGCGACTCAAGCACGGTGATGCCGAGATCTTTGGCTTGCTCCGAGAACTCCTGGAACTGGGCCAACTTGCCACAGGGGCCGCAGAAATCCGCGCGGATGGCGTGGCGTCCATCTCGGCTGTCCACGTAGAACGTGTGCGGGTGGCCGCGGCGGCACCTGATCTCGGCGGCGTTTCGGTACTTCTTCGCCACGGTGGATCGAGTCTCACGAAGGACCACCTCTATCTTGGCGAATCCTTCGGCGATCTTCGCAGCCTGGTAGCACTCGGGGCATAGCACGGCAACCGGCTCTCCGCGCCAGTTCGTCGCGTCACGCCCTGTCGCCTCGAAGCTGTGCCCCTTCGGGCACTTCGCCGCGAAGACAACATGACCTTCGCCAGACTCATCTCGCCCATCTGTCGCTTCCAGATCTACGCCCTGGGCTTCGGCCACAGACTGCAGGGCGGCCAGGCACTCCGCGACCCGCTCGACGTTGAAGCACTTCTTGCACCACGGCTCGCTTGGATCCCGCCCGATTGGTACGCGGTGAGACACAAGGTCCACAGGACGAACGCTGAACTCGTGGGCGGCGCTGCACCTGACGTCGGCCCAGCCAATCAGACCGTGATCGCGCTCCAGCGTCCACCCCTGCTGTTGACACGCCAGGCGGAAGAGATCCATCAGCGCCTGGATGTGAGCGGCAGCTTCCGTGCTCACATCTTGGGGCGTCGCCGGATCGCCCGTCATACCCGCCCCTTCCCCGCGTCATGCTGGCGAAGCGCCTGCGAGATGGCTCCGACGCTCGGATTCTTCCCCTTGTTCGCGCCTTCGGCGATGCGGAGGTGGGGCTGGATCTGCCGGATCGTGAAGCCGCGGTCTCGTAGTCCCACCGCCTGCGCCACAAGAACGTCCGTCATGACGGGCTTGCGTCCACCAACGCGCCCCTGCTTCCGAGCCGCTTCCAGTCCGTTCTTGGTCTTCTTGACGATGTCGCGACGCCGGTCTTCGGCCAGGGCGAGCGCGAGGTCGAGAATGAAGGACCGTTCGGTGTGGTCGCCAGCCGCGATGCCTTCCAGGACTTTGACGGCGACACCTCGCTCGAAGAGGTCGTTGAGGACGATCAGGCCTTCGAGGAGGTTGCGGCCGAGACGGTCGACCTCTTGCACGCAGAGCATGTCGTCTTCGCGGATGTACTCAAGGGCGGCTTTGAGGGTGGGGCGGTCGTCGACGGCGAGCTTGCCGCTGATCTTCTCTTCGAAGACCTTGAGGCAGATCGGGTCGAGTGCATCGTGCTGCCGTTGGGTGTTCTGCTTGTCGGTACTGACTCGGACGAGGCCGACTAAGGCCATGCGAATCCCCTTCGTTCATCAAACGCCTCGGTACGGAATCTGAACAGTACCACTTAGATGAACGGGTTAATGAACAACGTTGGGGGTGAATAGGGGAGTTCGAGCGCAACACGCTCATGTTCACGTCCCGACCGATTGATGAACGACCTTCACAACGGGCAGCAAGCTGCCTGCTGTCAGTGACGCGCTTTAGGCTCACGGCATGAAGGACGCAGAAGTGATGACCCGCGTGATCGCCATCCTGACCGAGACCAGAAAGTGGGTCGCCGATGACGTGGAACAGGACGCGTCCGACGACCAGGCGCTTGGCCTCGTCGGGGCGTTGGTGAACGAACTGGTCTCGACCTCGTTCGAAGTCCCGGGCGACGCGTCGCCACAGGACGTAGCAGCTGCGATCGGCGAAGCCATGAGCAGCCCCCTCTTCAAGGCGTTCGCTGGCTTTGCTGCGGCGTTCCACCTGCTTGCCGCCGAGCACGACCAGCACAACCCCGAGACCTCCTCCGCGGACGTGCTCCGAGACCTAGCCCTGCGCGTCAGCAACGAGGAGTGAGCCGCCGATCAGGCAACTCCATTCGCCGCCACTCACTCGGACCGGCACCCGCGCCAATGCAGGCCAAGCGGTGGTCGTACTCTTCCGGCATGCAGGCAGCCGACGCGACGCGTCTTCAGAAGGAATGGGAAGCCAAGGGCTCTCCCCCGTGCGAGCACCCCAGGTTGGCGAAGGAGTACTACCTGAGCTCCCAGACCGGCGACAAGGTGTGCACGACGTGCGGCGAGGACTTCTCGCCGGCTGAGCTGAAGAAGATGGGCCGGTAGGCCCACGCACTGAAGCGCCCCGCCCCCTGCCGCGACGAAGAGGCGGGGGCGCTTCAGTGTTCAAGCCAGTTGGCTTCTCCGGCGGCAGTCAGGGCATCGAGAAGTCGATCCTGCGCTAAAGGCTGTCCCGTAACTGCTGGCCTGCTCTCGCGTTGGTCACGGTATGGGTGGGGTGATCTCGGCGAGCGATCCGAGGTGGATCGAGCCGTTCTCGGGATTGAGCGAGTCGCAGTTCCGCAAGCTGGTCGCGCTGGTCCGCCGTCGCGGCGGTGACGTCCAGCGCGGCCGGCCGTGGCGACTGTGCCTGGAGGACCGGGTGCTGCTGGTAGCCACATACTGGCGGACCAACCTGACGTTGCGGCAGGTCGCCCCACTGTTCGGGATCTCGAAGTCCGCCGCGGACCGAGTGCTTGACAACCTCGCACCACTGCTGGCGATCTCACCCTTCACCGAGTCGGGCGTCGACCGGGCCTGCCGTGACGCACCGGTCTTGGCGGACGGTGGCTACCAGGGAACCGGCGCCCTGATTCCGCACCGGCGCCGTCCCGGACAAGACCACCTCACACCCGAGCAGGAAGCCGACAACGCCGTGCACCGCAGAGCCCGAGCCCGGGTCGAGCACGTCTTCTCGCGGATGAAGAACTGGAAGATCCTTCACAACTGCCGCCTGAGCGGAGCTGGGGTGCATCACGCAATACTGGGCGTCGCACGGCTCCACAACCTTGCGCTCAGCGGGTGAGCTGGTCCCGCCGCACCGTGAACCTCTCGTATCCGTCAGGCGTGCTGACACCGTGCGGCGAGGTGGAGACAGTGACGAACTCGTCGTCCCCCGCCAGGCCATCGCCCTCGGCGACCGCGCAGGCGACGGTGACCTCCACCGGATACGACGTGTCCGGGCCGAGCTCGCCCATCGCCGCAAAGATCGGGGCCTTGTCGAACAGCGACCAGCGCCGTCCCGCCGCATCCATGAACTGAACCTCGACCACACCGGGCCAGGGCTCATCATCCACCCAGCGGACCGCCTCACATCGCAACTCAAACACGAACGCCCCCACAGCACCGACCAAGGTCATCAACGAGCGCCAAGTATGCCGCGAGACGCCGTACCCCTATTACGGGACAACCTTTAGCCTCCCGCCATGGCAGAACGCGCCCCCTTCCACCCTGGCGACGGCCGGCTTCGCTACGTCGGCCCTGCGACAGCGGTATTCCCTGACGGACGGGAGGCCGCGGTCACTGCATCCCTTGTGCTGCGATACGACCCGAACCGCACAGATAACCGGGAGTCCGACCGCGACAGCACTTGGGCCGGAAGCATCACGCTCGCAGACGAGGCTTCACCCGTAGACCTCTTCGATGCGGCGCCTGGGTTCCTGCGCATGCCTGACGGCCGTGAGAGCGAGCTCATGGCAACTGGCGGGCCCCGTACCTCTTGCTGCTCAGGCTTGGGCTCTGCCCCCCTTCGTCGATCCGGGCAGTCCCAGCCCGTAAGGGAACGTTATGCGGTAGCCAGTCGGCACCGAACATCGCCGACTGCCACACTTCGCGCATGCTTGTGACGCCCCTCCCGGGCACAGACCGGGATCACCTCCTCCGTACCCTCGACACCGTCAGGATCAAAATCGACAACCTACGAGGCCCGTTCACCGGCACGTCATACAGCCGTCTTGTTCTGTACCTTCGCTGGGCTACCGAATCGGCCCGCCTCCTCCGCAACCTTGTCCGCACCGAGGACATGACACGCCTGGTACTGACCCGCCGGTACGATGCCCTGCTTTCTGGTGCTGCGGGAGGCTTCGCCGGAAGTCATCAGGAAGCTCTCCTCAACGACCTCATCTCACTGGAGATGGAGGAGCGGGTGGCAGAACTTGGCGAAACCGCAGCCGCCTTGAGGAAGCAAGGGGAGGACTGGGGCAGCGAAGGTGTCCTCGTTGTCGCAGACAGCAGCGTGTACATACAGCACGAGTTCAAGTTGCTGGACTGGAACTTTCACTCGCTACTCGACATCAGGGAGGAGCACGTCCGCCTACTTTTTCCCATGGTCATTGTGGACGAGCTTGACAATTTGAAGCAGAGTAAGGAGCGGGTTCGCAGGTGGCGCGCTGCGTACACCCTTGCCGTCCTGGATAAGCACCTGACGCAAAGATCTGACTTCGCTGTCATCAAGGCGGCGGACTACTCCGGATTGGAGTCGGGCGGCGTACCCCACGGGCGCGTTGCGGTTGAGATCCTCTTCGACCCCCCGGGACATTCCCGTCTTCCGATCAATGATGACGAGATCGTCGACCGCGCTGCGATGGTGCAGTTGGTAGCAGCACGGCCCGTGCGCCTACTCACCTACGACACCGGGCAGGCGATGCGAGCAAGGGCAGCCGGCCTGCGCGTGCACAAGTTGCGTCCGGCCGCAGAGTCCGAACCCGATCCCGCCATCTCAAAGTAGGAAACGTCCGAACGCCCCGCGCAAACAGGCGTTGCGGCGGGGCGTTCGGAGCGCAGACTTCTTTGTAGCCGCCGTATCCGATCGACCAGGGCCTACTCGACCTCAGGCACAGGAACGTCGATCAGCCACGCCCTCTCGAACCCGGTGTCACCGGAGAAGAACGAGGCGAAGTGCTGGAGGACTGCGTAGGCAGCGTCTCGATCTTCAGCGGGCCGGCTCGGCTGCACGGCGGCTTCGGCGCGATCCACGATGTGGGTGAAGCACCGTTCCCAGCCCTCGTGGCCGGGCAGCCCGACGCGCGCGGTGCACTTTCGTTGCACGAAGTCGAGGAGGTCGGGCCAGTCCTCGTTCACGTGCGAGCCGGCTTTGGCTGCCGCGTCGATGGCATAGCCCGACGTAATGAGGCGGTGAGTGAGTGCCTTCACGCCGGCTATGAGTTCCCGCTGCTCGGTCGGGAGGCTCGCCCTGTCGAATCGAGCCAGGCGGCGGTATGAGGTCCGGGCCGCCCCACTGAACGACATGGTGTAGAACCACTCCTCTTCGCGCGACTCGAACTTCCCCGCGGCGCGGAGGGCCCGGTCGAACTCCACGCGGAGTTGGTGATTACCAAAGAGGTCTGCGACGCGATCGGGGATCTCGAACATGACGTGTGCTCCTACGTGTTCAGGCCCCGCGCCGATTTCCAGCGTACACATCTGGGGCGGCTGGCAGCCCACCCTGCACTAGATGGCCCGCACTGATCCCCCACGTGTTGGTCACAACTCCGTCACCACCGGAACATCTTGCTCCCCCACCTCATTTCGCGACGCTACGGTCAGGCCTTCACGAAGCACCCTTGGGGGGACGCAATGCGCATCCGCACGCTCGCTGCCACTGCCAGCTGTCTGGCCGTTTTCGCGTTGGTCGGCTGTGACCCGGCAACTCCGGCGACCGAGGCGCCCGCCACCCCGACACCGGCCGCGCCCACGGCGGATTCGAAGGCGTCAGCGAAGAGCGACGAGCCGGCCGAGATGGGGACCGTCGCGAACTTCGTCGGTATGGGGCTTCAGTCCGCGCAGGACAAGGCGCAGGCCGACGGGTTCTACCTCCTCAAGTCGCATGACAGCGCTGGCCGGGACCGGATGCAGGCCTTCGATCGGAACTGGAAGGTGTGCTCGCAGAACTTCGCCGCGGGGAAGACGATCCCCACGGACACGGAGCTGGACTTCGGCGCGGTGAAGCTGGAGGAGACCTGCCCGGCGACGGACCAGAAGGAGCCGACGGTGGAGGGCGGCAAGATGCCGAACCTGGCCGGCAAGTCCGTGAAAGCGGCCCGCGGCGCCCTCGACTCAGGGACGTCGGTCACCGTAACCGACGCCAGCGAGGACCGCATGGTGCTGCTGGAGAGCAACTGGCAGGTGTGCACCCAGTCGCCGAGCCCGGGCGAGACTCTGAATGGTCAGCCGGTTGAGCTGACTGCTGTGAAGTTCGACGAGTCCTGCCCGTAGAGACTGCGCGGCCTGAACGGCCGGGCAGCTGCCCCTCCTGTCCGAAGGCGGGAGGGGCGTCGTCGCTTAGACGGTGTCTCGATTGGTGCTGGATCGTTGCTCCCGGCATGGACATAGTTCTGCGTCTGGTGCCGGACAGGCTGTGGGAGATCTTTCAGGATGT
>NZ_JBSFHN010000052.1:0-42646 GCF_053597115.1 Streptomyces sp. NPDC001515
GGGGGGGCCGGGCGCGGCCCGCGGGGGGGGGGGGGGGGGCCCCGGGGGGCGGGGGGGGGGGGGGGGGGGGGGGGGGGGGGGGGGGGCCGCCCCCCCCCCCCCCCCACCACCAGGGCGAGCAGGGCGGTCAGCGCGGCCGAGGCGAGATAGACCGCACGCCAGTCGGCGAGATCGGCCAGGAGACCGGAGACGGTGCGGGCGAGCAGGATGCCGGTGACGATGCCGCTGGTGACCAGTCCGACGACCCGCCCCCGATCCCCGGGCCGGGCCAGTGAGGCGGCGAACGCGACCAGCGACTGCGTGACGACCGCGAGCAGCCCCGTCGCGGCCATCGCGGCCAGCAGGACCGCCGCCGTCCCGGCCGCGGCCACCGCGATCAGCGCCCCCGCGAGGAGCAGCAGTTGGGCGACGACGAGCCTCCTGCGGTCGATGGTGTCGCCGAGCGGGACGAGCAGGAACAGCCCGAGCCCGTACCCGATCTGGGTGAGGGTCACCACGCTGCCGACCAGCCCCGGACTCATGGAGAGGTCGTGGCCCATCGTGACCAGGAGCGGCTGCGAGAAGTAGACATTGGCCACGGCGGCCCCGGAGGCGACGGCGAACAGCGCGGTGACCTTGCGGGTGAGGACGAACGGCGATCCGTGCTCGTATCCGTACGTGCTCTCCTGCGGGCCTCCGCCGTCGTCGCCCAACTGAGCGACCTCGTTCTGGCAGGACATCGGCACCCCCACCCTTCTGGTTTCATCTTGCTACTACTTCCGACGGCAGGACGGTAGCCGCATTGGTAGCATGTTGCAACCAGACTGGATGCGTGGATGCCCGGGAGGAAGCATGGTGACCAGGACCCGTCTCGACGACAGCGAATGCCCTGTCGCGCGGTCGGTGGACGCGATCGGTGACTGGTGGTCGCTGCTGATCGTCCGCGACGCCTTCGACGGGAGCAGGCGCTTCGGGGAGTTCCAGCGCAGCCTCGGGGTGGCGAAGAACATCCTTACGGCCAGACTGCGTTCCCTGGTGGCCGGCGGGATCATGGAATCGGTCCCCGCCGAGGACGGCAGCGCCTACCGCGCGTACGTGCTGACCCCGAAGGGCCGCGCCCTGTTCCCCGTCATCGTGGCCCTGCGGCAGTGGGGCGAGGGGAACTTCTTCGCGCCCGAGGAACCCCACTCGCACCTGCTCGACCGCCGGCACGGCCGGCCCCTGCGGCCCTTGGAGGTCCTGGACTCCGAGGGCCGCCCCGTCGGCCCGGACGAGACCGTTGTTCGCAAGGTGCCCGGTCCGTAGGACGGGCGTGCCCGCGTCATTCCGGAGGAGGGGCGCGTGGTCAGGCCACGAGGAGGCGGAGTCCGAGGTCGGCGCTGTCGAGGCGGGCGAGATCCCGGTTGCGCCGAGCCCACCGCCCGGACGCCAGGTCGTCGCCGAGACTTCGCACGGCCCGCTGCTCGGCCTCCGGCCCGACTCTCGTCCACACCGACATCGCGCGACGTACGGGTTCCTCCAGGTACGCCTCGGGGCGGCGCCAGAAAGCCTCGAACAGGCCGTCGGCGCAGTTCCACGGGACGGGTACGGCCTCGGTACGGGCCCGGATCGCGTCGGCCATGCCCGCGAGCGAGGGGAACCCCGAGAGGACACCGGCGAATTCGGGCAGGTAGTCGCGGGTGAGCCAGAATCGGTCCGGCCATCCGGGCTCGTCGGTGTCGAAGGTGAGCACGACCACGCGCCGCGCCACACGCCGCATCTCCCGCAGACCGGCCAGCGGATCGTGCCAGTGGTGCACGGTGGAGACGGCCATCGCGGCGTCGAACACCCCGTCCTCGAAGGGCAGGTTCTCCGCGGCGGCGGCCACGCAGGGCGCCGCGCGGGCGGGGCGCTGTCCCCGCATGACCTCCGACGGCTCGACCGCGGTCACCTCACGGCCGGGAGGTTCGTAGGAGCCGGTACCGGCCCCGACGTTGAGGACCGTCCGCGCGCCGGCGAGGGCGGACCAGATCTGCGCGGCGATCCGTGGGTCGGTGCGCCGCGTCGCGGTGTAGGCGCCACCGATCCTGTCGTACAGGCGGGCACCGAGCACCTTCAACTGCTCCTCCGGGGGCACGTGCAGTCCTTTCGCCCGTACGTCGAGTTCCTTGTCGATGGCCGCGACCATGGCGTCGGTCCGCTCGCGCTGTTCCAGGAGCAGGCCGCGCAGCCGGCGCAGGTGCGCGACGGTGTCGGCGGACGGGTCGCCGACCAGTCCCGCGATCTCCCGCAGCCCGAACCCGAGGCGCCGGTAGGCCAGCACTTCCCTGAGCCGCTGCACGTCGTCGGCGGCATAGGCCCGGTATCCGGCTGCGGTGCGCGCCGACGGGCGTACGAGTCCGATGTGGTCGTAGTGGTGCAGCGTACGGACGCTCACCCCGGCCAGTGCGGCCACCCGTCCCACGGTCCAGTGATCCTCCACGGCACCGAGTGTGGGGTCTGACGCGGCGTGAGGGTCAAGGCCACCGTGGTTCGGTGTGGCCGGACTCGGGGCCGGGGCCGACGCCCGGAGCCACGCGCGCTGCTCGGTGGAAAGCACTTGACGCAACGGAAAGAGAGTGAGTACTTTCCATTGCGACAAGTACTTCACGAGGAAGCAGGTACTACGTATGGACACGCCCTCGATGGACACGCCTCCGAACGCCGCCGACGCGCTGGCCGAGATCGACCGGGTCCAGCGCAGGGCCTACGCCGGACAGCGCCTTCCGCTCTGGTATCTGCCGGGTGTGATCGTGCTCGTGACGACGGCCGGGGTCGCCTCGGGCCAGGACGGTGCGGCCCGGGCGGTGCTCACCTCGGCGGCGGTCGTGGGCCTGGCCGTGCTCACCGCCACGCTCGCCGCCAGGACCCGTGTCAGATGGAGGGCGCGGACCTGGACCGTGAGTGCGGGGATCCGGATGCTGCTGTGGATGGCGTCGATCTGCATGGTCTGGGGGGTCGTTCCGCTCGCCGTCGGCACGCTCACCGACTCCACGGTCTGGCAGAAGGCCGTCGCGGGCGTCGTCGCCGCCCTCTACGCGGCCGCCACCACGCGCTGGGCCGAGGACCAGGTCGCGGCCCACTCGTCAGGGGCGGTGGTCCGATGAACCTCGACCCGGTGATCCACGCCCCCGCCCGCCTCCAGATCGTCTCGCTGCTCGCCGCCGCGACCGAGGCCGAGTTCGGGTTCGTCCGCGACAGCCTGGAGATCAGCGACTCGGTCCTGTCCAAGCACGCCGCCGCCCTGGAGAAGGCCGGCTACGTCGAGATCCGCAAGGGCTACGTGGGCAAACGCCCCCGCACCTGGCTCAAGCTCAGCCCCGAGGGCCGCCGGGCCTTCACCGCGTACGTCGACACCCTCCGGAGCATCGTCGGCAGCCCTCTGACGGAGCGTCCGCAGGGCAGGTGACGGCCCCGGGGCCGCGTTTCCGCACGGGGAAGCGGTCTGCCCAAAAATGGTTGAGCGTGCAATGATCGTCGGCGGCCGAATCCAGGCGGCTCCCTGCGCCTCACGGGCGCAGCCCGCACCCGTACCCCGAAGGCGGTCCGCATGTCCCTGCCCACCACCACGTTCCGCGCCCTCGCCGCAACGGTGACCATGACCGCCGCGCTGGCCGCCCTCGGCGCCGGCACGGCCGGCGCCGCCTCCTGGCCGGCCCTCCAGCCCGGTGCCTCCCTCTACACGGGCACGAACGGAACCGGCGCCGCCCTCCACCCCGACCTCGGGGACCTCGGCACCTGCCACACCGCGCCGCAGCCGGTCCGCTCGGTCCAGATCGCCAACAGCTCGGCGTCCGTGCTCCTCTACTCCGGCGCCGACTGCACCGGCAGCGCCTGGGCCAGCGGCACCCTGGCCCAGAGCAACCTTCCCGAGGCCAAGGTCAGCTACCGCGTCGTGGCGGCCTGGTGATCCGCTGACGAGCAGGGCTCTGCCCCCCCCCGGGCCCCCACTGGGGACGGGGCTCTGCCCGGGGCCCCGGGCTCGTGCCGGTGCCCCGGGGCGCGCTCAGCCCGACAGCTCGGCCCGCCACTGCCGCGGCCACTGGCCCGAGGGCGGGGGAGCCCCGTTGATGCCGAGGTCGCGCCGGGCACTCAGGTAGAAGGCGTCGCGCGCCGCACTCGCCAGCTGGTGGGCCCTGGTCCACATCTCCGCGTCGACCGGCCCCTCCCGTATGAGGAGTTCGACCGTCCAGACCGACTCGTGCCAGCGCCGGGCCGCCGCGATGGTGGCCGCGTCGCCGACGAGCAGGACGGACTCCCACTCCGTCGCACGCTGCGACTCCGCGTCGGCGAGCAGCGGCAGGCCCTCCGCCGGCTCCAGCGGGTCGGTCACGTCGGAGAAACCGACCGCGGCACCGATCCGCTGAGCGATGCGCAACTGCGCCTTGAGGGCGTTGGCGTACCGGCCGTACGTCTCGAACCGCTTCTCGTCCCACCGCTCGTCCCGCTGGCGCCGCCACTTCCGGCGCTCCGTCAGGCTCTGCGTCGCGTACGAGCCGAGCGAGCCGACGACCACACCGATCAGTGCGGGCAATTGGTCCGACAGCGCCACAGTTCCCCCTCGGCCGTCCTCATGGCGCCGCGGGCACAGCGCTCCGGGGCCGACAGCCCTCTACCCACCTTCGGAACGGAGTACCACCGGCCGTCGGCGACCGGCTGCCACCGCGACGGTGGAGGTGCGTAAGCACCGTGCCTCGTGGCTCGTGCCTCGTGCCCCGAGCCACGCATCATGCAGAGTTTCCTCTGCAGAGAGTTCTATGCAGAGGAAACTCTGCATCATAGGCTGTCGGCATGTCCGACGAACCCGCACGCACACCACCGTCCACGTCCGCCAAGCCCACCCGGCGCCTCGACGCGCGGAGCCTGCGGGGGCTGGCCCATCCGCTGAGGATGAACATCTTCGAACTGCTCAGTCTGGACGGCCCCGCCACCGCCACCCTGCTCGCCGAACGCCTCGGGGAGAACACCGGAACCATCAGCTGGCACCTGCGCCACCTCGCCGAGCACGGCTTCATCGAGGAGGAGACCGGACGGGGCACGAAACGCGAGCGCTGGTGGCGCAGGGTCGACGTCTCGAACGAGCTGAACACCGCCGACTTCCGCGACGATCCCGATACCCGGGGTGCGCTGTCGGTCTATCTGCACGAACTGATCCAGCAGTACTTCAGCCGGGTCGTGAACTACGTCGGCGAGGACTGGGACGACGCATGGCGCACCGCCGGCACCGTCTCGGACTGGAACGACCTGCGGATGACCCCGGCGCAGTTGGAGGCGCTCAACGCGGAGTTGATGGCGGTGATCGCCCGTCACACGCCTGCTCCGGGCACCGAGCCCGCGCCGGACGCGCTCCCCGTCGTCGTGCAGCTCCAGTCCTTCCCCCGCAAGGAACGTGGCTCCGCATGAGCGACGGCGTGCGCGGCGGCCTCCTCCGCCGTCACCGCGACTTCCGTCTGCTGTGGTGCGGAGAGACCGCGGGCAAGTTCGGCGCGTCCGTCACCGGGGTGACGATGCCGTTGGCCGCGGTCTCCACCCTGCACGCCAGCACGTTCCAGGTCGGCCTGCTGAGCGCTGCCGCCTGGGCCCCCTGGCTGATCATCGGACTCCCGGCCGGCGCGTGGGTGGACCGGCTGCGGCGCAGACCCGTCATGCTCACCTCCGCCGCCGTCTCCCTCGTCCTCTTCGCCGGCCTCCCGGTCGCCGCGTGGTCCGGCCGGCTGAGCATCGGACTGCTGCTCGCCGTCGCGCTGCTGGCGGGTACGGCGGCGGTCTTCTTCCAGACCGCCTACAGCGCCTATCTCCCCAGCATCCTGGACGCCGACGACCAGCCCGAGGGCAACGCCAAACTGCACGGCAGCGCATCCGCCGCGCAGATCGCCGGACTCGGCTCCGGCGGCCTGATCGCGCAGGTGGCGGGCGCGGTGAACGGGATGTTCGCCAACGCCGCCACGTTCCTCGTCTCCCTCCTGTGTCTTGCCGGCATCCGGCATCGTGAGCCACGCGCCACCGCAGCCGGACGGCGTTCGGCCTCCCTGGCCGACGACGTCCGCGAGGGCCTGCGGATGATCGCCGTCGACCCCTGGTTCCGCACGTTCACCCTCTTCGGGGCAGCTTCCAACCTGGCTCTCATGGGGTACCAGTCGATCCAGGTGGTCTTCCTGGTCCGGACCGTCGGTCTGACACCCGGGGTGGTCGGCGCACTCGTCGCGGCGACCAGCGCCGGAGGGGTGGCCGGGGCGTGTGCCGCCCGCGCGGTCGCCGACCGGATCGGCACCGCGCGGGCGACACTCCTCTTCGAACTGGTGCTTCCGCTGCTCGGACTGCTGATCCCGCTGACCACCGCAGGAGCCGGCACCCTGCTCTTCGTCGTCGGTGGCTTCAGCGTCGTCGCGGGCGTCGTCGCCGGCAACATCATCAAGGCGGGCTTCCAGCAGCGCTACTGCCCACCCGACCTCCTCGGCCGCCTCACCGCGAGCACGGCCTTCCTCAGCTACGGAACGATCCCCGTCGGAGCACTGCTCGGCGGTGTGCTCGGCACGACGCTCGGCCTCCGCACCGCCATGGCCCTCACGACGGCGGGGGTTCCGCTCGCCGCGCTGATCCTGTTCTTCTCGCCGGTCCGGCGAGCCCGGGATCTGCCGACGTCACGCCGTGCGGCGGCGGTTGACTGCGTGCCGCCGCCGCACGCCGAGGACGTAACCCGCCCGGCTCTGCCTCCGGCGTAGGGCGGGCGCGGGCGACGGGCGCCGTGCGATCAGGTTCGCGCGATGTGAGCCCGCGCGACGAGACCCGCGCGACGTCAGGCCCGCACGATGTCGTCGTCGGCGCTCTGGTCCTTGGCGCTCACCTCCCACGCGGTGCCCGTCCTGTTGACGGTGATGGTGAACGTGATGTTGTTGTGGCCGCACAGCGGACCGGCCTTGGTCCCCAGGCAGGACTTGTGCTCGACGTCCTGTTGCAGCACGTACCGGCTGCCCGACGCCTTGAGCACGGCGGGTGTCGTCTCCGGCGTGACCGTCACTCCGTAGAGCAGATCACCGGCCGTCGTCGTGGTGGCGTAGATCCGGGACGTGGTCTGCGACGTCAGCGCCCCGGACGCGTCCACGCACCTGGTGATGCGCACCCGGATGTCGGCGGTCTTGATCTTGACCATGTGGTTGCGGACCTCCCACGCCGAGGTCGAGGTCCGGCACCCCTCCGCGCCCTTGCCCCGCGCCGGTCCCGTCGTCGTCGCGTAGATCGACGACGCCTTGATCCGGCGACCGGTGCCCCAGGTCGCGCAGGCCGTTCCCCCGGCCTTGCGGTACGAGGTCCCGTTGGCCTGGATCTTCCAGCCGGGGTAGGCGATGAATCCGCCGCCCTTCTTGTAGAGGCCGCCGTTGCCGCCGATCGTGTAGCCCGGCAGGTAGTAGTGGGTGCCGCCCGAGGTGACCAGATATGGGCAGCCGTCCGCCTGCTGGAACGTGCCGGAGAATCGCTTCTGCGTCTGCTCGGCCGCCGCGTTGACGACCGTGTCGGCGGGCTCGGACCCGGCGGACCGGGCGGGTCCGGCGGAGAGCAGGCCCTCCGCCGCCCCGTACCCGAGCCCTCCGGCGACGACGGCGGCAGCCAGGGCCATGACGGCGAGACGGGGCGTTGGGCGGGGCGTTCTGCGGGGCGTACTGATGTGCGTGGTGCGCATGGTGATGCTCCTTCGGATCTCGGATCTCGGGTCGTGGGTCGTGGGTCGTGGGTTTCGGGCCGTGGGTCGTGGGTCTCGGATACGGAACCGGGGTCTGGGACGGGAACTCGGGGGCGCCGGCCGCCGGGGCGGGCCCGGGGCCCGGGGTACGAGCCGTGGGCCCGCCCCCGGGCACCGGGCCGCGCTCACCGGCGGGACGGGTGCGGGGTGTCAGTGCTTGGTGTCAGTGCTGGAGGGCGTAGATGGACCGCGCCTTGATGCGGCGCTCGACGCCCCAGCTCGTGCACAGGGTCGTGTGGCGGCCAAGGGGCTTGAACTGCTTGGTCCCGTTGGCCTGGATCTTCCAGCCGGGGTAGGCGATGAATCCGCCGCCCTTCTTGTAGAGGCCGCCGTTGCCGCCGGTCGTGTAGCCCGGCAGGTAGTAGTGGGTGCCGCCGGAGGTGACCAGATACGGGCAGCCGTCCGCCTCGCGGAACGTGCCGCGGTATGACGATCCGGCCGAGCCGGACGCCACCTGTACGACGGTGTCCCGGCCGCCGGCGGCGGCCGGTCCGGGGTCCGACGAGCCGGCGGTGACGGCGAACACGCCGCCCGCGACTCCGGTCGCGGCGACCGCGAGGGCCGCCATCCGGAGCTTGCTCCTGCGTGAACCGAGCATGTTGCTCCTCCTTGGTGGAAGCGGGTCGAGCCGTTGCCCGCCCGGAGAGCGGCAGGGAGAGATCCCGGGCCGTGGGCGGGTCATGCGGCGGAAGACGCCCCGGACCGCCGGGCGCCGCGAGGAGGCGGCACCGGCCGGTGACGCGGGGCGGTGGAAAGAGCGTCGCGGGTGGACCCCGGCGAAGGGAACAGCTCACGGCGGCTCGGACAGTCCGGCACTGTCCGTGCAGGTCAGGAAGGGTTCCGAGGGGTTACGGACGAACCGCGCCGCCCCCGCCGGACGCCACGGACGAAGCCGGACTGTCCCAGACGCCCGAGCCCCTGGCCGGACACCCCCGCCCTCGAACAGCCTCCCAACGGGCCCGGAAACACCGGCCCCGGACCAAGGAGGCCCGCATGTCACCGCAGACGCTGATCAAGCCCGTCACACAGGGGAAGCACACACCGGAACCCACCCGGTCCCGAGGCCGGCACCGCGCCCCCGCCACCCCGGCCCCGCGCACCGCCACCCCGGCCCAGACCACCGCCACCCCGCGCCGCCCGGCCGAGCGGTCGGCCCGCAACAGCTCCTGGCTGTGGACCGTGACGAGCCTGATCGTCCTTCTCCTGCTGTCGCTGCTCGCCGGGGTACTGGTGGCCGTGCACGGCCCCGCGGAACCGTCCGCCGGCGCACGCGGCGGCAGCCCCGTCGTCCTCCGGCCGGACACACCGACGACGCCCCGCCCCACCGAGCCCCGCCCCACCGAGCCCCGCCCCACCGAGCCCGGGACCGCCGAGCCCGGCACCTCCGACACGGCCACCCCACCGCGCGCCCCGCAGAAGAAAAAGCCGAAGCCGGCCATCCGCGTCGTCACCCTCAAGACGGGCGACACCCTCTACGCCCTGGCCCGTACGCACACCACGACCGTCAAGGCCCTGCAACGGCTCAACGGCCTCGGCTCCTCGACCCTGATCTACGCCGGGCACGCCCTGCGCGTCCCGGCCACGGCACACCCCTCCACGGCACCGGCCCGATCCGTCGCCGTACCCGCCCCACCGGCCGCGGACTCCCGCACGAACACAGGACGGACGGCCCGCGACGCCGTGACGGCCTACGCACGGGCGCAGCTGGGCAAGCCGTACGTCTGGGGCGGCACCGGACCGCGCGGCTTCGACTGCTCGGGTCTGGTGCTGCGCGCCTGGGAGAAGGCCGGGGTGCGGCTTCCGCGCACCACCTGGGGCCAGATCAAGGCGGGCCGGGCGACCACCCGCGCGGCGCTCGTCCCCGGCGATCTGGTGATCACCAGCGGCGGCGGCCACGTCCAGCTCTACATCGGACACGGCAAGGTCATCCACGCCCCGCGCCCCGGACGCACCGTCACCGTCGCCCCGCTCCCCACGTACGGTGTCGTCGCCTACCGCCACATCACCGCATGACCGGGCGGCCCGGGAACACCCCCCGCGCATCGCTTGTCAGCCGTCTTCTCCCTTCGTGGCTTCAGGCCCTGCGCCCCCGTACTAATCTCCTTGCGACACAGGAGCGATCAGGGGGAAGTATGGGGACGGGGCCCGACCCGACGGCCGCGCGCACACCGGCCGAATTCGTCGCCACCATGCGTCAGTTACGCGTGTGGGCCGACCTCAGCTACCGGCAGATCGAACGCAACGCCACCCAGGCCGGCGACGTCCTGCCCCGCGCCACGATCTCCGGCGCCCTGGCCCGTACGGACCTGCCCCGCGAAGAACTCCTCGCCGCCTTCGTGCGCGCCTGCGGCGGCGACACCGCCACGGTCGACACCTGGCTGACCGCCCGCCGCGAACTCGCGATCACCGCGGCACCTACGGCGGCCCCACCCCGGCCCCCACTCCCTCGACCCCAGGAACTCAGCCCCGACGACGCACCGCCCCAGGACGCGGTGCCCCCGGAAGACGGTGCCGTGACGGCGCAGGCCGGGAGCGAGCCGGCGGGGTCGTCCCCGACCACCGTGCCGACGGCGCCGCCGTCTATGACCATCGAGCAGCCCTCGGAGCCGCCGTCCACGACCGCGCCGACGCCCCCGCCGTCCTCGTACGACCGGGACACCCGCCCCCGCTATCTGCCGATGACGCTCACCGGCGCCCTCGCCGCAGCGGGCGTCCTGCTGATCGCGCTCTGGCCGGGCGGGGACAAACCCGTCAGCACCCAGCCCGGGAACACCCCGTCCCCCGGCATATCCGTGAGCACCGCACCCCCCAGCGCCTCCGGCCCCACGGCCACCTCCCCGACCCCTACGGCGGATCCGGTCGGGGCCGGCTCCGAGGAGACGTCCGACGCCCCCACGACCCGTCCCACGACACAGCGCTCCACCTCTTCACCGCCGTCACCCCGCAAGACCCCCGTACCGGCACGCACGCCCCCGACCGGGGTCGTGCGGATCCACCCCCTGGACGATCCGTCGCTCTGCCTCACCGAGGGCCGGGAACGCAACGGCCGCACCGAGCGCGAGATCGCCGTCCAGAACCCCTGCGCCCAGGCGATCGTGCCGACGGTCTCCCTGGTCCCGGCAGGCGCCCGGACCTACCTGATCCAGTGGGAGCACCCCGACCACGGGGGCGGCTGCCTCACGGTCGATGGCGCGTCCACGGGTCCCGGGGCCCTTCTCTCCCCTCGGGACTGCATCGACGCGGCGCACCAGAAATACCGCCTGGAGGCGGTCACCGGTGGGTTCCGCCTCCGCCCGTCGCACAGCGATCTCTGCGTCGGCATCCTCACCCCCCGCACCACCGGCGCCGAGGCTATCCAGCAGACCTGCACCGGCACCGACGACCAGACCTTCCGCATCACCACCGTCTGAACCCCGCGACGGCGACCACGGGACGCACGAAGGGTTCGCGGCTCCGCCCCGGCCGTGGACGACAGCACGGCGGCGTTCGCGCTCAGACCGGATCGGCCGGCCGGATCTCACCGGCGGACTGCCGTCCTCCGCCACCCCTACCGGCCGCTGTCCGCCGCCTGCCGCGCGTTATAGTGCGGCCTCGGGCGGCCAGCAGGACCACGCAGCCCCCGGCGGTCAGCAGTCCGCCGGCGAGGAAGGTGTCCCGTACGCCGGACAGCGGCAGGATCAGCCCTCCGAGCGCGGCGCCCGCCGCGATTCCGGCGTTGTACGAGCCGGAGTTGGCCGCGAGCGCGATGTCCGTGCGCCCCGGCGCGCAGTGGAGCATGGCGTTCTGGGCCGTCATGAACACGGGGCCCAGGGCACCGCCCATGAGCGTCAGGAACACCACCGAGGCCACCGGCCGGGTGCCGGCCGCGTACAGACCGAGCATGCCCGCGGCCTGCGTGGCCACGGCCCCCGTCAGGGCAGCCTGCGGAAAACGGTCGAGCAACGCCCCCGTGACGCTCACCCCGGCCAGACAGGCGACCCCGAAGGCGACGAACAGGACGCTCACCATGTCCGGGGAGAAGCCGCTCACGTCACTCAGGAACGACACGATGTACGTGTAGCCCGTGAACGCCCCGGCGGCGGACAGGGCTCCGGCCGTGAGCACGGTGGCGTACCGGCGGGCGTCCGGGCTCGTTCCGTAGGCGGCGGGCTCCTCTTCCGGGCGCGTGGTCGGCAGCAGCGAGGCGACCGGCACCAGCGAGACCAGCCCCAGGACCACCAGCGCGGCGACCGGCACCCGCCAGTCGCTCCGCTGCCCCAGCCAGGTACCGGCGGGAACCCCGAGCACCAGGGCCAGCGAACCGGCGACGGACAGGGCCCCGACCACCCGCCCGCGGACCTCGGCCGCGAACAGCCCCACCGCGACCGGCCCCATCACGGCCCAGAAGAGCGCCTGGGCGAGTGCCGTGAGCAGCCGCGCCACGAGGAGCGGCCCGTAGGAGACCGACAGCGCCGCACCCGCACTTGCCACGACCAGAACGGCCAGCACCCCCGTGAGCACATGGCGCCGGGGCACGGCCCGCACCACGTGTGCGAGCGGCACCGACGCCACCGCGACCGTCACCCCGTAACCGGTGACCAGAAACCCCACCGCCGACAGCGACACCCCCACACTCCCGGAGATCGCCTCCAAGAGCCCCACCGGCAGGTTCTCCGCGGTGTTGAACGTGAACGCCGCCACCATCAGCGCCCCGAGCACCATCGACGCCCGCCACCGCCCCAGACGCCCCGCGACCGCCCCGCCCGCCCTGGCCTGTCGCGCCCGCCGCGTGGTATCGCCCATGGACACACCTCACCGAAGCCACCCCCTCCACGGCAACCTCATTGGCTTTACCACCACGCGATGTCAGCGACGCGCATCGGAGAGCTGGTTCGGCCGTCGTCAACGGCAACCGCTTGCCCGGCACACGACTGCCCCCGGGGCCCGTCGGCGGGTGAGCCGGTGGCCGGGCGCCGGTAGGCCCGGGGCATGACACGTGCATGTCGGCGTACGACCGGAGAGGTACCGGTCGGGGGCCCCTGGGCGGACGCCCCGGTATGCGCCGCGCGCCTAGCGTGCGGATCATGAGAACTCGTCAGCGCACCATGGCCACCGCGCTCCTCGCCCTCGCCCTGGGGGCCACGGCCGTCGCCCCGGCCGCCGCGTCCTCCGGCCAGCCCGGCAGCGACACCACGCTCACGACCCCGGGACTCGCCGCACCGCAGCTCACCGGCGCGCGAGACCCCGCGCTGCGGCTCCCCGCCCCGAGCGGGCCGTACGCCGTCGGCGCGTCCACGCTGTCCCTGCGGGACACCGGTCGTACCGACCCGTACGAGCCCGGGGCCGGCGCACGCGAGCTGCTGGTGTCCGTGTTCTATCCGGCACGGGCCGCGAGCGGCACACCCGCTCCGTACGTGAGCGTCCAGGAGGCGCGCCTGCTGCTGGAGTCCCGGGGGCTCACCGGCATCGTCGGGCCCGAAGCGGTCGCGGCCACCGAGACATACGCGCGCACCGGCGCGACGCCCGCGCCCGGACGGTTCCCGCTGGTCGTGCTGTCACCCGGGTTCGGACAGAGCCGCTTCACGCTGACGTCCCTCGCGACGGACCTGGCCTCGCGCGGTTACGTCGTCGCGTCGGTCGACCACGCCCACGAGACCACCACGACCGTCTTCCCCGGCGGACGCGTCCTGCCCTGCGCCGCCTGCGACTACGTCGAGCGCACCGGCGAGGCCGGGATGGCCGAGGTGGCCCGGGGGCGGGCGCGGGACGTCTCGTTCCTGCTGGACCGGCTGACGGGCAGCCACCCCGCCTGGCGCCACGCCCCGATGATCGACCGGCGGCGCGTCGGCATGGCCGGGCACTCCATCGGCGGGAACTCCGCCGCGGCCACGATGGCCGCGGACCCGCGCGTACGCGCGGGCGTGAACATGGACGGTGCCTTCTACGACCCGGTCCCCGACGCCGGGCTCCACGGCCGCCCGTTCATGATGCTCGGCACCGAGGTCCAGCACACCCCCGACAGCACCACCGACACCACCTGGAACCGGGACTGGCCACGCCTCGACGGCTGGAAGCGCTGGCTCACCGTCACCGGCGCGGGCCACTTCACCTTCACCGACATGCCGCTCCTCGGGGCCCAACTGGGCCTGCCCGACCCCTCGGCACCGCTGTCCGCCGACCGCTCCAGCCGCATCACCCGCGACTACACCGCCGCCTTCTTCGACCGGCACCTCAAGGGCCTGCCCCAGCCGCTGCTCTCCGGCCCGACGCCCGGCAACCCGGAGGTGTCGTTCCCGTACGCGTAGGGCCCGGATACGCGTAGGGCCCGGAGCGGCGCGCGGCGAATCATACGAATGCTCGCTTTGAGTGGATTCCCAGGTTTTGGCTGGTCACAGGGGTGCCGCTTCTGTCAACGTCGCGGCGAGCGGGTGGCCCCGGCACCGCTCGGGTGTGCCGGGGCGATATCCGGTACGTACGCACGCCGCCCTGGCCAACACCTGGGGCACCCCGGAGGTCGTCACCAAGCCCTGCGACACCAAGGACCCGGGGCCAGCACTGGGCGGTCTTCAATCACCAGATCAGCCTCGCCCTCGCCTGACCCCAGGCCCCGCCCGCCGGCGCCCCACCACGCCGCGCCCGCCCGCACCGGGGCGCGGCGCGGCACACCGCCCACCGGAAGGCGTTCGGGGCGCGAGGGGCTATTGCTCCTGCGGCCGGGGGCGGAACAGGTCGTCGTCGTGGTCCGGGAAGAGCAGCGGCATGGTGCGGCGGAACTCCGCGACCTCCGTGCTGTCCTCGTATCCGGCGCACAGAGTCATGGGCCAGTACCAGAAACCGCGCGAGGCGATCAGGAGATCGACGTACTCGACGAAGGTGCGGCCGGTGGACGCCAGTTCCTCACCGAAGTAGTGATAGCTGACCTTCTCCGCGAAGACGCCGTCCTCACCCCGCTCGAAGGCCACGCACGCTTCCGGGGTGAAGAAATCGAAGGGCACCACGGGGCGGAACTCCTGATCGCCCTTCGGGAACCAGGTCACCCCGCTCCAGTCCCCGAGCACACGGTCGAGGGGCAGGAGATCGATCACGCCGCGCCCCGTCCCCTCATCCCCGGCGGACCGCCAGTCCAGCGTGAAGGACCCGACCTGCCGGTAGAAGTCCTCCACTCCGGCGGGCAGCCGGGCACCCGACTCCTCGATGAGGCGGGAGAGCCGGTCGTCGGGCAGTGGCTCGGTCCGTTCGTGGTTCAGCAGCTCGACGCGAGGGTTCTCGCGGAGACCGGCGACCAGCGCGTCGAGTCGCTGCCGTGCGTCGGCCACGTGACGCCCTACATGTTGTTGTTCTCGATCTCCCACGCGTCCCCACCCACTTCCTTGCCCTTGGCGTCGTACAGGGTGTATTCCGCCCGGATCATCCCGGGAAGGCCGAATCGGTAGATGGTGTCGAAGTCGATGGCCTCCGGGGAACCCGGCGTCATCTTCATATCGGCCGATGTGGGGTGGAAACTGAAGTCCGCCGTCACGTGATAGCGGGCGGTGTACCCGTTCTGGAGAATGGCCACCTTGAGACCCTTCTCCACCTTCGCGTGGTGCTGGCTGTTCGCCTGCTTGACCAGCGGGGTCAGATTCTCCAGGTGCTTGCCCGAACCACCCAGATTGTGGTTCAGGAGGTGCCCCTGGACCATGTAGTTCTTGAACCAGTCCCCGATCGGCGTCCCGCTCGGCGGCCACCACGCGGGCTGCACCTTCGGAGCCTCCCCCGTGCCGAGATGGCCGGGGAAGAGGTCCCCCTTCATCTCGATCCCCACGCTGCCCGCCGTGCCGTTGACCGTCACGGTGTGGGCGCCCTGCGGGTAGTCGACGCGCTGGTTGTAGCCGGAGAGCGGGGCGCGCTGCACGACCGCGAGGTGGCTACGGGTGGCGGCCGGGGCCTCGGCCGCCACCCGTTGGACGGGCGCGGGGCCCCGCATCACCCGGGTCGCGTTGGCCTCCGCCGCCCGCTCGAACCGGTCCGACGGATCGGACACGCGCAGCCCGGAGCCGTTGTCGGTGCCCGCGACCTGCCCCTGCCGCTGCTGGATGACGTGGGTCAGCTCATGGGCGAGCGTGTGCTTGTCGGCCCCGCCGTCGCCGATGACCACATGGTGCCCCGAGGTGTAGGCACGGGCACCGACCTGGGCGGCCGAGGCCCGCGCGGCGGCGTCGGTGTGGACGCGGACGTCCGAGAAGTCGGCTCCGAGCCGCGACTCCATCTCGGAGCGGACCGCGCCGTCGAGCGGCCGCCCGGCCGAACGCAGCACGGCGTCGACGGCCGAGCGCTGCACCGGCTGCTCCGCGTCCTCGTGGCCGCAGTGCGGGTGGCCGGCGGCCCGCAGCAACTGGACGACCGCCGCGTTCCCGACGCTGCCCTGCAACGCCAGCCACTCCGTGGCGGGTGCGGCGGCCGCCGTCCCCGCCGCGCGGGCCCGTCCGGGCCCACGCGCCGCACCTGCCTTCTCGGCACCGTCCTGGCTGCGCATGGGGACCTCTTCCTGCGGGGGAGCGTGTCCGTCCCTGCATATCCCGGTCCGCCGGAGCGGTTCCAGGTCCGCGGGGGCACAGTTGAGTGGCCCCGGAGCGCAGCCGGCGGGGGACGATCCGTCGGCCGCGCTGACGGTGAGGGCGAGGACCCGGCCCCCTCAGGTGCGCTGAAGTACGCGATTCAGGTGCGCTTGAAGTATTCGATCTCGCCCAGCGCGATCGGGTGTCCGTCGCCCTGCCCGGCCGCCTCGCGGACCGTGAAGCGGATCGACACGACATCGCTGATGCCCATCCGCACGGTCTGCTCGCCCGGCTTGTCGGCCAGGGTCATCGTCTTCTCGTGGACCTTCCCGTCCTTCGTCGTGATGCTCAGGTCCGCCCGGGTCGGCCTGGCCCCCTTCTGGAAGACCTCCGGCTTCGTCGAGACTCCCGTGTGGACCGTGACGCCGACCAGCCGGAACGGCTCCTCGAACTCCGCCGTCAGCGCGTCGCCCGTCCTCGGCGCGCCCCAGTACGTGTTCGTCACGCCGTCCACCGCCGCCTTCGGCGGGTGCCCGGGGGCGGACGCGTTCGCGGAGACCTTCACCGGGCTGACCTCGCCCGCGCCGCCGAGCTTGTCGCGTACGTCCTCCACGACATACCGCCCGGCCGGGACCAGCAGGAAGCCCGCGACCAGGAGGCCGACGACCACCAGGGCGATCAGGCTGCCCCGCAGCGCGCGGCCGGAGCCCGCCCGCACGCGGCGATGGAACGGCCACCTCGTCCGCCACCACGGCAGCGGAGCCGCCTGGGCCCGGGGCTTCAGGGGCTGCGCGCAGGCCCGGCAGAACGTGCGCCCCGGGCGGTTGTTCGTGCCGCAGGAGGGACATGGCTCGCCGTCCGGTTCCTCGTCCACCGCGGCCGCCCTGACCGTGGGGCGGGCAGCCACCGGCACACCGGGCCGGACCGCGCCCACGGGCTCCTCGGCCGGTCCCCGATCCGACGCCGACGCCGAGGCGGAGGCCGGATTCGGCTCCGGGGGTTTCGGCCGCGCCGGCCGTACGGGGGCGGGGGCGGGTGGCCGGGAGGCGGCCGGGCCCGGCGGGGCGGGGGCCGGTCGGGGCTCCGGTGCGGGGGCCGGTTCCGGCTCCGGCGTCCGCCTGCGCACCGAACGCCGCGTCCTGCGCGGTTCCGGTTCCGATTCGGGTGCGCGGACCGGTTCCGGTTCCGGTTCGGGTGCGGCGGGCGCGGCAGGGCTGGGGGACGGAATGGGTACGGGAGACGGCGCAGGCGTGGCAGGGCTCGGAGCCGTACGCCGCTCCGACTCCGGCGCGGGGGCCGGAACCGAGCCCGAGACCGAGTCCGGACGCGAGCCCGACGCCGACGGCGAGGCCGAGCCCGGGCCCGTACGCGTCCCGGACACCGACGGTCCGTCCGGCGCCGCCCCTGACGGCACACCCGAGTCCGAGCCCGGCGCCGCCCCCGACGACCCGTCCGAGACCGCCCCCGGCTCCGCCCCCGAGACCGCGCCCGGTTCCGCGCGCTCCGGCCCCGACGACCCGTCCGGCTCCGGCTCCGGCTGTGCCTGCCCGGGCCGTATCCGCGTCGACCACCCCAGATACGTACCGCAACTCCCGCAGAAGTCCTCGCCCTCCGCGTTCGCGGCGCCGCAGGACGGGCATGGGCGGGTCATGTCGGGCTCCCTGTCTCGTCGGCCGGGGTGCCCGGCAGGATGTCGACCCGGCAGGTCAGGTGGGCCGGGCAGGAGGCGCGGACCACCGCGAGGACGCGGGTCTCGTCCGGCGGGCGGCCGGCCGTGGGCCGGATCCGTACCAGCAACTCGCCCGTCGGGGCGGGGGGCAGAGGGGAGTCCGGCTCGGACGACCACGCGACACCGCCGCCGTCCTGAATGTCCGCCTCCACACCGAAGCAGAGGCGCAGAAGGTCCGCCAGGCCCTGGCGGGTGCCGCGCCGGCGGTGGAGTTCCACGGCACGGGCGATCGCGGCGCGGCGGCGGTCCTCCGGCCAGGCCGGATCGATGCCCGCGCCGACCCAGGAGGAGAGCCAGGGCAGGAAGTCGTCCGGGGCCAGGGCCGGGTCGAAGTAGGCGGGGAGGTTGTCCAGCGTGGACAGGACCGGGGCGAGGACCGTGTCCAGGCCCGCGGTGAAGCGCTGGGCCAGGTCGTCGTCCGCGTACAGGGCGGGCAGCAGCGCGCCGATCGGGTAGCGGCTGGGGAGGCCGGGGACGGCGGCCCGGGTCATCGGCGCTCACCGGGCCCGGCGGCGGTGACCGCGATCTGGTGCTGGTGGGAGAAGACCAGGGCGCTCGGGGCGATGTCGATGCGGTCCACCGCACCGCCGCGCCGGCCGGTGAGCGGGTCGGCCGGGAACAGGCGGACCTCCTCGACGAGGCGGACCCCGGGCACGGCCTGGAGGACGGCGAACACCTCCCCGTACTGCACGGGCCTGCCGAACGGCCAGCCGGTGCCGTCCGCGCCGCCCCTCAGCGGGTCGATGTGGCGGAACAGCGCGTCGAGCGCGGCGGTCCGCACGCGGTCGGTGTCGTCCTCGTCCGCGACCAGTCCGGCGACGACGGTGACGCCCTGGTAGGCGGGGGGCTCGACCACCAGGCGGGTGCCGACGAGCCGCCGTTCGTCCAGCCGCCGGGCCACGGCCGCGAGCACGGACTCCGGCGGGATCAACTGCTCGAAGCGGAGCTGGCCGCCCTCGTCGGGGACGGCGTCCGGCACGACCAGGACCCGGACCGCGCCGCCCTCGCCCGGGGCGGCGGGCAGACAGCGGACCCGGCGCAGCGAGGGCGCGGCCTCGCGGGCGATCGCCTCGTGGTCCTCGGCGGTGACGGCCCGCTCCTGGACGCGGAGGATCTGCGGTGCGCGCAGCTTCGCGTTCTCGACGGTCTCGCCGTCCACGCCGCCGCGCGCCGCCTCGCGGTTGTCGACGCCGGCGACGTACGGGACGGAGCTGCGCAGGACGCGGATCGCGCCGCGCGCCACATTGCCGCAGGCGCCGCCGCCCGTGCGGTAGCGGGCGAGGCGGATGTGGGCGCCCTTCGGGGGCACCGCCCCGTACGCCCGCATCGTGCCGTCCGCCTCGCGCACCTCGGGCGGGAAGGCGAACAGACCCGCGACGGCGTCGATCCGCACATGCCGGTCGCCGGGACCGGACGCGCCGAAGTGCTCGACCGGGTTCCAGGTCTGCCAGCCGCCGTCCGACGACACCTCCACGAGCGGCGGTTCGCCGTCGAGCAGGACCGGCGTCCGGGGCGCGGCGAAGGTCTGGCCCGCAACCCCCTCGGAGGTGCCGAGCGGGACGTCGTACACGGTCTCCGCGTGCTCGACACCGGCCGTGCCGCCGACGGTGAAGACCTCCGCCTCGCGGATCGTCGGGGACTCGGAGTAGAAGGGCTGGCCGGGGGCGGCCTCGGTGACCCGGCAGCGCAGCCAGCCCGCGCGGATGCCCGCGGTGACGGACTCGGTGTGCCCGGCGGGCACGAACACCGTGATCTCACCCGGCCTGTTGAGTCCGCCGGTGGAGTCGGTACCGGTCGCGCAGGGCACCCAGCGGGCACCGTCCCACGCCTCCCAGACCAGCGGCGGCTGGCGGGGGTCGACGCCGACGCCCTCGACCCGGCTGTCCAGGCGGACGGCGACGATGCAGCGGGGCACGGCGGTGGGCAGCCCGAACAGGAGGGCGTCGCCGGGCTGGGGCCGGGCCTGGAAGCAGGGGATGTCCCGGCCCTCGGCGAGCGGCCCGGTGCGGTCGGTCTGCTCGCCGGACGCCGGGACCGTGACCAGGCGGACGAGCGAGCTGGGCACGATCGCCAGGTCCTCACCGGTCGAGAAGACGACCGCCTCCTCCATCTCGCCACGCGCCGTCGCCACCTCCGTTCCGGCCGGAAGGCGCACGGTGTCCGGCTGGGGCGCGGACAGCCAGAAGTCGACATCGGCGCGGGCGGCCGTCGGCGGGAACAGCCGCACACCGAGCAGATCGAGGAAGGCGAAGTAGTTCCGGTCCGGCACCCGGTTCAGCCGGTACAGGAGCTGGTCGACCATGTACGCGAACGTCTCGATCAGCGTGACCCCGGGGTCCGACACGTTGTGGTCGGTCCACTCGGGCGAGCGCTGCTGGACGTAGCGCTTGGCCTCGTCCACGAGCTGCTGGAAGCGGCGGTCGTCCAGATTGGGCGGGGTCAGGGACATCAGCGGGCTCCCGCCTCGGGGATCGTATAGAAGGGGAAGACAAGGTTCCGTAGGTCGTTGGTGGACCGGACGGTGTAGTGCACGTCGATGTAGAGCGTGCCTTCCTCGACGGTGTCGTACGCGACGACCACGTCCCGGACCTCGATGCGCGGCTCCCAGCGCTCCAGGGACGTACGCACCTCGTGGGCGATCCGCCCAGCCGTGGCGCCGTCCCCGGGGGCGAAGACGTACTCGTGGATACCGCAGCCGAACTCCGGGCGCATGGGCCGCTCACCGGGCGCGGTGCCGAGGACCAGACCGATGGCCTCCTCGATCTCCTGCTCGCGCTCGACCATGCCGATGCCGCCCGTCGCGCCGACGCGCAGCGGGAAGCCCCAGCCACGCCCGATGAAGCCGTGCTCGCTCACAGGGCGCCCCCGATCAGGACGTTGGGCGCCCCGGCCACGATCTTCGCGCCGCAGCTGGTCGTGTCGCCCACGCGGGCGGCGGGCAGCCCGCCGATCAGGACCGCGCCGCCGACGACCGCCGCCGGATTCGGCAGGACGACGTTCCCCGGGCCGAGCAGGGCGTGCGGCGGGACGACGCACACGTGCAGGCTTCCGGTGACGGCGGCCGGCCTGCCGCCGATCAGCACGGTGGCGACGGCGGCAGCGCCCGGGGGCGGGGTGCCGATGACGCCACCGTGGACGGTGGGGTCGCCCGTACGGGCTGCCTGGGGCATGGCTGGTGATCTCTCCTCGATGGGCGGGGCGTCAGTTGATGCGGATGAGGGCGGCCTTCAGGACGGCGAGCAGGCCGCCGTCGACGGTGACGCCGGTCTTGCCCTCGACGGTCACCGACCTGCCCTTCACCTGGACGTCTCCGGCGCCCGCGTCGAGCGTGATCCCGGAGCGGCCGAGCGACAGCGAGCTGAGGACCCGGGAGGTGCCGCGCGCGTACACCTTCAGCGCGATCTCGCCGCGCCGCTCGTCCAGCACGACCTCCAGCTGCTCGTCCCCCGTGGCCAGCCGGACGCCGGACGGGCCGCGCGGGGTGTCGAGCAGTTCGATCCGGTTGCCCGAACGGGACACCAGCGAGCGGCGGTTGACCTTGCCGCTGGTCGGGTCCACGAGCGGGACATCGTGCGGGGACGGCTTGTCGACGCCGTTGTAGAGGCCGCCGAGCACATACGGGCTGTCGATCAGGCCCTGCTCGAAGCCGACCAGCACCTCGTCGTTGACCTCCGGGCTGAACACCCCGCCGCCGCCCTGCCCGCCCCACTGCACCGTGCGGACCCAGTCCGTGACGTAGGTGTCGTCCAGCCAGGGGAACTTCAGCCGCACCGACCCGCGTTCCCTGCCCCGGCCCTCGCGGATGTCGGTGACGACGCCGATCGCGAGGCCCGGCATCCGGGGGCCGGGCGGGGGCGCGCCCGGCCCGGCGGTGAGCCCGGTCAGCGAGCGGTCCGGATCGGTGCTGACCAGGACGGTCGTACGGTAGCCGCCTTGCGGGTCAAGGGTGTGGTGGGCGGCGGTCGCGGTGTAGCGCCCGGCGAACGCGGGGCCGACGTTGCCGAGCGCGACCGGTTCGCCGGCCCGCAGCTTCGGGTTGCCCTCCGCGACCGCCTCGATCTCGCCGAAGCCGGAGGCGACCCGGCCGGCCACGGCGCCGGCGACCGCGCGCGCCTCGGCCTGGGTGCGGTACGGGGTGTCGGCGACGGTCATCCGGGCGTTCTTCCCGAAGGCCCCGGCGGCGGCGGACGGACTGGCCCCCGGGACGACGGTCTCGGACCGGACGGCCTGCTCGCGGGCGACCAGCCGGACCTTGTTCTCCACGTCCCAGCCCCGCACCTCCACGCTGTCCGCCCCGTCCGCCCCGGTCAGAACGGCCCGCAGCGCCAGCAGGTTGCGCCCGTACTCCAGCACCATCGGGTGCTTCGACGCGGACGTGGACGGCGCGGGTGCCGAGGCGGCCGGCTTCGGCCTCACGAACTGGAGCACACCCTTCTCGTCCACCCGGACGTGCGCGCCGCACTCTCCCGCCAGGTACTGGAGGAAGTCCCAGTCCGAGACGTTCGGCTGGGTCAGCTGCTTGTACGTCACCGGGGCCGCCTCGACCTTCCCGCACGGCAGCCCGGCCCCGGCGGCGACCTTGCGGACGATGTCGGCGGCCTTCATGTTCCGGTACGCGACCACCTTGCGCCCGCGCCGCAGCCGGTGCGCCTTGGAGAAGGCGCGGACGACGGTGAACGATCCGGTGGTGTCGCTGTCGAGCTCCAGCGCGGTCACCTCACCCGTGAACAGCCGCTCGCGCGCCCGTTCCTGGACGGTGACCACGGAGATCTTCAGCTCGGTGCCGATCGTGATCCCGGTGGCGGTGAGCAGCGTGTGGTACGGGTCGCGGTACGTCAGCACGGCGCTGTCGGGCAGCCCGACGTTCTCGTCCACCGTGCAGCTCACCAGCTGGGCTGCCCACGCCTGGGGCAGCTCGGCGGGCGCCTCCACGATCGGGTCGGCGGCGAAGGAGCGGGCGGGGCCGGTCATCGGGCGGCCTCCGGTACGTCTTCCCCGGCGGTGCCGTCCTCCAGCGCGGGCACCAGGAGTTCGCTGCCGGGAGGCAGGTGCATGGGGTCGTCGATGCCGTTCGCCTCGGCGATCGTGCGCCAGGCCGTGGCATCGCCGTACTCCCGCCAGGCGAGCAGCGGCAGGCTGTCCCCGGCGACCACCGTGTGCGTACGCCGTGCCTCCCGCGACCCGGACGTCGGGTTCTGCCCGGCCGGGTCGACGCTCGCCTCCTCGATCGACAGCGAGCAGGTGGCGCGCAGCGGCTTCCCGTCCACGTCGAAGAGCGTGTACGAGACCGAGAGGCTGGAGAGCACCCCGTCGAACGACGTCGTCCTGGACGTCCCCCAGTCGAACCGCACCCACGGGCTCGACGGCTTCTTCCGGCCCAGACTGCTCGGCGTCGGCACGCACGCCGTCATCAGCTGCTCGACCGCCCGCTCCACGGAGTTGTCGTGGGTGGCGGTGGCGTCCAGGAACACGTCCAGCGACAGCGAACGCGGCCCGCTGCCCACGAATTCGGGCAGCGCGGACTCGCCCGCCGTACGGGACGGGGTGCGGCGCCACTCGGTGGACTTGCGCAGCGAGAGCGTCGACGGGTTGAACTGGAGCGTGAGCCGGGCGAGGGTCCCGCCGGGCTTGGCGCCGACGTCCGACGGCGGCTCCATGATGGTCAGCTGTGCGCGGGCACGGCTCGTGCGGGCAGCGGCAGGCACGGGGTCCCTCCTTCCTGGCCGTCCAGTGGTCCATGGCTCATCAGGAGGGCACCAGCCCTTCGTGCGCGATCTCCAGCGTCTCGACCGCCGCCTGCGAACTGGCCGGGTCGAAGGACGGCCCCTGCCAGCGGACCGGCACGATCCCCTGGACCTGCCAGCTGACGATCCGGCTCAGATCGGGACGCAGGGCGACGATCTCGCCGTCCTTGCGCTCGACGCGCTGCGTCGTCTCGCTCAGCCAGCGCGCGATCTTGAGCGTGTCGGCGGTGACCGGACGGGTCAGCGTGATGTTGGTCCAGGTGATCCGCCCCGGCAACTGCCAGGTGAACCCGTTGTTGCCGCCCTCGGCGTAACTCTCGATCTCCACCTCGGCGCCCAGCCCCGAGCAGGTGTGGAACGCGCCGAGGTCGCTCCCGCCGATGGTGAGCTTGAAGAACACGCTCGTCGCGAAGATGTTGTCCGTCATCCGTGGTCTTCCTTGTCAGCGGCGGCCGTCGTACGGACGTCCGGAACGTTCGCGGCCCCGCCGCAGATCGGCCCTGAGCAGCCGGGCGACGGGGTCGATCAGGCGGCGCGCCAGGTCTTCGACGTCCGGCTCGGCGGTGGGCTCCGCGAGCCGCTCGGGCGCGGTCTCCCGGGCGGGCTGCCGCTGCACGAAGGTGACCGGCACACCGGCCGGACCGGCGTGCGCGACGGCACGCTGGACCCCTGCCCCGTGCGCCTGCTTGGGCGGCGACGGGACGGATCGGGGAGCCACCGGCGGCAGTACGCCGGACGGCGCGCCCGCTTCCGGTACGGGCTCCGCCACGACCGGCATCGCGAGGCGCTGCACGGGTGCGGCGAAGTGGCCGGGGCGCGGGGTGCCGGGCGGGTGCGGCCGGACGACGGGCGCCCGGGAAGCGTGCTCCGGTACGAGACCGGCCGGGACGGCGGGCCCCTGCGGTACGGCGGGCCGGGCCGGAAGCGGGGCGGGCGGGCGCGGCGGGGCCACCGGCTCGGCGGCGACACGCTGGACGACCGGCCGCGCCTCCCCGGGCCCCGCCGGATTCGGCGCGTCACGCCGCCAGGTGGCCGGCACGACGGGCCGACCCGCAGCGGCGGACGCCCGGGCGCTGAACCCGTCGGCCGCGCCGGTACGCACGGTGAGCGCCCGTGCCACGAGAAGCGCGCGGGTGCGCCGCACGGGGGCACTTCGCGGCGTCCGCCCACCAGCGACCGGCCGCACACGGACAGCGGCGCGTTGGGCGGCGGGCACGCCCCTCAAGGGCATCGCGGGTGAAACGGGCTGCCCGGGACGCCCGGCGGCCGGCGCCCTGAGCGGGGCTTCGTTCGCGGACCCAGCGGTCGGCGGGAGCCCCGGCAGGGGCGCACCGAGTCCGCCCCGCTCGCGGGCGCGCGAGCCGGGCCCGGCCGACGCGGCATCCGGCACGGGACGCACACCGGCGCCGGCGCCGGGCGTCTGCCGCTGCACGACGGGCAGCCCGGGTGCCGCCGCCCCCTCGCGGGCGCCCGCGACGAACGGGGCAGCGCCTGCGGGCAGTTCACGCAAGGGCTTGCCCAGCGCGGGCCGCAAGGTGGCCGGACGGGGGGCCTGCGCGGGAGCGGGGCCGGGGGTGGGACGGGTCAGGGGCGCCGCGGCGGGGGCCGCGTCCGCGTGGCCGTGGACGACGGGCCGTTCGGACCCGGCCGGTCTCACCACGGCCGGCTGCCCGCCCGGGGCGGGGCGCACGGGCGGCCCGGCCGACGCGTCCGCCTCGCGCTGGACCATCGGCAGGACAGGCCCGGCCGGGGCCGTCACGGGCGGCTGCCCGTCCAGGGTCGGGCGCACGGAGGACCCGGCGGACGCGGGTACGCCCGTCTGCCGCTGGACCACCGGCACCGTGGCGCGCACCGGAGGCGCGGCGGAGGACGCGAGGCGTTCCGGGCCGGCGGACGCGGGTGCCTCCGCCTGGCGTTGGACCACGGGGAGCGCGGGTCCGGCGGAGGCGTCCGGCGCGTGGCGGGCCGGAGGCGCGGCGGTGGGCGGGTCCGTCTCGCGCCGGGGCCCCGGCAGCGCGGACCCGGCTGGGGCGCCCGCTTCTCCGGCGGGAGCCGCTACGGGCGGCTGCCCGCCCAGGGTGGGGCGTACGGAGGGCCCGGCCGACGCGTCAGACCGGCGTTGGACGACGGGGAGGGCAGGCCCGGCCGGGGCCGCCCCGGACGACTGCCCGTCCGGGGCCGAGCGTACGGAGGGTCCGGCGGACGCGGGTGCGTCCGCATGGCGCAGGATTACCGGCAGGGCGGGCCCGGAAGGTGCGGACCCGGCGGCAGCGGACGGGGTCGACGGGTCGCCCACGGGGGGCCGTTCGCCCGGGGACCCGCCCAGGGCAGGGCGTACCGGAGGCGCGGCGGACCGCCGCTGCGCCCCGGGGGCCGCCCCCCGCGAGGACGGACCCGTCGCAGCCGCCCCGTCGCCCGGCCCAGGGCCCACCTCGGCACCACCGGACGCGGACGCGTCCGCCTGCCGCTGCACCACCACCGGCAACTCCGGTGCGGACCGTGCGGATGCGGCAGACGGTGTGGACGGGGAAGACGGTGTGGAGGGGGCAGTCTGTGCGGACGGGGCAGCCCCGGCCCCGGTCAGCGACGCCGACGGGCCCGCCCCGGACAGCAGGTCACCCGACGACTCGCCCAGCCGAGGACGTACCTCGGGCCCACCGGACGCGGAAGCGTCCACCTGTCGCCGCACCACCGGCCCGGCATCCGAGGGCGATCCGCCCGGCCCGGGGCGCACCGCGGGCTCGGTGGATTCATCGGCCCGCCGCTGGACCACCGGCAGTTCCGGGGCGGTCCCTTCGGCGGCGGACACGGTGGGCGGTGCTGAAGGGACCGCCCCGGGCGGCAGCGCGCCGAGGGGATCGCCCAAGCCTCCGCGTACCGGAGCCGTTTCCGCCGCCGCGACCGGTGCGGGCACGCCGCTGGAGGGGACGGCGGAGACGGTGCGCAGGGGGAGTGCCGGGCGGCGGGCGAGGGTCAGCGGGGGCGCGGTGCGCCGGGCGCGCACCGGTACGGGGTCCGCCTGCGGCGTCGCGGGCGGACCGCCGTCCTCGGGCGCGCGGGACGCCGAGCCGGACACGGCGGGGACCACGCGCCTGGGCACCTCCGGGTTCCGGCCCGCGCGGCCCTCGGGCGCACCGCTCCCGCCCGGCGCCGGGGGCGACGAAGGTGTGTCCGCCGCGCCGCCCACCGCCCGCAGCACCAGTGGCGCTCCCGGGGGCGCCACCCGCGGTGTGGCCGGGGTCCGGGTCACACCGTGGACGCGCCCCGCCGGGGCGGTCGGGAGCACGGCGTGGCCCAGGTCGCCGCCGCTGTAGGCCACGTTCTGCCAGGACGCGAGGCGGGAGCGGAAGCGCAGACCGTCGCTGACGCCGATCGAGGACCGGGCGACGGTCACGGTCGGCGGCGCGACCCGGCGCCACCCGCCGTCCCAGTCCGCGCCGGGGCGGGGGGAGGCGGGCCCCGGGTCCGGGGCGTCCCCGGACCCGGGCTCCGAAGCCCGAGCCCGGTCCGCGTCGGGGACGACGCCCGCCGCCGGACGCCTCCGGAACCAGCCCTTCAACTCCACGCCCTCACCCGTTCTCGTTCACGCGGGTGTTGATCCGCGCTATCTCCCTCACCCATTCCTGCCGCTCACCGTGCGTGAGGTCGAGGATCTCCTCGCGCTGCCAGTGGAAGTGGTAGGCGATGTACGCGATCTCCTCCCGCAGCCGGGAAGGCGCGTACGTCACGATTCCCCCAGGCGCTCACCCGACAGGTCCACCTCGAACGAGCCCTGGCACAGCGGGCAGGTGACCGCCGCGTGGGTGTGCCCCTCGCTGTTGATGCGGCGGTAGAAGTCCTGGAGGAACGCCACGTCGGTCGCGTACATCCGCTCGACCACCCCCGCGTGCACATCGGTGATCGTGCCGAGCCGGGTGATCACCTGGCTGAGCAGCACCACGCTCAGGTACGCGGGGTTCTCCTTGACCCGGAGGTCGATCTGCGGGCGCAGTTCGTCGCGGGCGGTGGCGAGCCGCATGGTCCCGGTCCGGTGGGTCCGGCCCTCGTCGTCCACGTAACCGCGCGGCAGCTCGAAATCGAACTCGTCCGGCCTGCGGGCGGCCGGGGGCGGCGCCGGAGCGGCGGCCGGGGCCTCGGCCGGGGCGGGCGCGGCGGCGGCGAGACTGTCCAGGACCTCGTCGAGGCCGCCGCCGGAAACGGTCCTGCGCCTCATTCGACGACGATCTCCTCGAAGGTGATGGTGACCGTCTCGGTCGCCGCGCTGGACTCGCCGGCCTTCAGCGAGGGGCCCTCCCAGCGGCTGGCCCAGCCCTGCATCAACTGGATGCGGCGGACGGTCTCACCCTTGGAGTCCTTGATCTCGATGGTGAGGTTCTGCCGCGCGGTGTCGACCGCGCCGTTGTTCAGCGTCTCCTTGATCCACTTGGTGAACTCGCTGCTCTTGTCGAGCCCGCGCGTGATCGTCACCTCGCCGGCCTGGCGCGCGCCGGGCTGCTTGCGGATGATCTGCTTGCCGGTGGAGGTCACCTGCCGGACCTCCACCACCTCCTCCTCGACGGTCAGACCGCTGATCTCCTGGATCGACTCCACGAGATAGCCGCCGAGCTGCACGCCGAAGACGTGGGTGGAAAGAGCGTCGCCCTCTGCCATGACTCTGTGTCACCTGTTCCGTTCGTTGTCGCCTGCTGGGTCACTGCGCGAGGGGGACGGTCACTCGTCCACGAGGCTCGTGCTGTCCGAGAACTGTGAGAGCCGGAAGACGACGAACTCCGCCGGCTTCACCGGCGCGACGCCGATCTCGCACACGACCTGGCCCAGGTCGATGGACTCCTGCGGGTTGTTGTCCCGGTCGCACTTGACGTAGAACGCCTCTTCCGCCGTACGGCCGAAGAGCGCGCCCCTGCGCCATTCCTCGGAGAGGAACGCGGTGACGTTGCGCCGGATGCTCGACCAGAGGCGGTCGTCGTTCGGCTCGAAGACGACCCACTGGGTGCCCAGGAGGATCGACTCCTCCAGGTAGTTGAAGAGCCGGCGGACGTTGAGGTAGCGCCAGGCCGGGTCGGAGGAGAGGGTGCGGGCGCCCCAGATCCGGATGCCCCGGCCGGGGAACGCGCGCACGCAGTTGACGCCGATCGGGTTGAGGAGGTCCTGCTCGCCCCGGCTCAGGCGCAGTTCCAGGTCGAGCGCGCCCCGGATGACCTCGTTGGCGGGGGCCTTGTGCACACCGCGCTCGCCGTCGCTGCGGGCCCAGACCCCGGCGACGTGGCCGCTGGGCGGCATCAGGGTCTGGCGGCCGGTGGCCGGGTCGAGGACCTTCAGCCAGGGGTAGTACACGGTCGCGTAGCGCGAGTCGTAGCCGGCGTCGTCGTTGCGCCAGGTGCGGACGCGCTGGGCGTTCATGCCGGGCGGGGTGTCCAGGACGGCGACCCGGTCGCCCATCTGCTCGCAGTGCGCGATGAGCGCGAGCTGGACGGCCCTGACCCCCTCGTCGTCGATGTCGCCGCGCTGGTGGGCGCTCATCAGATCGGGGACGGCGACCATGGTGATCTCGTCGATCGCCTCAAGGGCCGCGATGCCCGTACGGGCCGACGCGTCGCCCACGTACTCGGCGGGGCCGCCGCGGCCGGCGGCACCCGTGTCCGGGGTGGCGGGCGCGAGGGTGAGGCTCTGCTTCTCGGGGCGGGACTGCGCCGCGCCGGGCTGCTCGGTGACCTCGATGAGCTTGGACTGACGGGCCTGGGTGACGAGATAGCCCTTGACGTTCTTGCGTACGGAGGTGTCGAAGGTCTCCACCACCTTGCCGCCCTGACGGACCAGCAGGCGGAAGCGGTCCTCCGGCGGGTTCTCGCCCTCGGCGTCGGCGACCTCGATGGAGATCCCGTCGCCGGCGCCCGGCCGGGCGGCGACCAGGAACCCGCCGATGGCCACGGACGGGGCGGTCGCGGGCGCGCCCTCCTGCGGTGCGCCCTCGGCGGGGCCGCCGATCCGGACGATGTACGCGGCGCCGCCGCCGTTGCTGAAGAACCCGTGGACGGCGAGCGTCAGATACGTGTCCGGGGTGAAGGTGCCGAACGTCGAAACGTACTGGTCCCAGCTGGTCACCAGCGTCGGCCGGTGGAAGGGGCCGGTCTCCGCGAAGCCGACGAAGGCGGCGACCGCGGTGCCGACGCCCTCGATGGGCCGTGCTCCGGACTGCACCTCCTCCACGTATACACCTGGGGTGAGGTACGACGGCATGCTCGCTCCTTCGGCTGGTCAGACGTTCGCCCGCCCAGTCTCACCAGGGGCGCGCGCGGGCAGACAGGCCCCAAAGTCCTGGCCGGGGGGCAAGACGGCTGCCTTTCCGGGCCGGTACGTCCGATCACCGGGCACGAGGGATTAGTTTCAGCCAGAAAATATTGAGCCCGTCAGAGACATCGGCTGGAATTGTCCGGTCGCTCCGGGGAACCGGATGAGACCGGATCCGCTCCACCGAGCGCGTGGCCCAGTGGTCCAGTCCATTTGGCATACGGGGATATGACGGGGAATCACCCGGGAAACGCCGGAATTGGCCGCCTTCCCGCACTCCGCGCATTCGCCCGTCCAGCCGTTCCCCGTGTGTCCGGGTGTGTGAAGGGACACATCCGGATGAACGCGTGGTGGCGCATCCCCGCAGGTGGGAAACCCGTCTGTTCACACAGCCGGAACAGCGCAACCGGAATCCGGCGCTATCGTTCCTCTCGCGAAACATCGCTCAGCACACCGCTGACATTGAGTACTTGGTGACACCCGGAAGCCTGCTTGCCGGTGGCCGGAGTCCCAGGCTTGGAGCAGGTCACGGAAACGGTGACCGCTGCCTTCTCCGGTATCTGAATGGGGGTGACCCAGTGATAGTCCTGGTTCCTGAACGTCTCCAGGGCAATGGTGGTGATCTTCCGCTGGCCGAAAGAGATCGTCAGCAACCCTTCGTCGCCCTGGAAATTCGCCACGACGATGTCCGTGACACCGAACGTCTTGCCTGCCGGGACCACATAGGCGCGGGTCTCCTCGCCCCCGGCGCCGGTCTGGACGTCGATCGTCTCCGAGCTCTGCCCGCTGTTCCCACCGCCGCCGCCGCCACTGCCGCCGGTCGAGCCGGAACCGCCCGTGGACCCGCCGGAGCCCTCCGCCCCGGCCGTGCCGCCCTGACCCTCGGGCTGCCCCTGGCCGCCGCCGGTGGAGCCGGACGCAGCGCCGCCGCCCTGCTGGGGCTGCCGGTTCTCCTCCTGGGCGGCCTTGGCGCCCGCCTCCTTGGCGGTGCTGCGGACGGCGGGGCGCACCAGCGCGAACCAGGCGAGCAGCAGCGCGAGCACGGCCGCGAGCAGGATCAGCAACCACTTGGGCAGCAGCGGGAGTTGGGCGAACTCCCCCTGCAGGGGCTCCGGCCGGACGTCCCGGACGTCCCGGACGTCCCGGGCGTCCTCCCTGCCCGCCCCGTCCGCCTCCGGCTCCCCGGCCACCACCTCGAACGGCCAGGCGGCCGGCGCGCCGAACCAGATCAGCTTCCGGGCGCGGACCCGCAGCGCCACCTCCGCCGACTCGCCCGGCTCCAGCTTCCGGCGCTCCGGCGTGAACGCCAGGCGCAGCTCCTCACCGGGCTGCCGGGCGGTGAGCAACGCTTCCGTGGGAGCGTTCCCACGGTTCTGTACGGCGGTACGGAAACGCGCCCCCAGCCAGCCCCGGCGGCGCCCCGGCTCCAGCCGTGCGCGCAGCTCGCGGAAGGGCTCGACCACCACCGTCATCTCGGGGACGGCCACCGACTCGGGGTGCTCGGCGGGCAGCACCCGTATCCCCAGGGGCTTCTCACCGGCCGGAACCTCGTGCGACCGGGGCGGCGCGAACCGCACCGTGACGACCTCGGAAGTGCCGGGATAGAGGGAGACCCGGGCCGGTTCCACCGTGGTCCACGCCGCACAGTCGCCGACCACGTCGAGGGTGTACGCCTCGACGATGTCGCCGTCGTTGCGCACGGTCAGCGTGGTCGTCGCTTCGGTCCCGGGCGTCACCGTCACCGTGGGCATTGCGAGTTCGGCAGATGTCGTCACCCTGCGACGCTAGGCCGCGCCGCGCCCCCGGCAGCAGGGGCACGAGGGCAAAGCACGGGCACCGCGGGTGCCCCCGGGGCACACCCGCGCCGGGCGCCCGCGCCGCACCCCCGGGCCAGGTCGCCCTGCCCGTGCACGACGTACGCGTATGGCACGGGGACAAGACGGAAACCGGCGGAAGCGGCCCAGAAGGACGAGCACATGACCACGATCACGACAGACACGACGACGACAGCGGCGGAACCGGGCGCCCTCGCCCCGGCCGAACAGCCCGCGCTCCGCATACCCGCCCCGGCGTCCGGCCGGGTCACCGTGGCGGTGTATGCCGAGGACCTGATCCTGAGGACCGGGGTGGTCCAACAGCTGCGCCGGCGCCCGGAGATCGAGCTGGTCCCGGACGAGGAGGCGGACCGCGCCCAGGTCTCCCTGGTGGTGGTGGACGTGGTGAACGAACCGGCCGTCCAGCTCCTGCACCGCCTCCAGCGCAACACCACCACCCGGACCGCGCTCGTCGTCGGGTACTTCGAGGCGGGCGCCCTCCAGACCCTGATCGAGTACGGGGTGGCCGCCGTCCTGCGGCGCGGGGAGGCCGACCAGGACCGGCTGGTCCACCTCGTCACCGCCGTCGCGAAGGGCGAGGGGGTCCTTCCCGGAGACCTCCTCGGCAAGCTCATCGACCACGTCAGCAGCCTGCACCGCTCGGTCCTGGACCCGAGGGGCCTCTCGCTGTCCACCCTCACGACCCGTGAGGCGGAGATGATCCGCCTGGTGTCGGAGGGGTACGGCACGGCGGAGATCGCGCAGAAGACCTCCTACTCCGAGCGCACCGTCAAGAACGTGCTGCACGAGGTCGCGACCCGCCTCAACCTGCGCAACCGCGCCCACGCCGTCGGGTACGCCATGCGGCACGGCCTCATCTGACGCACGGTCCGGCACCGGGAGGGCAGCGGCCGTTGCCCCCTCGGTGCCCCGCCACGGCCGCCCGGCCGGGGCCCGCGTCCCGGGCACTGCCCCGGCACCCCTTGCCCGGACGGGCCCCGGCCCGGTGTCGTGGCGGTGACCGTTCGTGGAAAGGCAGACCGATGTCCCAGCGTGAGCAGCGCACCGACCGGACCGCCGAGACCCGGCCCGCCCCCACACGCGGCCCGGCCCCCGCCGAGCGCACCGCGCTCCTCGACGTCCAGCGCACCCTGGGCAACGCGGCCGCCCTGCACCTGCTGCGGCGGTCGGGCCACCCGTACGCCGGGGCGGAGCGGGCCGGGGTGGAGCGGGCCGGGAGGGGTGTCCCGGTCCAGCGGTTCATGGAGCCGCGCGCGAGCGGGGACGCGGGTGCCTGGCGGCAGGCGGCGCTGGCGTACGTCCAGACCGACGCGCAGCGCATCCTGGCGGACTACGCGCCGCTGGCGCTGGGGAAGAAGCTCAGCAAGAAGCAGCGGGACACGCTGCTCGCGGACCTGGGCATCGAGGACGCCTGGCGGACCGTCGGCAAAGCCATCGCGGAGGGGCCCGCCTCGGCCGGGGAGGACGTCGACGCCTCGCTGACGGCGGTCGTGCGGAAGCTGAACATGATGGAGCAGGAGAACGCGACGGCCGCCAAGACCGGGGAGGAGGCCGACTACGCCGCACCCCTGCCGCACGCCGTCGTCGGCACCGAGTTCACCTTCACGGACGACACGCTCAGTGGACGGGCCGGGGGCAACCCCCTGCGCGTGGACATCGGCGGCCTGACCGGGCAGGCGGACGCGCGGGCGAGGGCCGCGATCACGTACGCCCGGAACAAGATGAACCAGTGGGCCGCGCTGGTCCAGAACGCCCCGCCGCCGGACGGGTTCACGCTCACCACGAGCAACACGACCGTCAAGGGGCAGGACGCCAGGCGGTTCACGTACACCGACGGCACCTCCCGGTGGTGGTGGGAGATCACCATGGACGACGCCTGCCTGGAAACCCGGACCGCCCCGACCCCGGCCGCCGAACTGCGCACCGGCCATGTGCACTTCATCATCAACCACCACATCTTCCCGCTCGCCACGGCCAGTGGTCTGCGCGTGGACCAGAGCATCGCCGGGGGCGGCGGGCACATCTCCCTGGACAGCGCCTCGACGTTCGGCGACAGCGTCGAGCTCTTCGTCCAGTCCATGCGGGAATGGGAGACGCGGTGGCAGACATGGGTCGCGCGGTTCGGCGCCGCGCCGCGCGAGAAGGACACGGTGAACGCGCCGTGGACCGGCGACCTCCCCCAGGGCGATGCCCATCTGCGGCGCGTGCAGGACCTCCTCGACACGATCCTGGCGGACGCCTACGAGGGCGACGTGGACCTGCCCGGCGCCGTACGGCGCCTTCAGGAGCACCTGCTGGAACTGCCCCTGCACCAGGACGCGACCCCGGACCTCCGGGACAAGGTGGCCGCCCATCCCGAGGACCGGCTGCACTACCAGGCGGTCAACCTGGAGCACATGGACGACGCGAACGCGGCCCACCGCCGCGTCGAGTTCCGCGACATCCAGGCGCAGCACAGCCATGAACAGCTGGTCGACGACCTTCTGTTCATCGGTTCCCTGCTCCAGGGCGTCCGGGCCGACGTCGCGCCCGAACAGGAAAGCCGCCTCAAGGAGCGTCACCGGTAGACGCGGCCGCAAAGGGCACCCGCTCTTCCCCGTGCCGGGGTACTCCGGGCCCTGTCGCCGAGCCCCCTTGGCAGCGATGCTCGATGTGGAGAACCATCGACCAGACTGTGAGGTGGACCGTGGGCGGTCCTGGTGGCCCGGCGAGGGGTGCCCGGTTGCGCCGGCTGTGCGGTGCGGTGCTGCTGCTGACGCCGCTGCTGGTGGCGGGGTCCGTGTCCGCCCCGCAGGGCGTCCAGCCGGCCGCCGCAGCTCCTGTGCCGGGGGCGGCGGCCGACACCGGGCGGATCGCCTTCGCCGGTACGGGGCACCGCAGCCTCGGCCGGGTCACGTCGGAGACCGCCACCGCGGACCTGTTCGAGGGCGACGACCCGGCCCACTACGACCAGGACGCCTACGGGCGCGGCCGGGCGCTGGTCTTCACCAGCCTCCGGGACGAGACGCGCCCGCAGGTCTACCTGCGCCGCGCGGACGGCACCGTACTGCGGCTGACCAGCGGCATGGACGCGGCGCATCCCGAACTCTCCGACGACGGGCGGACGGTGGTCTTCGACTCGCCGGGCAACGGTGGCCGCCGGGACCTGTGGTCGGTGGACGTCGACGCCCCCGAGAAGCCGAAGCAGCTGACCGACACCCCCGCCGAGGAGACCTCCCCGACGCTCTCCCCGGACGGCACCCGTATCGCGTACGCGAGTGACGGCGGTCCGGAACGGGGCACACAGATCTACGCACGCGACCTGGACGGCGGCACGGTGGAGTGCCTGAGCAACAGCGCGGAGGGCGACGCGGACGAGCCCGAGTGGAACCCGGTGGGCGACTCCGCCCACGCCTCCCGTGTCGTCTACACGGTGCACGTCGAACCGGCCTCCGACACGGACACCGGCCACCGGCTGCGGGTCACCGACGGGGCCGGGACCGCCCGGCCCGTGCTGACCGGGCTCGGCGACGACTGGGGCACCCGGTCACCGGCCTGGCTGCCCGACGGCGAGGGCCTGCTCTTCCTCAGCCCGAACACGGACTGCGGATGCTCCGTCTACGACCACGTCTACCGCATCGGGTCCCTGACCGATCCGGCCCCGCACATGGTGCTCACCGAGGACCGCGAGGTCGAGACCCCGGCGGTGCTCGGGTCCCGGGACTCCTGGACGGCGGTCGTCACCCGCAGGACCACCAAGGACCCCGCCCTCGTCACGCTGCAGGACATGCGGCAGGACGGCTCGGACCCCCGCGACCTGCGCCTCGACGTCCTGCGCGAGGACCCCAGGGCCCTCACCAACACCAGCGACGACCCCGCCGTCGACCCGCTGTTCCACCCGGCCGCCGGCTACGACCCGTGGACCGAGCGCCAGACGTACACGCCTGACGGGCGCAGCATCGCCCTGACCCGGTTCGAGACGATCGACGGGCAGCGGGTCCAGCGGATCTGGCTCGCCGACACGGACGGGAAGCGGCCGGCGCCCATGAAGCTGGACGGGCGTGGCCCCCAGGACCGCGACACCGACCCCTCGTTCTCCCCGGACGGCACCCGGCTGGCCTTCACCCGGTCCACGCCCGGTACGGACGGCGCCTGGACGAGCCGGGTCCTCGTCGCGGACGTGGCCTCCGGGCGCATCACCGGCGAGGTCGTGCCCCCGGACGGTGAGGTCTCCGGTGCCGACGCGCAGCCGGCCTGGTCGTCGGACGGTACCGTGCTGGCGTTCACCCGGGCCGAGGTCGTCCGGGGCCTGGGCGGCATCAAGCACGTGTGGACCGCCCCGGTGGAGGGGTTGGAGCGGCAGCAGGACATCAGCCGCCTCGGCGGCTGCCCCGGCGAGTGCAAGGTCATCGACGACAGCCCCGCCTTCTCGCCCGACGGGAAATCCGTCGCCTTCAACCGCAAGGACCGCGCGGACCAGATCAACCAGCGCGCCAGCATCGTCGTCACGTCCCCGGACGGTACGAACTGCCGGGTCGTGCTGCCCACCGGCCGCGGCAACGACCCCGCCGCCTGCGGTGCGCAGATCCCGGACGTCGAGGCGACCGGCCCGTACCAGCCGCGTGACGTGGCCTGGTCGCCGGACGGTTCCCGGCTGGTCCTCAGCCACCGCCGGGGCCGGGCCCCCAACTCCCCCGAGCAACTGTCCGAACTGGTCCTCGCCACCGGCACCCTGACCCCGCTCACCGCGCCACTGCCCGGCCGCCAGAAGGAACCCGCCTTCCAGCAGAAGGTGGACCTGGCCGTCACCGCGCCGCCGACCGCGCCCACCGTGGAGACGGGGTCCTCGGTGACCCTCACGGTCACCGTCACCAACCACGGCCCGGCCCCTTCCCCCGGCACCACGCTGGTCGCCGACCTGCCGCCGGGCGTCCGCCTGGAAGGCATGAGCACCCCCGCGGGCCCGTGCGCCTCCGCTACGCCGGCCTGCGCCCTCGGCCTGCTCGCACCCGGTGCCCGGGTGCCGGTCACCGTCCGGCTGACCGGTGTCGCGAACGGCCCCTGGGAGCTGGGCTGGTCGGTCGAGGGGGCAGTCGTGGACCCGAACCCCACGGACAACGCCACCCACACAGCCGTACGGGTCAGCGTCCCGCCCGTTCTGCCCGGCACGCCGCCCACCCAGCAGCCCACCCCGCCCAAGCTGCCGCCCCCGGCCGCACAACCGCCGGCACAGCCGCCCGCTCTGCCGCCCGCACCCGAGGCGGGGCCCGGTCTCGCCGTCCGCGCCCAGCCGAGCCCCGGCTACGTCGGCGGCCGGATCGTGGTGACCTACACCGTCCGCAACGGCGAGAACGCCCTGGCAACCGGCCTGCGCCTGCGGCTCGGACTGCCCGCCCGCATCCCCGTGGCCACGCTCCCGGCGGGCTGCGCCGACGGGGTCTGCACACTCCCCGACCTGGCACCGGGCGCCTCCACGGTCCTGAGGGTCGTCCTCGCCCCCGACCACGCCGTGACGACCCGGATCACCGGCACGCTGACGACGACCGGCACCGACGCGGACCGGGGCGACAACGTCTCCCGCATCCCGCTGCGCGTCCTGCAGCCCCGGATCGTCTCCGTGCCGGAGATCGGCAAGCCCGGATTCGTCACCTCGGTGCGCGGCAAGGACTTCCCGCCCGGCGCGCCCGTGAAACTGGCCTGGAAGCCCGGCATCACCGCGGCCGCCGCGCCCACCCTGCCCGGCCGTGACGGCACGTTCATCGCCCAGCTCCTCATCCTGGTCAAGGACCGGACGGGGCCGCGCACCATCACCGCGTCCGGCCCCGGCTTCTCACCCGTGACGACGGACTTCCTCGTGGTGACGGGCAACCTGGCCCCGCCGGACGAGATGGGACGCCGGTGATCCACGAAGTGGTCCGGTCGGACGGGACGGCGCGCCGATGATCCATGAAGTCGACGAGGGACTGCGGTTGCTGCTGGCGGACGCGGGTCTGGAGGACAGCGGCGTCGACCTGGTCTTCGACGCCCCGACGAAGGACTGGTCCGCCCGCCGCAACGCGCCCACGGTCAGCGTGTTCCTGTACGGGATCCGGGAGGACGCGACGCGCCGCCGCAGCGGCACGTCCGAACAGTACGACGCCGAGGGCCTGGTCACCGGCCGCCGCACACCCCCGCGCTGGTTCGAGCTGACCTACCTGGTGACGGCCTGGACCAACCGCCCCCAGGACGAACACCGCCTGCTCTCCGAGGTGCTGCGCTGCCTGATCCGCACCCGTGCGCTGCCCGCCCGCATGCTCACGGGCAGCCTCGCTGAACTGGGCCTCACGGTCGAGATGGAGGCCGCTTCGGCGGGCTCGGGGGACCGCCCGTCCACGGTCGACGTCTGGTCCGCGCTCGGCGGCGAGCTGAAGGCCGCGATCGACGTACGGGTCTGGGCGCCACTGTCCGGCGAGGTGGAGCCCGCCGGCCCGCCGGTCACCGAGGGCCTGCTCGTGCGCACGTCTCCCGCCGTCGACGGCGAGGCCACGGACCGGGGCCGCCGGCTGCGTTACGCGGACGGCGGCCCGGACCCGGCGGGCGACGGCTTCGCCGCCGCACGCGAACGTCAGCTGCCACCGGGGCGGCGCAGGCGCGGTGGCGGGGCGGCCCGGTGACCGTCACGCGGCAGCTCCCCGACACCGCCGTCGCCGAGCTCTGGGAACGGCTCGGACACGTCGAGCGGCGCGTGCGGCACGCGGTCGCCCTGCGGCACGAGAGCGATCCGACGCCGGACGATCCGCTGCGGGGCCAGTACCTCACGCCCGCCGCCGCCGAACGCGTCCTGGAATCGCGCGACGCGTTCCTGCCCGTACCGGACCTCGGCCCCGGCGCTCCGCCCGAAAGAGGGCGGATCGCGGAACTGGCCGAGCGGTTCGCACTGACCGGGCCCGATGTCGATCTCCTGCTCGTCGCCATGGCGCCGGACATCGACGCACGGTTCGAGCGGCTGTACGGCTATCTCAACGACGACCTGACCCGGCGCCGCGCCACGATCGGTCTCGCTCTCGAACTGTCCGGGCTGCCCGGCGCGGGCCCCGGCCGGTTCCGGTTCGCACCGTCCGCCCCGCTCGTCGCGGGCGGCCTGGTGGAGGTTCTGGAACCCGAACGACCCCTGCTGTCGCGACTGTTGCGCGTCCCGGACCGGATCACCGCGCACCTGCTCGGTGACGACGAGGTGGATGCCCGGCTGCACGGTCTGGTGCGTGTGGGCGGCCCGGAGGCGGAACCGGACGGCTGCCCGGTCACCCGGCAGGCCACCGCGGCCGCCGGCACCGGGAGCGGGTTCACCCATCTGCTGGACCGGGGCGGCGACCCGGCCCGCGTCGCCGTCGGCGCGCTCGCCGCCTCGGGGCTGCGCCCGCTCCTCGTGGACCCGGCGGCGCTGGCCGCGGCCGGCGAACCGGAGCGGGTGGCGCGGATGCTGGCGTGCGAGGCACGGCTGAGCGGCGGCGGTCTCGTCCTTGGCCCGCTGGAGGCGCTGGCGCCCGAGCAGCCGAAGGGCGCCGCCGTCCTCGGGGCGCTGTGTGCGGCGGCCGGTGGTGGTTTGCCGTTGCTCGTGTACGGGCGCAGGCATTGGGACCCGTTGTGGGCGGGGCAGAGCCCGGTGACAATTCCCGTTCCGCCGCCTGCTCCGGCGGACGCGGTACGGCGGTGGCGCACCGCGCTCACCGGGGTCGGTGCGGCCACCGGGCTGGCCGCCGGGACGGACGAGGCGGATGCCCGTCTCGCGGAGGCCACCGGAGCCTACCGGCTGGACTCCGGGCAGGTCCGCCGGGCCGCCGGTGTGGCTGTCCGGCTGGCGGCGCAGGAGGGCCGCCCGGTGGAGGCCGCGGACGTGCGCGCGGCTGTCCGGGCACAGAACGGTGCGGGGCTCGCCCGCCTGGCCCGGCGGATCGAGCCGGCTGTCGGCTGGGACGACCTGGTGCTGCCCCCGGCGACCCGCCGCCAGCTCTCCGATCTGGCTCTGCGTGCCCGTCACCGTGACCAGGTGCTCGGGCGGTGGCGGATGCGGCCGGGCGGCGGCCGGGGGCGGGGCATCGTCGCGTTGTTCGCGGGGGAGTCCGGGACGGGCAAGACCATGTCGGCGGAGGTCGTCGCGGCGGACCTGGGCATGGAGCTGTATGTGGTCGACTTGTCGTCCGTGGTCGACAAATACGTGGGGGAGACCGAGAAGAACCTGGAACGGATCTTCGCCGAGGCGTCGGAGGTCAACGCGGTCCTGCTGTTCGACGAGGCGGATGCCGTTTTCGGGAAGCGTTCGCAGGTCAAGGACGCCCAGGACCGGCACGCGAACGTCGAGTCGGCCTACCTGCTCCAGCGCGTCGAGTCCTTCGACGGCATCGCCGTGCTCACGACCAATCTGCGGGCGAACCTGGACGAGGCGTTCACCCGCCGTCTCGATGTCGTCGCCGACTTCCCCGTTCCCGACGCTCCGCAGCGGCTGGCTTTGTGGGAGCGCTGCCTGGGCACGGAGATCCCCCGCGCTCCGGGCCTGGACCTGCGCACGTGTGCGGACCGGTTCGAGCTGACCGGGGGCTCGATCCGTGCCTGCGCGGTGACGGCCGCCTACCAGGCGGCGGAGTCGGGCCACCCGCTGGAGACCGAGGACCTGGTCGCAGCCGTCCTCGCGGAGTACCGGAAGCTCGGACGCCTGGTCCTGGACAGCGAGTTCGGCCCGTGGCTGGAGCGCACGAGACGCCAGGACGGCCGGGCGGGGCTCGGTGGACCATGACCGTGGGAGGGGAGCGCCTGTGAGGGAGTGCTCCCCTTGTCTCCTTCTGGTCTTGGGCGCCGGGCGTCCGGCATCGAGCGGGGTTGAGCTGGGTGTGCCTGGTTTAGCTGGGCTTGAGGGCGCGTGTTGCGAAGTAGTGTGACATGTAGGAAGCGGTTGCATTGGTGTGGTGTGGTGCCTCCGCGAAGCCGGTGAGCAGGAATCCTGCGGCGAGTTGCCCGCCGATTTGTTCGGTCAGGGTGTGGCTGTATTCGAGGGCGGCGTCCGGGCCGAATTTCGTGGCGCGTTCTTCGGGGGTGTAGTGGGTGACATCGCTGTAGGGGAGTTTGTGTACGACGTTCATTTCGCCGTGTTCGTCGAGTGCCTCGTGGTCGAACAAGTACACATCAGGGTTGAGGAAGCCCGAGAGCAGCATCCCGCCTGGCCGCAGGACACGGAAGCACTCCCGCCACACCGGCGCGAGATCCGGCACGAACAGGTTGGAGACCGGGTGGAACACCACGTCGAATGCCGCGTCGTCGAAGGTGTTGAGGTCACTCATGTCACCCAGGACGGTGTGCAGCGTGTCGAGTCCGTCACGTGTGGCTACCATCCGGTCCTGGCCGAGCTGGCCGGGAGAGTTGTCGAACACCGTGACCCGCGCCCCCGCAGCAGCGAGAATCGGGCCTTGCTGGCCGCCGCCGGAGGCGAGGCACAGCACGTCCTTCCCGGTCAAGTCGGCCGGCAGCCAGGTCCGGTCGACTGGTTCCCGTCCGATGAGAACGATTGACCAGTCGCCTTTGCGGGCGCGGTCGACATCCTCACTGCTTACCGGTCTCGACCACTCGTTGCCTTCCTGGACATATTTGTCCCAGGCCGCCCGGTTATGGGAAACGGGATCGACGGCCATGTCCTGCATATTCAGCTCCTTGCTGCAGCCAAGTGGATCTCCACGGTACTGACAGCCCCGCGTCCCCAGCCAACACGATTCTCGGGCTCGGCCCCAGGAGCGCGAGACATTGTTCCCCTGTGACTACTGAGCGCGCTGCGGAGCGACCAAGGCACTCGCCCGTCAGCACGATCGCGGGCCGGGCCAGGGTGGGGTGGGGTGGCAGCCATGTGAGGGGGCACGGATACACCGTGCAAGGATGCCAGGATGTCTCGCCGATCACGCCTTCTGTTGTGTGCCGCCGTAGCGGCCGTATCTGCCGCATTGCTCGGCCTGTTGGTCTGCGCCTTGGATGGAAAGGGTGACAACGAGGTCCTCCCGGCCAGTACGGAAGCCACGTCACCTTCGGTGGCTCGGGCGGCGCGTGAACATCTCCACCTGTCCCGCCCGTTGGGGAAGGGGAAGATGGTGCGGATGACGGTGGACGGCATACTGCGCGAACAGCACTACAACACCGTTACGGGCACTCTGGACTTCCTCAACGATGAGGGCGAGGTCGTAGACCGGATTCCTTTTCATGAAGGGGAACTTGCCGAAGGGCGGATAGAGAGCTCGACGAGTGAGCACGCTCCGAATCGGCGTGTTGAGGATGTTACGTCGGTCAGGCTTGGGCTGGTCTGAAGTTTTCTCAGTGGCGGGGCGAGCTGTAGGGACTGGTAGCACCGTGATGGTTGATCTCCGGGGCGGCCGGCGATGGGTTTCTGGTTCTGCGGGGCCCGTACGGCTCTGAGGGGTAGTCAATTCCCGGGGAAGCGAAGTCGGTTGGTTCGCAGTGTTTTTTGTGAAGCGGGTGTTTTTTCTTCGGGAAGGAAGTGCTTTGGGTTCTCGTCTCTTCCCGTGATTCCACCGGGGAGGTGCACTGGAGATCTGTCGGGGGCGGAGCGCACCTCTTGTATCCGAGCCTCGGTATGAGTACGGCTCGCCCCATCTGCCGGCCGAGCAGGCCCAAGCCTCGGGCAATCACCCCCGCACCAACTCAGCAGCCAGCTCTAGGAGTTCGCGGAGCGAACTCCGTCAAGAGAGACCGCGGAGCGGGCTCTCGCAGGCGCGGATCGCGAAGCGAACCGCGCTCCGGTCGCGAAGCGGCCGGTCTGCGTCACGGAGTGACGCCGCGTCACTGAA
>NZ_JBSFHN010000053.1:0-42213 GCF_053597115.1 Streptomyces sp. NPDC001515
TGGGAGCGGCGAGACGACATCCACGAAGCCTTCCTCGGCCTCGCCACCTGCCTCATCACACACCGGCACGTGAAACGCCTTTGTTAGGACCTCTTCGCCCCTAGTGAGGCCGTTCCACTGCATCCAGAGGCGGTCGCGTTCGCCGGGCACTACGACTTCGACCCCGACGTGCTCGCCGCCTACCGGCCAACGGGGAAGGGCCGCGTCGAGCGCCAGGTCTTGATCGTCCGCGACCACGTCCTGGCCGGACGCGCCTTCTCCTCCGTCGAGGAACTGAGCGCCGCCTTCACCGCCCGGGTCCCGTTGCGGCGGGCCAAGGTCCACGGCACCCACGGTGAGGTCATCGGACTGCGGGCGGTCCGCGACCACATGGCTCTCCGCCCACTGCCCGCCACTCCATACGTGGTCACCCAGAGGCACCTCCGCTACGTCGGCAAGGACTGCCTCGTCGCCTTCGAAGCTAACCTCTACTCGGTGCCGGCCCAACGGATCCGGCCGCGCCAGCTGGTCGAGATCAGAGCCACGAAGTCCCAGATCACCCTGCATGCCACCACACCCGACCACCGGGGAGAGACCCTGCTGGCCACCCACCCGTGGGCAGACGGCCGCGGCGCCAGGGTCGTGGACGAACGGCACTGGGACGGACTGCCCACCGGAGCCAGCCGCCGCGTCACGGCCGGCGGAGACCTGCCCGCCCCCTGTCGGCAGAACGGCGGAACCGAGGCGGGATCGCTGCTGGCCCTGCTGAACCGGGCTGCGGCCACCCAGGTCGAGGTCGGCCGACGGCCGTTGTCGGTCTATGACGAGCTGACTGGGACCCGCCCCTTCACCACCCACCGAACGCCGAAGGAATCCTCTTGAGCGAGCTGGTCTCCACCCGCATCCGCAACACGGCCGCGAAGCTGGGCCTGCCCCACCTGGCCGAGGCCCTGACCCAGTACGCTCAGCGGGCTGACGAGGCCAAGATGGGCTACCTCGACTTCATCGACCTGGTCCTCTCCGAAGAACTCGCCGTCCGTGACGACCGACGCTTCCGCCAGGGCCTGCGGCTCTCTCGGCTGCCGCACCACAAAACGCTCGACGACTACGACTTCTCGTTCCAGCCCGAGCTCGACCCCCGCAAGGTCAAGGACCTCGCCACCCTCACGTTCGTCGAGGCAAAGGCCAACGCTGCCCTGCTCGGGCCGCCGGGAGTGGGCAAGACACACATCGCGGTCGCTCTCGCAGTCGCGGCCTGCCGGGCCGGCTACTCGATCTACTTCACGAGCCTCGACGACATGGTCCGCAACCTCACCGCTGCCGAAGCCGCAGGCCGTCTGACCAGCAAGCTCGGCAGCTACCTGCGGCCCGCTGTTCTCGTCCTGGACGAGGTCGGCTACCAGCCGCTCGCCCGCGCAGAGGCGAACCTCGTGTTCCAGGTCATCTCAAAGCGATACGAAAAGGGCTCGTCCTGACCTCGAACAAGACCTTCAGCGAATGGGGACAGGTGTTCGGCGACGAAGTTCTCGCCACCGCCATCCTCGACCGGCTCCTCCACCACTGCGGAGTCATCTCCATCAACGGCCCCAGCTACCGCCTCAAGAACCGACTCGCCGCCATCGAACGCGAACGAGACGACGCGGCATGAAGTCCCTGTCACTGGAAGGGCCTTGACCTGCCAGGATGCTGCGGACTGGGGACGTGCGAGTCTGGTCCGCCTTGCTCTGCCTCGGCTCTCTCCAGGGCGCTGATCGCTCGACGGCGCCAACGTATGGTGGCCGCGACGGCAATCACGCCGCTCAGCAGGGCTACCAGGGGAACACCCCAAGCTGCGGCCATGAACAGAGTTCCCAGCGACTCCATGACACCCCCTCTCGGGGCGAGAGTACTCCGCACGACACGGCATCAGGCCCGCGGGGCGACGGCCGGGGAGGCGTGGTGCAGAGATCTCTGTACTCAGTGGAGCACTTTCAGGAGTACGTCGACACCCGGCGGCTCTGTGGACGTTCAGGTTGTCCCAGACCAGCACGATCGGGCCGTGGAGCTGCTGGTGGGCGGCGATCAGCAGATCGCGGTAGTCGCGTCAGGAGAAGCTCTTGCGGCCGTCGCGCTGACCGTCGTCCCGGCGTGGCCGGTAGATCAGCCTCGACCTGTGGCCGGGTTTGTAGCAGGTCAGCGCGGCGATCGATATCCGTCTATGGGAACGGCCCCGCACCCGCACCACTGGGGTTCGGCCGCGCTGCGACCAGGTTCTGGCCTGCGGCGGTGTCATGGAGAATCCGGCTTCGTCCTCGAAGACGAGCCAGGCTCCGCTCACCGCCGCGAGTCTTCCGCGCAGGGCCACACCTCCTTGACCCACCCGGCCACCGCGACGTCGTCCCGTTCCATAGCGCGTCTGGCCGGGACCTGGCAGGACCAGCCGTTACGCACGAGGAGTTTCCGCACGCCCTGGACCGTGTAGGTCAAGTGGAAGCGCCGTCCGATCACGGTCTTCACACCGCTCAGGGTCCAGCGCTCGTCTTCCCAGCCGTGCGCAGCCGGCCCCCTTGGCCAGCTCCGCCTCCAGCCGGGTGAACTGCTTCTCGCTCAGTCTCGGGAGTGACGCCGGCCCCTGCGATCGCAGAGCCCGTGGGCCGCCCTCGTCCCACATCTGCCGCCACCGCTGCACCGAGCGGACGCTGACCCGCAGGTCCTTGGCGATCACCGAGCTCGCCTCACCCTAGGCGAACCTCTCGGCCGCCCGGAGCCGTAACTCCTCGCGAAACTGCTGCCGTTCGGCGGTCAGCCCGCCCCCTTGTGGATACCGCATGCACCGGTGATACCGCACGGGCGACGAGCCGTCAGGCCCTACGACTCCACGAGTTCAACCTCAGTAGGAGTTCTAAGTCAAGAATTTTCACGACTTGAGCCCCAGTGGCTACGTTCCCGACACCACCCCGGGAGCCTGACCCACCTAACCCCTCACACCCCACCTGAGAAGCACAAACGCATCTGGCCTTCTGTGAACCCGCAAAGGCCACATCGTGTCCACCGCAACAACAAAACCGGTCAAAGCGACAAAAGCGTCGCTTTGACCGGCTCCATTTGGTCGGTTGACCACAGTGTCCGAGGGGGGACTTGAACCCCCACGCCCGATAAAGGGCACTAGCACCTCAAGCTAGCGCGTCTGCCATTCCGCCACCCGGACTAGGTGTCTGTCTCGCGGGCCTCGCCCGTTCCGACGTGGAAAACCATAGCAAACAATGCGGGGTGCTCGATCACGCCCCGGTGGGTGTGACGGCCGTGCGACGGCGGCGCGGGCGCCCTTGGGTCCTCGGGCCCGGCGCGGGAGGATGAGGGGGAGCACGACAGCGACAGTGGAAGGAATCAGCGTGAGCGAGACCACAGCGGCCAGGACCGGCTCCGGCGTCAGTGCGGAGAACGAGGTCGTCGACCTCTGTCGTGACCTGATCAGAATCGACACCAGCAACTACGGGGACCACTCCGGGCCGGGGGAGCGGGCCGCCGCCGAGTACGTCGCGGAGAAGCTCGCGGAGGTCGGCCTGGAGCCGAAGATCTTCGAGTCGCACAAGGGGCGCGCCTCGACGGTGGCGCGGATCGAGGGCGAGGACCCCTCGAAGCCCGCCCTGCTCATCCATGGCCACACCGACGTCGTCCCGGCCAACGCCCACGACTGGACGCACCACCCGTTCTCGGGGGAGATCGCGGACGGCTGCGTGTGGGGCCGGGGCGCGGTCGACATGAAGGACATGGACGCGATGACGCTCGCCGTCGTCCGCGACCGGATGCGCAGCGGCCGCAAGCCCCCGCGCGACATCGTGCTCGCCTTCCTCGCGGACGAGGAGGCCGGCGGGACGTACGGGGCGCGCTTCCTCGTCGACAAGCACCCGGACCTCTTCGAGGGCGTCACCGAGGCCGTCGGCGAGGTCGGCGGCTTCTCGTTCACCGTCAACGAGAACCTGCGCCTCTACCTCGTGGAGACCGCGCAGAAGGGCATGCACTGGATGCGGCTGACCGTGGAGGGCACGGCCGGCCACGGGTCGATGACCAACGACGACAACGCGATCACGGAGCTGTGCGAGGCCGTCGGGCGGCTCGGCCGGCACACCTGGCCGGTGCGGGTCACCAAGACCGTCCGCTCGTTCCTGGACGAGCTGTCCGACGCGCTGGGTACCCCGCTCGACCCCGAGGACATGGACGCCACCCTGGCCAAGCTCGGCGGGATCGCCAAGATGGTGGGCGCCACGCTGCGCAACTCCGCGGCGCCCACGATGCTCGGCGCGGGCTACAAGGTGAACGTGATCCCCGGCCAGGCGACCGCCCATGTGGACGGCCGCTTCCTGCCGGGGTACGAGCAGGAGTTCCTGGCCGACCTCGACCGGATCCTCGGCCCCCGCGTGCGCCGCGAGGACGTGCACGGCGACAAGGCGCTGGAGACCGACTTCGACGGCGCGCTGGTCGACGCCATGCAGACCGCGCTGAAGGCCGAGGACCCGATCGCCCGCGCGGTGCCGTACATGCTCTCCGGCGGCACGGACGCCAAGTCCTTCGACGACCTGGGCATCCGCTGCTTCGGGTTCGCCCCCCTCCAGCTCCCGCCGGAGCTGGACTTCGCCGGGATGTTCCACGGCGTGGACGAGCGGGTGCCGGTGGAGGGCCTGAAGTTCGGCGCCCGCGTCCTGGACCGGTTCATCGATCACAGCTGACACCGGGGGCGGTAATCGCCAGCTTGTGCGTACCTGACCGGAACGAGTGAAAGGGGTGGATCACTCGTAGCCCGGTTACCTCTTCCTCGTTACAGGTGATGCGGTCCGCGGCTGGGACCGCATTGCCAACGAGGAGGAATTTCCATGATCAAGAAGATCGTCGCCGCTGCGGCTGTCACCAGCGGTCTCGTGCTCGCGGGTGCCGGCATGGCCGTCGCCGACTCGGGTGCCCAGGGTGCCGCCATCGGCAGCCCCGGTGTGATCTCGGGCAACACGATCCAGGTTCCCGTCCACGTTCCGGTGAACGTGTGCGGCAACACGATCTCCGTGATCGGGCTGCTGAACCCGGCCTTCGGCAACACCTGCGTCAACGACTGACGTCGTGCGTCAACCCGTAAGGGTTTGAACCCGCTCGGCCCCGGAGCGCACGCCATGTGCTCCGGGGCCGTCGGGTCCTCTGCCCCCGCGCATGTCGAATCCGGGGGTATTCCGGAAGGTAGAAGGCAGGAAAGAACCTATGCGACAGGTCACGCGCAAAGGCCTGATGACCATGGCGGCCGCGAGCGGAGTCCTCGCGCTCAGCGGCGGCTACGCGCACGCGGACGCGGGAGCGGTCGGCGGTGCGTCGAATTCCCCGGGGGTGCTGTCTGGGAATTCGGTCCAGATCCCGGTCGAGGTACCGGTCAACGTCTGCGGCAACTCGGTGAGTGTCGTGGGACTCCTCAACCCGGCGATGGGCAACGCCTGCGCCAACGGCTCGGACGGTACGTCCGGCCGACCCGGGGGGAAGGCCGGGAACACCGGCAGCCACGCGACCGCCGGCGACCGGGGCGCCCAGGCGGGCACCGGCAAGCACCGGGGCCGCAACGGCGACCACGGAGGCGGAGCGACGGCACAGGGCCACACCCAGGGCTCGCCCGGACTGCTCTCGGGCAACCAGGTCCAGGTGCCCGTCGACATCCCCGTCAACGCCTGCGGGAACGACATCACCATCGTGGGACTGCTCAACTCCACGTCGGGCAACACCTGCGAGAACGGCAGCACCCCGGAGCCCGAGCCGGAGCCGGTTCCCCCGGTCCGGCACGTGACGCCGCCGGAGCCGCCCACCGTTCCGAACACGCCCCGGCCGCAGACGCTGCCGGCGAGCACCCCGCAGCTCGCGCACACCGGCGCGGGCGGTCTGGACACGCTCGTCCCGGCGAGTGCCGGACTGCTGCTGGCCGGCGTCGGCACGGTGCTGTACCGCCGCTCCAGGGCCGCGTAGCGACGGCCCGCCGACGGGCGGAAGAAAAGACGAGAGAGCGAACGGGCCCCGCCGCGGCGGGGCCCGTTCCGCTGTCACCAGGTGGCCCGCAGCTGGCGGATGATCCGCCGCCTCAGCCGGACCCGGCGGCTGCCGTCAAGGCGCAGGGTGAGTCGGTCCAACTCCCAGTGCCCGTACTCGGCATGGTCGGTCAACAGGCGGGTCGTGTCCTTCCGGGACACCCCGCGCGGCACGTACACATCGACAAATTCGTATTCCGGCATCGCATCTATTGTGCAAGCACGGGCCCGGTACGGATAGCGTCTGCCCTATGTCTGATGCTGCGCAGCCCACCGCTGCCGAGGTACGCGCCGCCGCCGACGCGGTCAAAGCCGCGATCGACCACCACCTCGCGGCGGTCGAACGCCGGACCGGGGACGACGACCCCGCTGTCTACGACGCGTTCAACGCACTGGCCGCCGCCGCCGAGGCCTATGACGAACTCCTCTACGACCGCCACGACGAGGTCACCCCCTTCGAGATCCCGGGGGTGGACGACTCCCTGCCGCCCTACGGCGGTCCCGAGGAGCCGCACGCGCTCAGCGTGCTGATCCGCCGCGACTACGCCGTCGTGGAGCCGCAGCGCCTGCTCGCCCAGGCACAGCGGCTCGCCGACGCCGACCCGGCCGGGCACGCGGGGAGCGCGGCCGCGGCCGGCGGGAGCGTCCATGGAGCGCTCGGGGTGCTCTTCGGGGAGTACGAGCCGGACGAGATCGCCTCCAGGCACACCGAATTCGGGCTGGAGGAGGGCGACTCCACGCTCTGGGTCGCGGCCGCCGACGAGCTGCCGGAACCGGGGGAGTGGCTGGGCGCCCCCTTCGACGACGCGGACCCGCAGCTCGTGGTCTGCCGCTTCGACGTCAGCTCCGTCTTCGACGAGGACGATCTCGACGAGGAACTGGACGGACTGGCCGGGGACCGGGCCTGAGACACCGCCGGGGAACCGGCCGGGGCCGGGGGCGCACGAGGCGTTCCCGGCCCCGTGCCGTCAGCCCCCGGAGGTCTCCAGCAGGGAGCGCAGCCGCGTGGTGCGCTCCTGGCCCGGGACCCCGGCCACGGCGCGGGGCAGCGCCTGGTCCACGCCGTGGACCACGGACAGATGCCGCTCACCGCGCCCGAACGCTGTGTAGACCCACGGGCGGCTCAGGCCCTGCGCCGCGTCCCCGGGCAGCACCACGACGACGGCGGGCCAGCGCATCCCCGCCGCCTGGTGGGCGCTGAGCGCCCAGGCGTGGCGCACGGACGCCGCCACCTGCTCCTGCGACACGACGACGGGGCTGCCCGCGCAGTCCAGGTGCAGCCCCTCCGCGTCGGCCGAGACCACCACGCCCGGCACCGTCCGGCCGGGCGCGGGGACATGGGCCACCCGGTCACCCGGATCGAAGCCGCCGAACCGGCCGGGGCCCGGGTTGAGCCGCCGCTTCAGCGCCTCGTTCAACGCCCGCGTGCCGGCCGAACCGCCGTGCCCGACGGTGATCACCTGGGTGTCCGAGGCGGGCACGCCCAGGGCGCGCGGCACCGAGTCGGCGACCAGCTGCACCGTGCGGTGCACCGCCTCTCCCGCGTCGCGCACCGGCACGATCACGACCTCCTTGCCGGGCGCCTCCACCTGGTTCAGCTCCCCGATGCCGATGCCGGAGACCAGCTCGCCGATCGGACCCGGATCGGGCGTCCGCGAGACCACCTGCGGGCAGGCGCGGGCGGCCAGCACATCGGCGAAGACCCGCCCCGCGCCGGCCGAGCCGAGCACCCCGGGGTCGCCGCTCAGCACCAGCCGGGCCCCGTCCGCCAGCGACTCCACCAGCATCGCGCCGGTCTCCACGTCCAGCTGCGGGGCGTCCAGCACGACGAGCAGATCGACGCGGAGCGCGCCCTCCTCGTCCCGGCCGGGCCCCTCGGAGCCGGAGAGCAGCCCGGCGAGGGTCACGGCCGCCGCCGGGTCGCCGGCCGCCTCGGCCAGCCGGCGCCGTCCGTCGGGGCTGTGCGTGGCGCCCAGGGCCCGCAGGCCCAGACGCGTGGCCGCGGCGATGAGGGCGGCCGGCTCGGCGCGGGCGGCCTCGCCGCCCGTGTGCGCGACCAGCGCGTGCGCCGCGACCGAGCGGATCAGCTCGGCGGCCGACGGGGAGGGGGCCGCCGCTGCGGCGTCCGACCAGTCGGCGTCCTTCTCCCCGGCGTTGGCCAGCCGGGCGAGGCCGTCGGCCAGGCTCTCCTCGGCCAGGGCGTACCGGTCGAGGCCGAGGAGGACCCGCACGGGCTCGGCGTCCGCCCCGTCGGTGTCCTGCCCGGCGTCCTCCTCAGCGCCCGCGCCGTCCTCGCCCTCCCGGTCCTCGCTCCCGTCCTGGAAGACCAGGACGGCGCCCTCGGCGACCGCGTGCTGCACGGCGGCGTCGGGGTCGCTCACGGCGCGTTCGGCGAGCGCGGCGCGCACCCGCTCCGCGTCCAGCGCGGTGTGCCCCTGGAGCGCGGCGCGCTCCAGCAGCCAGCCGACCAGGGCCGCCGCCCGCCGTGCGTCGTCGGGGCCGCACTCGGCGCCCAGCAGGGCGCGGGCGAAGGCGTCGGCCTGCTCCGGGCCGACACCCGGCAGGGACAGCAGCCGCCAGGGGTCCGCGCGCAGCGCCTCTCCGGCCCGCTCGCCCAGGGCGAGGGCGGCCGGGGCGGCCAGCGAGGCGGGCGCCCCGCCCTCGGCCAGCACGGCGGCCACGGCCGTGACCGTCTCCGGCGCCGCCTCCCTGGGCGCGGGGACGGCCTCGGGGACCGGGGCGCGCACCGGCGCGGGCGCGGGGACGCTCCGGCGGGCCGGTGAGGGGGCGGGGGAGTCGAAGAACGCGGCGCCGGGCTTCTCGCCGCTCTCCACGGCCCGCACCGCCGCCAGCAGATCGGCCGCCGGGCCGCTCAGACTCGCCCCCGATTCGACCGGTCCGGCCTTCTCGGCCTTGCGCTTCTCGATCCGCTCCCGCAGCTCGCGCTGGGCGGCCAGCTCGGCCTCCGCCTCGGAGAGCCCGGCGGCCCCGTCCCCGTCCCCGGCGCCCGGCTCCGTGCCCGCGCCGGTGTCCGCACCCGCGTCCGCGTCCGCGCCGGATTCCGTACCCGTACCCGAGCCGGGACCCGCGACGGCGCCGGAAACCGCCCCCGCGCCGGAAACCGCAGCCACGTCGGATTCCGCACCGGCGTCGGCGTCCGCACCCGCATCGGTGCCGGGGGCCGTGCCCGCCTCGGCGGTGGCCGTCTCGGGTGCGGCGGCGGGCTCGTCGGCGACGTCGTCGTCGGCCGCGGGGCCGGGGGACTCCCCCCGGGGAAGCGCAGTCACAGCGTGCTCCAGTCCTGGTCCGGATAGCGGTGCACGGGCGCCGACACATCGTCGAGCGCCTGGCAGATCTCGTCAGGAAGACTAAGCGTCTCCACTGACAATGCCTCCGCGAGCTGCCGCGCGTTGCGCGCTCCTATGATCGGTGCCACCACGCCGGGCCGGTCCCGGACCCAGGCCAGGGCCACCTGGAGCGGGGTGCTGGCCAGCCCCTCGGCGGCGGTGGTCACGGCGTCCACGATGCGGCTCGCCGCGTCGTCGAGATACGGCTCGACGAAGGGGGCCAGCAGCTCGGAGGCGCCGCGCGAGTCGGCGGGGGTGCCCGTGCGGTACTTGCCGGTCAGCACACCCCGGCCCAGCGGGGAGGAGGGCAGCAGCCCCACCCCGAGGTCGAGCGCGGCCGGCAGCACCTCGCGTTCCACGCCCCGCTGGAGCAGCGAGTACTCCATCTGCGTACTGGCGATCCTGGTGCGCGCGCCGGGCGCGGCGAGCTGCCAGGTGGCGGCCTTGGCCAGCTGCCAGCCGCAGAAGTTCGACACGCCCGCGTACCGGGCGCGACCGCTGGAGACGGCGAGGTCCAGGGCGTGCAGCGTCTCGTCCAGCGGAGTCTGCGGATCGAAGGCGTGCACCTGCCACAGATCCACGTGGTCGGTGCCGAGCCGGGCGAGCGAGGCGTCCAGGGCGGCGAGCAGATGGCCGCGCGAGGCGTCGAACCTGCGGTACCGATCGGCGACGCTGCCGGCCTTGGTGGCGATGACCAGATCGCGCCGGGGCACCAGCCCCTCGACCAGGCGCCCCAACAGGTATTCGGCCTCGCCCCCGCCGTACACGTCGGCGGTGTCGACGAGCGTGCCGCCCGCCTCCCAGAAGGCCTTCAGCTGCTCGGCAGCGTCGTGCTCGTCGGTGTCGCGGCCCCAGGTGAGGGTGCCGAGCCCGATCCGGGACACTCGAAGGCCGGTGCGGCCGAGATGCCTCTGCTCCATGGGCGCTGAGATTACTGGCCAGAGCCCCACGCGGAGCAGGGCTGTGGACAACCGGCGCCCGGACGGCCCCTGCCGCATCGGGGTCCCGCGCGCTAGAGTCCGGAACACAGGGACGTTACTGATCAGTAAGGGGAGCGGTTATGCGGCTCGGCATCAATCTCGGTTACTGGGGCGCCGGAATGGACGGCGACAACCTCGCCGTCGCGCAGGAGGCCGACCGGCTCGGCTACGACGTCTGCTGGGCGGCCGAGGCGTACGGTTCCGACGCTCCGACCGTGCTGTCCTGGGTCGCCGCGCAGACCGAGTCCATCGACGTCGGCTCCGCGATCATGCAGATCCCGGCCCGCCAGCCCGCCATGACGGCGATGACGGCGGCCACCCTCGACTCCCTCTCCGGCGGTCGCTTCCGCCTCGGCCTCGGCGTCTCGGGTCCGCAGGTCTCCGAGGGCTGGTACGGCGTCACCTTCGACAAGCCGCTCGCCCGCACCCGGGAGTACGTCGAGATCGTCCGGCGGGCGATGAGCCGCGAGCGGCTGTCGTACGAGGGGCAGCACTGGACGCTCCCGCTGCCGGGCGGGCCGGGCAAGCCGCTCAAGCTGACCGTGCACCCGCAGCGCGAGCACATCCCGCTCTACATCGCCGCCATCGGCCCGAAGAACCTGGAGCAGACCGGCGAGATCGCCGACGGCGCGCTGCTGATCTTCCCGTCCGCCGAGCATCTGGAGGAGACCGCGATCAGCCCCCTGCGGGCCGGGCGGGAGAAGGCCGGGAAGACGATGGAGGGCTTCGACGTCTGCCCGACCGTCCCGCTCGCCGTCGGTGACGACATCCACGGCCTCGCGGACATGTTTCGTCCGTACACCGCGCTGTACGTCGGCGGCATGGGCAGCGCCAAGCAGAACTTCTACAACCGGCTCGCCCAGCGCATGGGGTACGAGAAGGAGGCCGCCGAGATCCAGGAGAAGTACCTCTCCGGGGACAAGAGCGGCGCGGCGGCGGCCGTTCCGCACCAGCTGATCGACCAGACCACGCTGCTCGGGTCGGTGGAGCGCATCTCCGCGCGCATGCAGGCGTACGCGGAGGTGGGCGTCACGACGCTCACGCTGGCCCCGGCCGGCTTCACGCTCGACGAGCGGATCGCGGCGCTGCGGGCCGGCACGGACGCGCTGGAGCGTGCCGGACTCGCCTGACGGGTCCGCGGCCGTGGTGGGGGCTCGGGGGTCTTCCCCGCCACGGCCGTCATGGGGAACAACGCCGTCGTCGACCCGGGGTCACGGGCACTGCGGAAACGATTTGCCCGGGGCCGGGCCGGCGGTGGTGCGGGACGGTGCGGCGGTTTGGACCCTGCCCGTTCGGACCAGTCGGGGGCCGCTCGTGTTGCCCGCCGGAGCGGGGCGCATTTGACTGGCGCTCGGCGGACGCCGGTACGGAGGTGGCAGTGATGCTCTCGGCAAAGAACCTGTTCCAGGAGATCCTCGACGACGACGAGTCGTTCCGGCTGTTCTGCTCGATCGCGGCCAGCGGGGAGTCCCAGGGCGGATGGGAGAACGCCCGCATCGCGGCCCTCGTGCCCGCGAGCCAGCGCGCCCTGGCCCCCAGGATCACCCGGCACGGGGCCGACGAGGACAAACACGGCCGGATCTTCAACGCCCTGCTCAAGAAGCGCGGACTCACCCCGGCCGAGGTCCCCGGCGACACCGACTACACGATGCTCCTGGAGCGGCACGGCATCGGACTGGCCCACGCGCGGCTGGGCCGGGAGGAACCCCTCACCGAGCGCGACATCATCACCTACCTCGCGCACAGCCGGGTGACCGAGCAGCGTGCCTCCGAGCAGATGCGCCTGCTGCGCAAGCACTTCGCCGACCACCCCGACCTGGGCCGCGCGGTGAAGATGATCTCGAACGACGAGGACAACCACCTCGCCTACTGCCACGAGGAACTGCTCCGCTTCGCGGCGGCCGGCCACGGCCGGACCATCCAGCGGATCCTGCGCGAGTGCGCGCTCGCCGAGATCCGCGTCTACCGCGACGTCAGCCTCGCCGTGATGGACCACATGGGCCGCATCCTCGGCTGGTCCCGCGCCAGGGCCGCGGTGCTCGCGGCCGGGATCCACGCCGTGTACGCGTACGAACGGGCCGTCGGCTGGCGGCGCATGGTGAGCCTGGCGCCCCCCGAGCGGCGCGACGCGCTGGGCGGCCCGGCCGTCGCGGCCCCCGAGTTCGCCTGAGCGGCGGCCCGGCCCCTCAGAGCCAGCCGCGCCGCTTGAACTGGCGGTAGAGCCCCAGGACCACGCCCGTCATCAGCAGCAGCACCGCCGGGTAGGCCCAGACCCAGTGCAGCTCCGGCATGTGCTGGAAGTTCATCCCGTAGATCCCCGCGACCATCGTCGGCACGGCGGCCATCGCCGCCCAGGCCGAGATCTTGCGCATGTCGTCGTTCTGCCGCACCCCCATCTGCGCGAGATGCGCGGACAGGATGTCGGACAGCAGCCGGTCCAGCCCCTCCACCTGCTCGTTGACGCGCGTCAGATGGTCCTGCACATCGCGGAAGAACGGCTGCGACCGGGCGGGGACGAAGGGCACGCCCGCGCTCGCCAGCCGCGCCATCGGCGCCGCCAGCGGGACCGCCGCCCGGCGGAACTCCAGCACCTGGCGCTTGAAGGTGTAGATCCGGGCCGCGGTGTTCTTGGAGTCCCCGGACCCGGCCGGGGCGAAGACCTGCGTCTCCAGCTCCTCCAGGTCGACCTGGAGCTCGCCCGTCACATCGATGTAGTGGTCCACGACGGCGTCGCTGATCGCGTACAGCACCGACGCCGGCCCGTGCCGGAGCACCTCCGGCTCCGCCTCCAGCCGCCGGCGCACCGCGGCCAGCGGCGCCCCCTCGCCGTGCCGGACCGTCACCACGAACGAGTCGCCGATGAAGATCATCAGCTCGTCCGCGCTCACCGAGTCGCTCGCGTGGTCGTAGACGATCGGCTTGATCACCACGAAGAGCGAGTCGTCGTAGACCTCCAGCTTGGGCCGCTGGTGGGCGGAGAGGGCGTCCTCCACCGCCAGCGGATGCAGCCCGAACTCGCTGCTGACCCGGTCGAACTCCTTCTCCGTCGGCTCGTGCAGACCGATCCACAGGAACGCGTCACCGCTCGCCCGCGCCTGGTCCAGGGCGTCGGAGAGGTCGTCGGGGCCCGCCGTGCGGCGGCCCTCGCGGTAGATGGCGCAGTCCACGATCACGCGCGCATTCTCCCCCGCCCCGGTCCGCCGCGCACCCTCTCGGGCGCCCCGGCCTACGCTGGCGGGTATGCCCACCCTGATCCTCGTACGCCATGGACGCTCCACCGCCAACACGTCCGGGCTGCTCGCCGGCCGCACCCCCGGGGTCGCGCTCGACGAGCGCGGCGCGGCCCAGGCCGCCGCCCTGCCCGGACGTCTGGCGGCCCTGCCGCTCGCCGCCGCCGTGAGCAGCCCCCTCCAGCGCTGCCACGAGACGCTCGCCCCCCTGCTCGCCGCGAGGCCGGAACTGGCCTCGCACACCGAGGAGCGGATCAACGAGTGCGACTACGGCGACTGGTCCGGGCGCAAGCTCGCCGAACTCACCGACGAACCGCTCATGAAGGTCGTACAACAGCACCCCTCCGCCGCCGCCTTCCCCGGCGGCGAGTCGATGCGGGCGATGCAGGCCCGCGCCGTCGACGCGGTCCGCGACTGGAACGCCCGGATCGAGGCGGAGCACGGCGAGAACGCCGTCTATCTGATGTGCTCCCACGGCGACATCATCAAGTCCCTGGTCGCCGACGCGCTCGGCCTGCACCTGGACCTCTTCCAGCGCATCCACGCCGACCCCTGCTCGGTCACCGCGATCCGCTACACCGGGCTGCGGCCGTTCCTGCTGCGGCTCGGCGACACCGGTGACCTGGCCGGTCTCGCGCCCCGCGACCCCGGCCCCGACGCGGGCGCGGCGCCGGGCGCCGAGGGCCACGCGGCGGTCGGCGGCGGCGCTGGGGCGCCGTGATCGCTCCGCGCAGTAGGGTGGACGCGCCGTAGGCGCCCCGGGGCCGGTCCGCGAGGACTCGCCCCGGGCCCCGGCCGACCCTCATCCGCCCTCAATTCTCAAGGGAGACAGGACGTGTCCCGTCAGGTGTTCCTGTACGACCCCCCGGACCGTTTCGTGGCCGGCACGGTCGGGCTGCCTGGACGTCGTACGTTCTTCCTGCAGGCTTCCTCAGGCGGACGCGTCACCAGCGTGGCCCTGGAGAAGACCCAGGTCGCCGCGCTCGCCGAGCGGGTCGACGAACTGCTCGACGAGGTGGTGCGCCGCACCGGGGGCAACTCGCCGGTCCCGGCCGTGGCCCCGATGGACGTCACCGACACCGCCCCGCTCGACGTGCCCGTCGAGGAGGAGTTCCGCGTCGGCACCATGGCGCTGGCCTGGGACGGCGAGGAACAGCGCATGATCGTCGAGGCGCAGGCCCTGGTCGAGCTGGACGCGGACTCCGTCGAGGACCTGGCCGAGGCCGAGGAGCGGCTGCTCCAGGACGAGGAGAACGGGCCCCCGATGCTCCGGGTGCGCCTCAGCGGCGCACAGGCCAGGGCGTTCGCCAAGCGCGCTCTCGACGTCGTGAACGCCGGCCGCCCGCCGTGCCCCCTGTGCAGCCTGCCGCTCGACCCGGAAGGACACGTATGCCCGCGCCAGAACGGATACCGTCGCGGGGCCTGAGCGGCCCCGGGCCGCTCACCCTGCTAGGCGAGGGGCGGCTCACGGTGCTCGGCCAGGTCCGCGGGGCGTCCAACGCGGTCCTGTACTGCTCGGTCGCCCTGGACGGCGAGGAGGCGCACTGCGTCTACAAGCCGGTGGCGGGCGAACAGCCGCTCTGGGACTTCCCCGACGGCACCCTCGCCCAGCGCGAGGTGGCCGCGTACGAGATCTCCGAGGCGACAGGCTGGGGCCTCGTCCCGCCCACCGTGCTGCGCGAGGGGCCGTACGGAGAGGGCATGTGCCAGCTCTGGATCGAGCCGGCCCCGCAGGAGGACGACGGACCCGGGCTGCTCGCGCTCGTCGAGGACGAGGAGCCGGGGCCCGGCTGGAAGGCCGTGGTCCGCGCCGAGGTGGGGGAGGGGCGCACCGCGCTGCTCGTGCACGCGGACGACGACCGGCTGCGCCGCCTCGCGGTGCTCGACGCCGTGATCAACAACGGCGACCGCAAGGGCGGCCATCTGCTGCCCGCCCCGGACGGCCGGCTCTACGGCATCGATCACGGGGTGACCTTCCACACCGAGGACAAGCTGCGCACCCTGCTCTGGGGCTGGGCCGGGGATCCGCTGACGGCGGAGGCCGTCGAGGTGCTGGACCGGCTGGCCGCCCGGCTGGAGCCCGGGGAGCCGCTGCTCACCCGGCTGGCGGAACTCCTCACGCCGGCCGAGACCGAGGCGCTGCGCGCCCGGGTGGCCGCGCTGCGCGCCTCCGGGCTGCACCGCGTGCCGAGCGGCGAGTGGCCCTCCATCCCCTGGCCGCCGCTGTGACGGGCGCCCGGCGCGCCCACTGAGGCGTACGGGGCGCAGGCACGTGGTGTCCCGGGACGCAAGAGGGCCTCTTCGGACAGGATCCCCCCTCCGGTTCGTATCCGGAAGGGGCATCCGGTTACGCTCGTGGCATGCATGCCTGGCCCGCTTCTGAGGTCCCCGCCCTGCCCGGCAAGGGCCGCGACCTTCGGATCCACGACACCGCGACCGGCGGACGGATCACCCTTGACCCCGGTCCCGTCGCCCGCATCTACGTCTGCGGCATCACGCCGTACGACGCGACCCACATGGGTCATGCGGCGACCTACAACGCGTTCGACCTCGTCCAGCGCGTGTGGCTCGACACCAAGCGGCAGGTTCACTACGTCCAGAACGTGACGGACGTGGACGACCCGCTGCTGGAGCGGGCCGTGCGCGACGGGGAGGACTGGACCGCACTCGCCGAGCGCGAGACGGCCCTGTTCCGCGAGGACATGACCGCCCTGCGCATGCTTCCGCCGAAGCACTACATCGGAGCCGTCGAGGCGATACCCGGCATCGTGCCGCTCGTCGAACGGCTCCGAGACGCGGGCGCCGCCTACGAACTCGACGGGGACGTGTACTTCTCCGTCGACACCGACCCCCACTTCGGCGAGGTCTCGAACCTCGACGCCGAGGCGATGCGCCTGCTCTCCGCCGAACGCGGCGGCGACCCGGAGCGCCCCGGCAAGAAGAACCCGCTCGACCCGATGCTCTGGATGGCCGCCCGCGAGGGCGAGCCCAGTTGGGACGGCGGCACGCTCGGCGCGGGCCGGCCCGGCTGGCACATCGAGTGCGTGGCCATCGCCCTGGACCACCTGGGCATGGGCTTCGACGTCCAGGGCGGCGGCTCCGACCTGGCCTTCCCGCACCACGAGATGGGCGCCTCGCACGCCCAGGTGCTGACCGGCGAGCACCCCTTCGCCCAGGCATACGTGCACGCCGGCATGGTCGCCCTGGACGGCGAGAAGATGTCCAAGTCCCGGGGCAATCTGGTCTTCGTCTCGGCGCTGCGCCGTGAGGGCGTGGACCCGGCGGCGATCCGCCTGGCCCTGCTCGCGCACCACTACCGCGCGGACTGGGAGTGGACCGACCAGGTCCTCACCGACGCCGTGGCACGGCTCGCCCGGTGGCGCGCGGCGGTCTCGCGGCCCGACGGGCTGCCGGCCGACGCGCTCGTCGAAGAGATCCGCGCGGCTCTGGCCGACGATCTGAACGCCCCGGCGGCGCTGGCCGCCGTCGACCGCTGGGCCGAGCGCCAGACCGCCGGGGGCGGGGACGACGAGGGCGCGCCCGGTCTCGTCTCGCGCGCCGTCGACGCCCTGCTCGGAGTCGCGCTGTAACCACCCGCCCCTTCGACACCCTTCACCGGCCCCGGACGTCACGACGACGTCCGGGGCCGGTGACGCATCCGTTCCTGAGGGGCGGACGGAAACGGCGGAGCCGGGCGGGGACGCGCCCCGCCCGGCTCCGTGCCCGCCGGATCACTCCTCGGGGGAATCTCCCGGGGAGTCGTCCGGGGCGTCCTCGGGCGGTTCGTCCGAGGCGTCCCCGGGCGGCTTCGCCGGGCCGCGCCGGCCCGCTCCGCCGGTGCCGCCGGCCGGCCCCGGACCGCTCTCCGGCCGGATCGGCTTCGGCGGCCTGGTCCGGCCGCTGGAGGTGTCCCGGAGGTACGAGGCGTCGCCGCTCTCCGTGGCGTGCCCGCCCGGCGCCTGACCGGGCCCGGGGTCCCGGCGCCGCAGATAGCGCTCGAACTCCCGGGCGATGGCCTCGCCGCTCGCCTCGGGCAGCTCGGCGGTGTCCCGGGCCTCCTCCAGCGTCTGCACGTACTCCGCGACCTCGCTGTCCTCGGCGGCCAGTTGATCGACGCCGAGCTGCCAGGCGCGGGCGTCCTCGGGCAGCTCGCCCAGCGGGATGCGCAGCCCGAGCAGGTCCTCCAGGCGGTTCAGCAGCGCCAGCGTGGCCTTCGGGTTGGGCGGCTGCGAGACGTAGTGCGGCACCGCCGCCCACAGGCTGACCGCGGGCACGCCCGCGTGCGTGCAGGCCTCCTGGAGGATGCCGACGATGCCGGTCGGCCCCTCGTACCGGGTCTCCTCCAGATCCATGGTCCGGGCCAGGTCCGGATCGGACGTGACCCCGCTGACGGGCACCGGCCGGGTGTGCGGGGTGTCGCCGAGGAGCGCACCGAGCACCACCACCATCTCGACACCCAGCTCGTGTGCGAAGCCCAGCAGTTCGTTGCAGAACGAGCGCCAGCGCATCGACGGTTCGATGCCCCGGACCAGGACCAGGTCGCGCGGCTTCTCGCCGCCGACGCGGACCACGGAGAGCCGGGTGGTCGGCCAGGTGATCTTGCGCGTCCCGCCGTCCAGCCAGACCGTCGGACGGTTGACCTGGAAGTCGTAGTAGTCCTCGGCGTCGAGCGCGGCGAACACCTCGCCCTTCCATTCGCGGTCCAGATGCGCCACCGCCGTGGAGGCGGCGTCACCGGCGTCGTTCCACCCCTCGAACGCGGCCACCATGACCGGGTCGACCAGCTCGGGAACCCCGTCGAGCTCGATCACCCAGGCCTCCTTCCGAAGTTCCCTTGCGTACGGAACAACCTTACGGCTTGTGGCCACTGGCGCCGCAGCCCTCGTGCACGGCCGTGTGAACCGGACGCGGTCCGCCCGTACACCGGCCGTATCCGGGTATCAGTCCGCCAATACATCCGAGCTGTGGGCGGAAATTCGCCGTTCGCTCTGGACGATCGCGCTCTCTGGGGGTTATACATCGGATGACCAGAGCAGAGATCCGATGTTCATACCCCTGGGGGCGCACATGAGTCAGACCGTCACGGGCTTCGAGGTCCACGACATCCGGTTCCCGACCTCGGAACAACTGGACGGCTCGGACGCCATGAACCCCGACCCCGACTACTCGGCCGCCTACGTGGTGCTGCGCACCGACGCCGCGTCGCCGGCGGACGGGGGCCAGCCCGCCGAGGGGCACGGCTTCTGCTTCACCATCGGGCGCGGCAACGAGGTCATGGCCGCCGCCATCGAGGCGCTGCGGCCCCATGTGCTCGGCCGCCCGGTCCCGCGTACCGCCGCCGACCTCGGCGCACTCCACCGCGACCTCACCCACGACTCCCAACTGCGCTGGCTGGGACCGGAGAAGGGGGTGATGCACATGGCGGCCGGCGCGGTCGTCAACGCCGCCTGGGACCTGGCCGCCACGCACGCGGGCCTGCCCGTCTGGGAGTTCCTGGCGGCGATGACGCCCGAGGAACTGGTCTCGCTCGTCGACTTCCGCTATCTCACCGACGCCCTCACCCCCGAGGAGGCGCTGGAGATCCTGCGCGCCGCCGAACCCGGCCGCGCCGAGCGCGCCGCGCGGCTCCGCGCCGAGGGCTACCCCGCCTACACCACCTCGCCGGGCTGGCTCGGCTACTCCGACGACAAGCTCGTCCGGCTGGCCGAGGAGGCCGTCCTGGACGGCTTCACCCAGATCAAGCTGAAGGTCGGCGGCGACCTCGGCGACGACGTCCGCAGAATGGCGCTCGCCCGCGAGGCCGTCGGCCCCGGTGTGCGGATCGCGGTCGACGCCAACCAGCGCTGGGACGTGGCCGGCGCGGTGGAGTGGATGACCGCGCTCGCACCGTACGACCCGCACTGGATCGAGGAGCCGACCAGCCCCGACGACATCCTCGGCCACGCGGCCGTGCGGGCCGGTCAGCCGGTCAAGGTCGCCACCGGCGAGCACGCCGCCAACCGCGTCGTCTTCAAGCAGCTGCTCCAGGCCGGGGCCGTCGACTTCGTCCAGATCGACGCCGCCCGGGTCGCCGGGGTCAACGAGAACCTGGCGATCCTGCTGCTCGCCGCCAAGTTCGGCGTGCCGGTCTGCCCGCACGCCGGGGGCGTCGGCCTGTGCGAACTCGTCCAGCATCTCTCGATGTTCGACTACGTCGCGGTCTCCGGCAGCTGGGAGGACCGGGTGATCGAGTACGTCGACCATCTCCACGAACACTTCGTCGACCCGGTGGTCATCGCCTCCGGGCGCTACACCGCCCCGGCCGCCCCGGGCTTCTCCGCCCGGATGCGCCCCGAGTCGATCACCGCACACCGCTTCCCGGAGGGCGCCGTCTGGCAGGCCCGCCGCACCGACAAGGAGGACGCCCGATGACCGGCGCACACGACTTCGACGGAATGAACGCCCTGGTGACGGGCGGCGCCTCCGGGATCGGGGCCGCCGTCGCGACCCTGCTCCTGGAGCGCGGGGCCCGCGTCGCCGTGCTGGACCGGGACACCTCGCGGGCCCCCGAGGGCACCCTTGCCGTCACCGCCGACGTCACCGACGACACCGCCGTGCGCGAGGCCGTCGACCGGGCCGCCGCCGAACTCGGCTCCCTGCACACGCTCGTCTCCAACGCCGGCATCGGCGCCATCGGCACCGTCGAGGACAACGACGACGCCGAATGGGCCCGGGTCCTGGACATCAACGTCCTCGGGATGGTCCGCACCGCCCGGCACGCGCTGCCCCATCTGCGCCGGGCCGCCGCCGAGCGCCCCGGCGCCGCCTCCGTCACCCACACCTGCTCGATCGCCGCGACGGCCGGGCTCCCCCAGCGCGCGCTCTACAGCGCCAGCAAGGGCGCCGTCCTCTCCCTCACGCTCGCCATGGCCGCCGACCACGTCCGCGAGGGGATCCGGGTCAACTGCGTCAACCCCGGCACCGCCGACACCCCGTGGATCGGCCGCCTCCTCGGACAGGCCGACGACCCGGAGGCCGAGCGCGCCGCGCTCAACGCCCGCCAGCCACTGGGCCGGCTGGTCACCGCCGAGGAGGTGGCCGCCGCCGTCGTCTACCTCGCGAGCCCCGCCGCGGCCTCCGTGACCGGAACCGCCCTGGCCGTCGACGGCGGCATGCAGGGGCTGCGCCTGCGCCCCGCCGGGAGCTGACCCGGGCCCGGCGGCCGGGGCCGGAACGCCCCCGCCGCCGGTCACCGGGGCGCGTACGCCCGTACCGGACGCCCCGCCCCGCACGGCTACAGCGTCGAGCGCAGCCACTGCTCCACGCTCGCCACGTGTACCGTCGCCCACGACCTGGCCGCCTCCGCGTCACGGTCCCGGAGCGCCGCGAGGATCGCCCGGTGCTCGTGCAGGGTGCGGCTCACCGCGTCCTCCTGGGTGAGACCGCGCCAGACCCGGGCCCGTGTCGTCGGCCCCGACAGACCGTCGAGCAGGGAGCAGAGCACCGCGTTCCCGGACGCGCTCACGATGCTCCGGTGGAACTCCAGGTCACCGGCGACCAGTTCCTCCACCGAGGGGTGTGCGCCCAGCGCGTCCAGCTGCGCGGCGAGCGCGTCGATCCGCTCCTCCTCGATCCGGAGCGCCGCCATCGCGGTCGCCGCCGGTTCCAGGATCCGCCGCACCGCCAGGAACTCCAGCACGGTGTCGTCGCGGTGGAAGTCCACCACGAAGCTCAGCGCCTCCAGCAGCAGTTGGGGGTCGAGGCTGGTGACGTAGGTGCCGTCCCCCTGGCGCACGTCGAGGATGCGGATCAGCGACAGCGCGCGCACCGCCTCCCGCAGCGAGTTGCGGGACAGGCCCAGCTCCGCGGCGAGTTCGCTCTCCTTGGGGAGGCGATCGCCCGGCCGTAGCGCGCCCGAGACGATCATTTCCTTGATCTTCTCGATGGCCTCGTCGGTGACAGCCACGGGCGACCTCCAGACATCCGATGTATCGCCCCATTATGCGTCCCCGTACGGGGGCTGGCGCATCGTTCGGACCGTTCGGGAGGCAGCCGGGCGGTCACCCGCGCCGCTCGCCGAGCAGCGCCTCCACCCTCGTCCGCAGCGCGTCGTCCGCCAGCCCCCGGATCGTCAGCGTGGTGCGGCGCCGCAGCACGTCGTCGGCGGTCTCGGCCCATTCCCGGTCCCGCGCGTAGACGACCTGCGCCCAGATCTCCGGGGCGTCCGGGTGGATCCGCTCGCCGAGCGCCGGGTTCTCGTTGGCCAGCCGGGCGATGTCGAAGGCGAGCGAACCGTAGTGCGTGGCCAGATGCCGCGCCGTGTCCACGGCCATGCCCGCGCCGGGGGCGGCGCCGTCGGTGAGCAGCCGGTGGGCGACGGCGTTCGGATTGGCGATGCCGGGCAGCGGGAGCTTGCGCGGCAGCCGGGAGACGGGCTCCAGGCCCTCCCCGAGCGGGTGGCCCGGCAGGACGGCCAGCTTGTTCATCACCGTGCGGCCGATGTGGCGGAAGGTCGTCCACTTCCCGCCGGCCACCGACAGCATCCCGCCCCGGCCCTCGGTCACCACGGTCTCGCGCTTGGCCCGCGAGGTGTCGCCGGGCCCGCCCGGCAGCACCCGCAGGCCGGCGAAGGAGTACGTGATCAGCTCGGGCGACAGCTGCTGGTCGCGGACCGAGAACGCCGCCTCGTCCAGGATCTGCGCGGTGTCCCGCGGGGTCACCGCCACGTCCGCCGGATCGCCCTCGTACACCTCGTCCGTCGTGCCGAGCAGCAGCATGTCCTCCCACGGCAGGGCGAAGGTGATGCGGTACTTGTCGATGGGCGTGGCCAGCGCGGCCCGCCACGGACGGGTCCGCCGCAGCACCAGGTGCGCGCCCTTGGACAGCCGGATCGAGGGCGCCGCCCCCGGGTCCTCCATCCGCCGCAGGTGGTCCACCCACGGCCCGGTCGCGTTCAGCACGAGTCGGGCGTCCACCCCGAACTCGCCGCCGTCCAGCCGGTCGCGCAGCTCCGCGCCCGTCACCCGGCCCCGGGTGAACCGCAGCCCGGTGACCGCCGCGTGGTTGAGGACCGTGGCCCCCGCGTCGACGGCCGCGCGCACCGTCATCAGTGCCATCCGCGCGTCGTTCATCTGGTCGTCGCCGTAGACCGCGACGGCCCGCAGGTTATCCGTCCGCAGCTCCGGCACGTCGCGCACCGCCTTCGCCGGGCTGATCACATGGCCGACGCCGTCGCCGAACGCGGAGAGTGCCGAGTACGCGAAGACGCCCGCGCCGAGCTTCGCCGCGCCGTGCGGCCCGCCCTTGTACACCGGCAGGTAGAAGGTGAGCGGATTGGCCAGGTGCGGGGCGACCTGGCGGGAGACCGCACGGCGCTCGAAGTGGTTCTCCGCCACCAGCTTCACCGCGCCGGTCTGCAGATAGCGCAGACCGCCGTGGAGCAGCTTGGAGGAGGCGGACGAGGTGGCGCCGGCGAAGTCGCCGGCGTCCACCAGGGCCACCCGCAGTCCGGACTGCGCGGCGTGCCAGGCGGTGGAGATGCCCAGGATGCCGCCGCCGATCACCAGGAGGTCGTACGTCGCCTTGGAGAGCTGCTCCCGGGTCTCGGCGCGGCTCGGAAGGGAGCCGGAGGCCGGGTGCGTCCCGAGTGCGGGGACGCTCTGCAGGGTGGTCATGTCGGTCACTCCTCGTCGTCGAGCCAGCCCTTGGTCCGTTCCACGGCCTTGAGCCAGCTCTTGTACTCGCGGGCGCGGGTGTCCGCGTCCATCCGGGGGGTCCACTCGGCGGCCCGGCGCCAGTTGGCGCGCAGGGCGTCGGTGTCGGGCCAGAAGCCGACGGCCAGGCCGGCGGCGTAGGCGGCGCCGAGGCAGGTGGTCTCGGCGACCATGGGCCGCACCACGGGCGCGTCCAGGACGTCGGCGAGCGTCTGCATCAGCAGGTTGTTGGAGGTCATCCCGCCGTCGACCTTGAGCGCGGTCAGCTCGACGCCGGAGTCCTTGGTCATCGCGTCGCTGATCTCGCGGGTCTGCCAGGCGGTGGCCTCCAGCACGGCACGGGCGATGTGCGCCTTGGTGACGTAACGGGTGAGGCCGGCGATGACGCCGCGGGCGTCGGGGCGCCAGTACGGGGCGAACAGCCCGGAGAACGCCGGGACGAAGTAGGCGCCGCCGTTGTCCTCGACCGACAGGGCCAGGGTCTCGATCTCGGCGGCGGACTGGATCAGGCCCATCTGGTCGCGCATCCACTGCACCAGCGAACCGGTGACCGCGATGGAGCCCTCCAGGGCGTAGACCGGCTTCTGGTCGCCGATCCGGTAGCCGACCGTGGTCAGCAGCCCGTTGTAGGAGTTGACGGGCGTCTCGCCGGTGTTCAGCAGCATGAAGGTGCCGGTGCCGTACGTGGACTTGGCCTCGCCCTCGGCGAAGCAGGTCTGGCCGAACAGTGCGGCCTGCTGGTCGCCGAGCGCGGAGGCGACCGGTACGCCGTCGAGGACGCCGCCCTTCGTGGTGCCGTAGACCTCCGCCGAGGAGCGGATCTCCGGCAGCACCTCCGCCGGGATGTCCATGGAGCTGAGGATCTTGGGGTCCCAGCTCAGCGAGTGCAGGTTCATCAGGAGGGTGCGGGAGGCGTTGGTGACGTCGGTGACGTGGACGCCGCCGTCGGTGCCGCCGGTCAGGTTCCAGATGACCCAGGAGTCCATCGTGCCGAAGAGGATGTCGCCCCGCTCGGCGCGCTCGCGCAGCCCCTCGACGTTGTCGAGCAGCCAGCGGACCTTGGGCCCGGCGAAGTACGAGGCGAGCGGCAGCCCGGTCTCGCGCCGGAACCGGTCCTGGCCGACGTTGCGGCCCAGCTCCTTGCAGAGCGCGTCGGTGCGGGTGTCCTGCCAGACGAGGGCGTTGTGCACCGGCTCACCGGTGTGCCGGTCCCACAGCAGCGTGGTCTCGCGCTGGTTGGTGATGCCGATGGCCTTCACGTCGGCGGCGGTGATGCCGGCCTTGACGATGGCGCCGGCGACGACCTCCTGGACGTTCTCCCAGATCTCCGCCGCGTCGTGCTCCACCCATCCGGGCTTGGGGAAGATCTGCTCGTGCTCCTTCTGGTCGACGGAGACGATCCGGCCGTCCTTGTCGAAGACGATGCAGCGGCTGGAGGTGGTGCCCTGGTCGATGGCCGCGATGAACGGCCCGGCGCCGTGGCTGCCGGTGGTGTGTGCGTCGGTCACGGTGTGCTCCCGGAAGGTCTGGGTGGTCGTGGGGTTGCGACGGGGTCGGGACGTGCGGTCGTGCGCCGCCGCTCAGGCGAACGCGACGTTGTAGAGCCCGCCCGCCAGCGCGCCGCCGATCAGGGGGCCGACGACGGGGACCCAGGCGTAACCCCAGTCGGATCCGCCCTTGTTCGGCAGCGGAAGCAGCGCGTGCACGATACGCGGACCGAGGTCGCGAACCGGGTTGATCGCGTAGCCGGTCGGACCGCCGAGCGACAGGCCGATGCCGACGACCACCAGCGCGGTGATCAGCGCGCCGAGGGTGCCGAGGCCGTCGCCGTCCGCGTTGAGCCCCTGCGTCAGGATCGCCAGGACCAGCACGACCGTGGCGATGACCTCGGTCAGGACGTTCTGCACGGCGTTGCGGATCTCCGGTCCCGTCGAGAAGACCCCGAGCACCGGCCCGGCGGCGGGGGCGGCGGACTGGTCGACCATGCCCTCCTCACCCGTATGGGCGCCGAGGACCTCCGGATCCGTGAGGTGCGCCCGGAACTGCCCGTAGTAGGTCAGCCAGACCAGCACCGCGCCGATCATCGCGCCCAGCAGCTGGGAGGCGAGGTAGAGCGGAACGTCGCTCCACGCGGTGCCGCCCTCGATCGCCAGCCCGATGGTGACGGCCGGGTTGAGGTGCGCGCCGGAGACCCCGCCCGCCAGATAGGCGCCGGTCAGCACCGCGAACCCCCACCCGAAGGTGATGGCGAGCCACCCGGCGTCCCGCGCCTTCGAGTGCTTGAGCGTGACGGCGGCGCACACACCGGCGCCGAGCAGGATGAGCACGGCGGTCCCGATGGTCTCGCCGATGAAGATGTCGGAGCTGGACACCCGCGACTCCTTTGTCCTTCGTCCAGGGAAGCCGAACCACGGGTCCCTCCGGTGGTCCGCGCCCTCGTGGGAGGGCGTTGCCCGGCCCTGGGCACCGTCACACACTAACGCTATTTTCCGTTAGTCGTTCGACAATGCCGACCGGTGAACGGCAGTGTTTCGTCCGGGCGAAGGGGCGTCAAGGGTTGTGTGCCCCAAAACTCATGGGCCAAGGGGGCCGGGCGGGTCAGAAGCGGCGGGCCCCGAGGTCCCGGGAGACCGCGCGGGCGCAGTCGCGTACGGCCGCCACCAGCTCGGGCCGCAGTTCGCCGTCCGCGCAGACCCGCTCCACCGCGCCGGTCACCGCGACGGCGCCCACGGGCATCCGCCGCCGGTCGTGGATGGGGGCGGCCACCGCGGCCACCCCCTCCCAGGTCTCCTCCACGTCGTCCGCCCAGCCCCGCGCGCGGGTCAGGTCGAGGGTGGCCTCGAAGGCGTCGGGGGCGGTGACGGTGCGGGGGGTGAAGGACTGCCGCTCCGCCTCCACGGCCTCGGTGTGGGCCACCGGATCGAACGCGGCCAGCACCTTGCCCAGCGCCGTGGAGTGCAGCGGCTGCATGGCCCCCACCTCCAGGACCTGCCGGCTGTCGTCCGGCCGGAAGACGTGGTGGACGATCAGCACGCCGTGCTGGTGCAGCACGCCCAGATGGACGCTCTCGCCGCTGGATCTCGCCAGGTCGTCGGTCCACACCAGGGCGCGGGCGCGCAGCTCGTGCACGTCCAGATAGCTGTTGCCCAGGCGCAGCAGTTCGGCGCCCAGCTGATAGCGGCCCGACGCCTCGTCCTGCTCGACGAAGCCCTCGTGCTGGAGTGTGCGCAGGATGCCGTGCGCGGTGCCCTTGGCCAGGTCCAGGGAGGAGGCGATGTCCGAGAGGCCCAGCCGCCGCTCGCCGCCCGCCAGCAGGCGCAGCATGGCGGCCGCCCGCTCCAGGGACTGGATGTTCTTGGCCATCGCGCCGTACTCCTCCACCTTGTTCGACAATGCTGAACACTATCGGTCGATGCCGACCCCTGCTCGACAGCAACAGAAATCTTCGGCGCCCGACGCCTGAAAGCTTCCTGACAGGATGCCGTCCGATCCCCGGACGGTGTGACGACCCTGGTCCGGACCCGGCTACCCTGGCCGGGTGCGCTCTTTGCCGAGGGCGCAAAGCCGACAGCCGTCGCACCCCTGGGAGTAAATCCATGGCCCCGTCGCCGACCCCTTCCGCCGAGAGCCGGAACCGAGCCGCAGCCCTGCGCGAGGCACTCGCCACCCGTGTGGTGGTGGCCGACGGAGCGATGGGCACCATGCTCCAGGCCCAGGACCCCACGCTGGAGGACTTCGAGAACCTCGAAGGCTGCAACGAGATCCTGAACGTCACCCGCCCCGACATCGTGCGCTCGGTCCACGAGGAGTACTTCGCGGTCGGCGTGGACTGCGTGGAGACCAACACCTTCGGCGCCAACCTGGCCGCCCTCGGCGAGTACGACATCGCCGACCGGGTCCTCGAACTCTCCGAGGCCGGGGCACGCATCGCGCGCGAGACCGCCGACGCCTTCACCGCCTCCACCGGACAGCAGCGCTGGGTGCTCGGCTCCATGGGCCCCGGCACCAAGCTCCCCACCCTCGGCCACGCCCCGTACGACCGGCTCCGCGACGCCTACCAGCAGAACGCCGAGGGCCTGATCGCCGGCGGCGCCGACGCCCTGCTGATCGAGACCACCCAGGACCTGCTCCAGACCAAGGCATCGGTCATCGGCGCCCGGCGCGCCCTCGCGGCCACCGGCGCCGATCTGCCCGTGATCTGCTCCGTCACCGTCGAGACCACCGGCACGATGCTGCTCGGCTCCGAGATCGGCGCCGCGCTCACCGCCCTGGAACCGCTCGGCATCGACCTCATCGGCCTCAACTGCGCCACCGGCCCCGCCGAGATGAGCGAGCACCTGCGCTACCTCGCCCGCCACTCGACGATCCCGCTCTCCTGCATGCCCAACGCCGGCCTGCCCGTCCTCGGCAAGGACGGCGCGCACTACCCGCTGGCCCCGGCGGAGCTGGCCGACGCGCAGGAGACCTTCGTCCGCGAGTACGGCCTCTCCCTGGTCGGCGGCTGCTGCGGGACGACCCCCGAGCACCTGCGCCAGGTCGTGGAGCGGGTCCGGGGCCTGACCCCGGCCGTCCGCGAGCCGCACCCCGAGCCGGGCGCCGCCTCCCTCTACCAGACCGTGCCCTTCCGCCAGGACACCTCCTACCTCGCGATCGGCGAGCGGACCAACGCCAACGGCTCCAAGAAGTTCCGCGAGGCCATGCTGGAGGCGCGCTGGGACGACTGCGTGGAGATGGCCCGCGACCAGATCCGCGAGGGCGCCCACATGCTCGACCTCTGCGTCGACTACGTGGGCCGCGACGGCGTCGCGGACATGGCGGAGCTGGCCGGCCGCTTCGCCACCGCCTCCACGCTGCCGATCGTGCTCGACTCCACCGAGCTGCCCGTCCTGCGGGCCGGCCTGGAGAAGCTCGGCGGCCGCGCCGTCCTGAACTCGGTGAACTACGAGGACGGCGACGGACCCGACTCCCGCTTCGCCAAGGTCACCGCGCTGGCCGCCGAGCACGGCGCCGCGCTCATCGCCCTGACCATCGACGAGCAGGGCCAGGCCCGCACCGCCGAGCACAAGGTCGCCATCGCCGAGCGGCTCATCGAGGACCTCACCGGCAACTGGGGCATCAACGAGTCGGACATCCTCGTCGACTGCCTCACCTTCACCATCTGCACCGGGCAGGAGGAGTCCCGCAAGGACGGCATCGCCACCATCGAGGCCATCCGCGAGCTGAAGAAGCGCCACCCCGACGTCCAGACCACGCTGGGCCTGTCCAACATCTCCTTCGGCCTCAACCCGGCCGCCCGGGTCGTGCTGAACTCGGTCTTCCTCGACGAGTGCGTCAAGGCGGGCCTGGACTCCGCGATCGTCCACGCCTCGAAGATCCTGCCCATCGCCCGCCTCGACGAGGAGCAGGTCAAGGTCGCCCTCGACCTCGTGTACGACCGCCGTGCCGAGGGCTACGACCCGCTCCAGCGGCTCATGGAGCTGTTCGAGGGCGTCAACATGACGTCCATGAAGGCGGGCAAGGCCGAGGAACTGCTCGCCCTGCCGCTGGACGAGCGCCTCCAGCGCCGGATCATCGACGGCGAGAAGAACGGGCTGGAGGCGGACCTCGACGAGGCGCTGACGGACACTCCCGCGCTCGACATCGTCAACAACACCCTCCTGGAGGGCATGAAGGTCGTCGGCGAACTCTTCGGCTCCGGCCAGATGCAGCTGCCGTTCGTCCTCCAGTCCGCCGAGGTCATGAAGAGCGCGGTGGCGTATCTGGAACCGCACATGGAGAAGACCGACGCCCAGGGCAAGGGCACCATCGTCCTGGCCACCGTCCGGGGCGACGTCCACGACATCGGCAAGAACCTCGTCGACATCATCCTGTCCAACAACGGCTACAACGTCGTCAACATCGGCATCAAGCAGCCCGTCTCCGCGATCCTGGACGCCGCCGAGGAGCACAAGGCCGACGTCATCGGCATGTCCGGCCTCCTGGTCAAGTCCACCGTGATCATGAAGGAGAACCTGGAGGAGCTGAACCAGCGCAAGCTGGCCGCCGACTACCCGGTGATCCTCGGCGGCGCCGCCCTGACCCGCGCCTACGTCGAGCAGGACCTCCACGAGATCTACGAGGGCGAGGTCCGCTACGCCCGCGACGCCTTCGAGGGCCTGCGGCTGATGGACGCCCTGATCGCCGTCAAGCGCGGCGTCCCCGGAGCCGTCCTGCCCGAGCTGAAGCAGCGCCGCGTCCCCAAGCGCGACACCGCCGTGCTGGAGGTCGAGGAGCCGGAAGAGGGCGTGCGCTCCGACGTGGCCGTCGACAACCCGGTGCCCACCCCGCCGTTCTGGGGCAGCCGCGTCGTCAAGGGCATCCAGCTCAAGGAGTACGCCTCCTGGCTCGACGAGGGCGCCCTCTTCAAGGGCCAGTGGGGCCTCAAGCAGGCCAGGGCCGGCGACGGACCGACGTACGAGGAGCTGGCCGAGACCGAGGGCCGCCCGCACCTGCGCGGCTGGCTCGACAAGCTCCACACCGAGAACCTGCTCGAAGCCGCCGTCGTCTACGGCTACTACCCGTGCGTCTCCAAGGGCGACGACGTGATCCTGCTGCACGAGGACGGCTCGGAGCGCACCCGCTTCACCTTCCCGCGCCAGCGCCGGGGCCGCCGGCTCTGCCTCGCGGACTTCTTCCGCCCGGAGGAGTCCGGCGAGACCGATGTGATCGGCCTCCAGGTCGTCACCGTCGGCTCGAAGATCGGCGCGGAGACCGCCAAGCTCTTCGAGGCCAACTCCTACCGCGACTACCTGGAGCTGCACGGACTCTCCGTCCAGCTTGCGGAGGCCCTCGCGGAGTACTGGCACGCCCGGGTCCGCTCCGAGCTCGGCTTCGCGGGCGAGGACCCCGCCGACGTCGAGGACATGTTCGCGCTCAAGTACCGGGGCGCGCGCTTCTCCCTCGGTTACGGGGCCTGCCCGGACCTGGAGGACCGGGCGAAGATCGCCGACCTGCTCCGGCCCGAGCGGATCGGGGTCCACCTCTCCGAGGAGTTCCAGCTCCACCCCGAGCAGTCCACGGACGCGATCGTCATCCACCACCCCGAGGCCAAGTACTTCAACGCGCGGTAAGGCCGCGTTCGACGCGCCGTAGCACGACGAGCCGTACACTGGTCGGTCCAGTGCAGGCCGGTCGCTCTCCTCCGGGAATGGCGGCCGGCCTTCTCGTCCCTCGTGAAAGGTGTGCCGGATGACCAGTACGATCCCCGTGTCACTGACCCGTACGGCCGAGGAGGCGGGCCTGCGGGCCGTCCTCCTCGACATGGACGGCACCCTGGTCGACACCGAGGGCTTCTGGTGGGACGCCGAGGTGGAGGTCTTCGCGGACCTCGGGCACCGTCTCGACGAGGCGTGGCGGGACGTGGTGGTCGGAGGCCCGATGACCCGCAGCGCGGGCTACCTCATGGAGGTCACCGGCGCCGACGTCACCCTCGACGAACTCACCGTGCTGCTCAACGACCGCTTCGAGCAGCGCATCTCCCGGGGGGTGCCGCTGATGCCGGGCGCCCGGCGGCTGCTCGCCGAGCTGGCCGAGCACAAGGTCCCCACCGCACTGGTCTCCGCCTCGCACCGCCGGATCATCGACCGCGTCCTGGACTCCGTGGGCCGCCACCACTTCGCGCTCACCGTCGCGGGCGACGAGGTCACCCGGACCAAACCGCACCCCGAGCCCTACCTCACCGCCGCACGCGGCTTCGGCGCCGACCCCCGGCTCTGCGCCGTCATCGAGGACACCGCGACCGGGGTGGCCGCCGCCGAGGCCGCCGGCTGCCGGGTGGTCGCCGTCCCCTCCGTCTCGCCCATCGCGCCCGCCGACGGCCGGGTGGTCGTCGGATCCCTGGAAGAGGTCGACCTCGCCTTCCTGCGGGACCTGGTCACCCAGGCGTCCTGACCCGTCGGCCGGGACCGCCCGCCCCGCCCATTAAGGTCGTTCTCCCAGGTCCGCACGAGGGAGAACGACCACCATGAACCGCAAGACCCTGGTGCTGCCGGCCGTCGCCGGTCTGCTCGCGCCGCTGCTCGCCGCCTGCGGCGCGTCGGACGGCGGGGGAGAGCAGAGCGGCACCGTCGTCGTCGGCACCACGGACCGGTTCGCCGCCCCGAAGGAGGCCCCGGCCCCGTTCGACCCCGCCGTCGCCGAGGGGTCGGGTGCCCGCTCCGTGCTCCGACAGACCCTCCAGACCCTCGTCCGCCTGCCCGACGACGGCGGCGCACCGGTCCCCGAGGCAGCCGAGCACTGCGGCTTCACCGACACCGGGAGCGAGAGCTACCGGTGTCGGCTGCGCCCCGGGCTCACCTTCGCGGACGGCGGCGAGCTGACCGCCGAGGACGTCACGTACTCCATCCAGCGCGTCCTGCGGATCAAGACCCCCCACGGCCCCGCCGCCCTCCTGGACACCCTGGACACCGTCGAGGCCGTGAACGACCGCGAGGTCGTCTTTCATCTGCGCGCCTCCGACGCGACCTTCCCGTACAAGCTCGCCACCCCCACCGCGGGCATCGTCCCGCGTGGCAGCTACCCGGCCGACGCCCCGCGCGAGGGATTCCTGGTGAACGGCTCCGGGCCGTACACCATGAAGCCCCAGGTGCGCGACGGCCGGGTCACGAAGATTGTCTTCACCCCGAACCCCCGCTACCGGGGCAGCCTGCGCATACGGAACGAGGGCGTCGAACTCGCCCTCTTCCCCGACACCACCGCCCTCGGCCGGGCCTTCGACGCCGGGCGGATCGACCTGATGACCCGCACCCTCTCGCCCCAGCAGGCCCAGCGCCTGCGGGAGCGGACCGGCGAGGGCATCGCCCTGACCGAGATGTCCGGACTCGCCATCGGCTACCTCGGCTTCGGCACCGAGGACCCCACCGTCCGGAACAAGGCCGTCCGCCGGGCCATGGCCCAGATCGTCGACCGTGACCGGATCGCCGGCCAGGTCTACGGATCGACCGCCGAACCGCTCTACTCGCTGATCCCCTCCGGCGTCACCGGACACACCAGCGCCTTCTTCGACACCTACGGCGAACCCAGCGCGAAGAAGGCCGCGGCGATCCTCGAGAAGGCCGGGGTCCCGACCCCGGTCCGGCTCACCCTGCACTACCCGACCGGCCAGAACGGCCCGGCCACCGCCGCCGAGTTCAGGGCCCTGCGGCAGCAGCTCAACGACAGCGGACTCTTCGACGTCACCGTCCGGGGCACCCCGTCGGCCACCTACCGGGCCGCCCGGCTCCGCGGCGACTACGCCGTCTACGGCATGCGCAGGACCCCCGACTTCCCGGACCCGGACAACTTCACGGCCCCGTTCCTCGGCCCGGACAACGTCCTCGGCCCGCCCCACAGCCCCGCGCCGGCGCAGCAGGCGCTCCTCGCCCAGTCCCGGCGCGAGAGCGACCGCTCCGCCGGCGCCACGCTGTTCGCCCGCCTCCAGGACCTCGTCGCCCGGGACGTCCCCGTCCTCCCGATCTGGCAGGCCAAGCAGTACGTCGCCGCCCGCGACGGCGTCACCGGCGCCGCCCGCGGCATCGACTCCGGCTCCACCCTCCGGCTCTGGGAACTCGGCCGGGACTGACTACCGGGGCCGCGCCCCGGCCCTCGGAACCGCCCGGATCACTGGGCGCCGGGGCGCACCAGTCCGCTCTCGTACGCGTACACCGCGGCCTGCACCCGGTCGCGCAGCCCGAGCTTCGTCAGCACATGGCCCACATGCGTCTTGACGGTCGTCTCGCTGACGAAGAGGTCGGCGGCGATCTCCGCGTTCGACAGACCGCGCGCCACCAGCTTCAGGACCTCCACCTCGCGGTCCGTCAGCGTGTGCAGCGTGTCCGGAACCGGCTCCTCGCCGGACGGCAGATGATCCGCGTACTTGTCGAGCAGCCGGCGCGTGATGCTCGGCGCGAGCATCGCCTCGCCGGCCGCCACCACCCGGATCGCCTGCACCAGCTCATTGGCCGGCGCGTCCTTCAGCAGGAAGCCGCTGGCCCCGGCGCGCAACGCCTCCACCACGTACTCGTCGAGGTCGAAGGTGGTCAGCACCAGGACCTTCGCCGGTCCGTCCCGGCCGGGTCCGGTGATCTGCCGGGTCGCCTCGACCCCGTCCATCCGCGGCATCCGGATGTCCATCAGCACCACATCGGGCTGGAGCGCCCGCACCTGGTCGAGTGCCTGGAGACCGTCACCGGCCTCTCCCACCACCGCCAGATCGCCCTCCGCCTCCAGAATCATCCGGAAGCCGGTGCGCAGCAGCGGCTGGTCGTCGACCAGCAGGACGCGGATCGCCACGGGATCTCCTCACTGCCCTTCAAGGGCCACAGGCCGTCCGGCCCCGGTGCGGACCGGGTCCATTCTGCCCTGGACATCCTGCGCCGATTCCGCCGGGCGCACCGACAGCGGATACACCGGGGGAGTCCCGCCGAATTCCGGACAGAGCGCCTGGTGGTCGCACCAGCCGCACAGCTTCGTCGGCCGGGGCCGCCACTCGCCCGTCTCGGTGGCCGTCGCGATCGCCTCCCACAGCGCCAGCAGCTTGCGCTCCACCCGCTCCAGGTCCGAGGTCACCGGGTCGTACGTCATCACGTCCCCGCTGCCCAGATAGACCAGCTGGAGCCGGCGCGGCACCACACCCTTCAGCCGCCAGATCACCAGCGCGTAGAACTTCATCTGGAACAGCGCGCCCTCCGCGTACTCCGGACGCGGCGCCTTCCCCGTCTTGTAGTCCACGATCCGGACCTCGCCCGTGGGCGCCACGTCGATCCGGTCGATCACCCCGCGCAGCCGCAGCCCCGACTCCAGCTCCGTCTCCACGAACAGCTCGCGCTCCGCGGGCTCCAGCCGCGTCGGGTCCTCCAGCGAGAACCAGCGCTCCACCAGCCGCTCCGCCTCCGACAGCCAGCGGGCCAGCCGCTCGCCCCCCGGATCCTCCGCGAACAGCTCCGCCAGCTCCGGCCGCGACTCCAGCAGCCGGTCCCACTGGCCCGGGATCAACGACGTCGCCCGGCCGGGCGTCCGCTCCGCGGCCGGATTGTCGAAGAGCCGCTCCAGCACCGCGTGCACCAGCGTTCCCCGGGTAGCCGCCTCACTGGGCTTCTCGGGCAGCCGGTCGATGACCCGGAAGCGGTACAGCAGCGGGCACTGCATGAAGTCGCTCGCCCGCGACGGCGAAAGGGACGAGGGCGGCTGGGAGGGCCGCGGCACTGAGGTCATGACCACGACCCTACGGCCCGCCACTGACATCAATCGGCATACCATCGACCACAGACCCTCGAACACTGCATCATCGTGCCGAAACGGCACCGACCGAAGGGACCTCGTGGACGAGAGCGGCGACAGCGGGCGGCCGCAGCCCGGCGCAGGGGGTACGGGCCCCGGCGGCGGCCCCGGCAAGGGCGCACCCGGACACCGCGACGAGCCCGGGGGCGGCATCCTCATGGGCCGTCCCTTCGGCGTGCCCGTCTACGTGGCGCCCAGCTGGTTCCTCGTCGCCGCCCTGATCACCTGGGTCTTCGGCGGCCAGCTCGACCGGGTCCTGCCCGACCTCGGCGCGGCGCGCTACCTGGTCGCCCTCTTCTTCGCGATCGCGTTCTACGCGTCCGTGCTCGTCCACGAGCTGGCCCACACGGTCGTCGCGCTCCGCTACAAGCTCCCGGTCCGCCGCATCCAGCTCCAGTTCTTCGGCGGCGTCTCCGAGATCGAGAAGGAGACCGAGACCCCCGGGCGCGAATTCCTCCTCGCCTTCGTCGGCCCGCTGCTCTCCCTGGTCCTCGCCGGGGTCTTCTACGTCCCGATGAAGTTCGTCGAGGGCGGCACCGTGCCCGGTGTCCTGCTCGGCGGGCTGATGATCTCCAACCTCATCGTCGCCGCGTTCAACCTGCTGCCCGGCCTCCCGCTGGACGGCGGACGCATGCTCCGCGCCGTCGTCTGGAAGATCACCGGCCGCCCCATGAGCGGCACCGTCGCCGCCGCCTGGGTCGGCCGCGCCCTCGCCGTCATCACCCTGGTCGGCCTGCCGCTGCTCACCCGCACCGACACCCTGGGCAGCGGCGACCGCGACATCAGCGGCATGGACACGGTCACCGACGCGCTGCTCGCCGCGATCCTCGCCGCCATCATCTGGACCGGCGCCGGCAACAGCCTGCGCATGGCCCGGCTGCGTGAGCACCTGCCCGACCTGCGCGCCCGCACCCTCACCCGGCGGGCCGTCCCCGTGGAACCGGCCACCCCGCTCTCCGAGGCCCTGCGCCGGGCCAACGAGGCCGGCGCCCGCGCCCTCGTCGTCGTCGACGCCACCGGCGAGCCCCAGGCCCTCGTCCGGGAGTCCGCCATCGTCGCCGTCCCCGAGCACCGCCGCCCCTGGGTGGCCGTCAGCGGCCTCGCCCAGGACCTGACCGAGGGCATGCGGGTCTCCGCGGAACTCGCCGGAGAGGCCCTGCTCGACCGCCTCAAGGCCAGCCCCGCCACCGAGTACCTGGTCGTCGAGGAGACCGGCGAGATCTACGGCGTGCTCTCCACCGCCGACGTCGAACGCGCTTTCGTCGCCGCCATGGCACGCCCCGCCGCCTGACCTCCGCTCCCACCGGCCGGACGGGCGGTCGGAGGCCGCCGAAACACCGGTACGCTGGTCACATGTCTGAACCGACCGGTGCCGCCCGCCGACGCGGGCCCTTCAAGGTCGGGGACCAGGTCCAGCTCACCGATCCCAAGGGACGCCACCACACCTTCACGCTCGAAGCCGGGAAGAACTTCCACACCCACAAGGGTTCCTTCCCCCACGACGAGCTGATCGGTGCCCCCGAGGGCAGTGTTGTCCGTACCACGGGAAACGTCGCCTATCTCGCGCTGCGCCCCCTGCTCCCCGACTACGTCCTGTCCATGCCCCGCGGCGCCGCCGTGGTCTACCCCAAGGACGCGGGGCAGATCCTGGCGTTCGCCGACATCTTCCCCGGCGCCCGCGTCGTGGAGGCCGGGGTCGGCTCCGGGGCACTGTCCACCTTCCTGCTCCGCGCCATCGGTGAACAGGGCATGCTGCACTCCTACGAGCGCCGCGAGGACTTCGCCGAGATCGCCCGGCAGAACGTGGAGCGCTACTTCGGCAGCCCCCACCCGGCGTGGCAGCTCACGGTCGGCGACCTCCAGGACAACCTCACGGAGACCGACGTCGACCGCGTCGTCCTGGACATGCTCGCTCCCTGGGAGTGCCTGGACGTCGTCTCCAAGGCACTGGTCCCCGGCGGCATCCTCTGCGCCTACGTGGCCACCACCACCCAGCTCTCCCGGACCGTGGAGTCCATCCGCGAGATCGGCTGCTTCGCCGAGCCGCAGCCCTGGGAGTCGATGATCCGCAACTGGCACGTCGAGGGCCTGGCCGTGCGTCCGGACCACCGCATGATCGGGCACACGGGCTTCCTGGTCACCGCCCGCCGGCTGGCCGACGGCGTCACCGCCCCCGCCCGCCGGCGCCGCCCCTCCAAGGGCGCCTACGGCGAGGACTACGAGGGACCGGGCGGCCGCAGCGGCTCCGACCGCGACTGAGCCCGCCCCCATGTACCGGCGCCGCCGCCGGGATTCCGGACCGACCCGGGAACCCGACGGCGGCGCCTCCTCGTTGCCCGTACGCGACCCCGCGCACGGGAGGGACGATCCGGAGCGACCCCACCGTTCCGCTGCCGTGTGAGGTGTGGCACGATGCTGGCCACCCCACCCGGCCGACGACGTCCCGCCGACAGAGCCGCCTCTTCCGGTATGCGGCTCCACAGGAACCACAGGAGACATCCCGCGTGCAGACCTCCGCGCTCCCGGACCTCGCGCACAACGACACCACGCCGCTGCACTGGGTGGCCACGGCGACCGCCATGGCCGCCGTCGTCGCGGCCGCCGGTCTGCTCCAGCCGGATTCGAGCGCCTCGGCCTCCACGCCCCACCGCACCGCGGCCGCGCACGCCGCCGCCCCGGCCGCCGCACCCGACCCGGCCCGCGCGGCCTTCCCCCTCGACTGCGGTCAGGCGGGCTACACGGTCGCCAAGCAGGTCCCCGGCGACCTCGACGGCGACGAGCGCCCGGAGACCGTCGCGGTGGTCCACTGCGCGGCCGGATCGGGCACCCCGCCCAGCGGGGTCTACGTCCTCACCCCGGGCAAGGGGAACGGGGCCGCACCGAGGATCGTGGCGACCCTGGTGGACCCCGTACAGAAGATGAGCGTCGGAGACTTCACGGTGCGCGACGGCGTGGTCGCCGCCACCCTGCTCGGCTACTCCTCGCCCGAGGTGCCCTCCTGCTGCCCCGACGAGCAGGAGAAGGTCACCTGGCAGTGGCAGAACGGCGCCTTCGTCCGCAGCAGCCAGTCCACCGACCCCGCGGACACCGGCATCTGACCCGCGCGCCCCCGCCCCGTCAGGGGCGGCTCTCAGGCGGCCTCGGGCCCGTAGACCTCGACCCTGTCCGAAACCCGACGCACGTGGATGCAGTCGCCCGGGCACTCCTTGGCGGAGTCCACGACGTCCTGGAGCAGCGGCAGCGGGACCGGCGTCGTGGCCCCCGCGTCCTGGAGCAGCTCGTCGTCCGCGCTCTTCACATACGCGAGACCGTCGATGTCCAGCTCGAACACCTCGGGGGCGTACTGCACACAGATCCCGTCCCCGGTGCACAGGTCCTGGTCGATCCAGACCTCCAGATCCTGCGACTCGCCACCGTCGGGAGCGTCCTGCTGCACGGTCATTTCTCCTGCCGTTCCCTGCGTATCCGAACCAGAAAATGCCAGCCCTGGCGGGTGTTGAACGGTTCGACGATACAACCGGCGGCTTTCCGATGTTGAAGGGTGGGTATTCCCCTGGGACGAGGGAGAGCGCAAGGGTGAAGATCGGACACACACCGCAGTGTTTGTGATCTAGGGGTTTCAATCACCACCCACCCAGGTAGGGTCAGGAAGCGTCCAGCTCCCTTTGGAGGAGGTGAGGACCGTGGCAGCCCACGACGACGACATCAACCGCGGCATCCGGCCCGGACGGGGGTCCGAAGACCCGGCCGGCCAGGTCGCCTATCTTGAGCAGGAAATCGCCGTCCTGCGACGTAAGCTCGCCGACTCTCCGCGTCATACGAGGATTCTCGAAGAGCGGATCGTCGAGTTGCAGACCAACCTCGCAGGCGTGTCCGCGCAGAACGAGCGGCTCGCCAACACGCTCCGCGAGGCCCGCGACCAGATCGTGGCCCTCAAGGAGGAGGTCGACCGGCTCGCACAGCCGCCGGCCGGTTTCGGGGTGTTCCTGCAGGCGAACGAGGACGGCACCTGCGACATCTTCACCGGGGGCCGCAAGCTCCGGGTGAACGTCAGTCCCAGCGTCGAACTGGACGAGCTCCGGCGCGGCCAGGAAGTCATGCTCAACGAAGCGCTCAACGTGGTCGACGCCATGGAGTTCGAGCGCGCCGGGGACATCGTCACCCTCAAGGAGATCCTGGAGGACGGCGAACGGGCCCTGGTGATCGGGCACACCGACGAGGAACGGGTGGTGCGGCTCGCCGAGCCCCTGCTGGACACCACCATCCGTCCCGGCGACGCCCTCCTGCTCGAACCCCGCTCCGGCTACGTCTACGAGGTCGTTCCCAAGAGCGAGGTCGAGGAGCTCGTCCTCGAAGAAGTCCCGGACATCGATTACGACAAGATCGGCGGGCTCGGCGACCAGATCGAACTGATCCGGGACGCGGTCGAGCTCCCCTACCTCCACCCGGACCTCTTCAAGGAACACGAACTGCGGCCCCCGAAGGGCATCCTGCTGTACGGCCCGCCCGGCTGCGGCAAGACGCTCATCGCCAAGGCCGTGGCCAACTCCCTTGCCAAGAAGGTCGCCGAGGTCACCGGCCAGCCGGCCGGGAAGAGCTACTTCCTCAACATCAAGGGCCCCGAGCTGCTCAACAAGTACGTCGGCGAGACCGAGCGCCACATCCGCCTGGTCTTCCAGCGGGCCCGTGAGAAGGCGAGCGAGGGCACCCCCGTCATCGTCTTCTTCGACGAGATGGAGTCGCTCTTCCGCACCCGCGGATCCGGCGTCAGCTCGGACGTGGAGAACACCATCGTCCCCCAGCTGCTCGCCGAGATCGACGGTGTCGAGGGCCTGGAGAACGTCATCGTCATCGGCGCCTCCAACCGCGAGGACATGATCGACCCCGCGATCCTGCGCCCCGGCCGCCTCGACGTGAAGATCAAGATCGAGCGTCCGGACGCGGAGGCCGCGAAGGACATCTTCGCGAAGTACCTCACCCCCTCGCTGCCGCTGCACGCGGACGACCTCGCCGAGCACACCGGCTCCAAGGAGGCCGCCGCCCACGCCATGATCCAGTCGGTCGTGGAGCGGATGTACACCGAGTCCGAGGAGAACCGCTTCCTCGAGGTGACGTACGCCAACGGCGACAAGGAAGTCCTGTACTTCAAGGACTTCAACTCCGGCGCGATGATCCAGAACATCGTCGACCGGGCCAAGAAGATGGCCATCAAGGCCTTCCTCGAAGAGGGCCAGAAGGGCCTTCGCGTCTCCCACCTCCTCCAGGCATGCGTGGACGAGTTCAAGGAGAACGAGGACCTGCCGAACACGACCAACCCGGACGACTGGGCCAGGATCTCCGGCAAGAAGGGCGAGCGGATCGTCTTCATCCGCACGCTCGTCACCGGAAAGCAGGGCGCGGACACCGGCCGCTCGATCGACACGGTGGCCAATACCGGGCAGTACCTCTAGAAGGCGGACCGGCTGCGGATGCCCGGCAGGGCGTCCGCAGCCGGTTGCTTTCCGGACAGCTCCCACGACACCGCAGGAATGACGTAATTGATCTCCCCACCAGCACAGAGGCGCTCTAGGCTCTGGCGTACCGCCCGGTCGGGCAGTGCGGGGACGGACGGACCGCGCACACACCGGAGAACCGGCGGTACGTGAGCGTCGCCCCCGGAAGGGGAGCGCCGCCGGGCAAGGAGGGCCGCATGACCGTACGGCGAGTAATGGGCATCGAGACGGAGTACGGGATCTCCGTGCCCGGTCATCCCAACGCCAATGCCATGCTCACCTCGTCCCAGATCGTCAACGCGTACGCGGCGGCGATGCACCGGGCGCGGCGCGCCCGCTGGGACTTCGAGGAGGAGAATCCGCTGCGCGACGCGCGAGGCTTCGACCTCGCCCGCGAGACCGCCGACGCGAGTCAGCTCACGGACGAGGACATCGGCCTGGCCAATGTGATCCTCACCAACGGGGCGCGGCTCTACGTCGACCACGCACACCCCGAGTACAGCTCGCCGGAGATCACCAACCCCCGGGACGCGGTCCTGTGGGACAAGGCCGGCGAGCGGATCATGGCGGAGGCCGCCGAGCGCGCCGCCCAGCTGCCGGGCGCCCAGCCGATCCACCTCTACAAGAACAACACCGACAACAAGGGCGCCTCGTACGGCACGCACGAGAACTACCTGATGAAGCGCGAGACGCCGTTCTCCGACATCGTGCGCCATCTGACGCCGTTCTTCGTCTCCCGGCAGGTCGTCACCGGCGCCGGGCGGGTCGGCATCGGCCAGGACGGCCACGAGCACGGATTCCAGATCAGCCAGCGCGCCGACTACTTCGAGGTCGAGGTGGGTCTGGAGACCACCCTCAAGCGCCCCATCATCAACACCCGCGACGAACCGCACTCCGACGCCGAGAAGTACCGCAGGCTCCACGTGATCATCGGCGACGCGAACCTCTCGGAGATCTCCACCTACCTCAAGCTGGGCACCACCGCGCTGGTCCTGTCCATGATCGAGGACGGCTTCATCAACGTCGACCTGGCCGTCGACCAGCCGGTCCGCACCCTGCACCAGGTCTCCCACGACCCCGGACTGCGACAGCTGATCACGCTGCGCAGCGGCCGGACGCTGACCGCGGTGCAGTTGCAGATGGAGTACTTCGAGCTGGCCCGCAAATACGTCGAGGAGCGGTACGGCGCGGACGCCGACGAGCAGACCGCGGACGTGCTCAGCCGCTGGGAGGACACCCTCAACCGGCTGGAGAACGATCCGATGAGCCTCTCCCGGGAGCTGGACTGGATCGCCAAGCGGGAGCTCATGGAGGGCTACCGCAGGCGCGACAGCCTGGACTGGGACGCGGCGCGGCTGCACCTGGTGGACCTCCAGTACGCCGACGTACGGGCCGAGAAGGGCCTGTACAACCGCCTGGTGGCCCGCGGCCGGATGAAGCGGCTCCTGGACGAGACCGAGGTCGACAGGGCCCGTACGGCCCCTCCGGACGACACCAGGGCGTATTTCCGCGGTCGCTGTCTGGAGCAGTACGCGGACGACGTGGCCGCGGCCTCCTGGGACTCGGTCATCTTCGACCTGCCCGGCCACGACTCCCTCCAGCGCGTTCCCACGATGGAACCGCTGCGGGGCACCCGTGAACACGTCAAGTCCCTCCTGGACCGCTGCAGCACCGCCGAAGAGCTGGTCCAGGTGCTCTCGGGCGGCTGAAAGGACCGCCGGCTGGGAATCATTCCGATGACCTCCGGACGTTGAGACAAGTACCGGGCCGATGTCGGACCCTCTGGGTAGGGTCTGATCAAGTGCTTCGAACCGAGCGGGGTGAGCTACATGGCGACCAAGGACACCGGCGGCGGACAGCAGAAGGCGACGCGTTCCACCGAGAGCACCGAGGAGCAGGCGCAGGACGCGCAGGCATCCGAGGACCTCAAGGAGCGCCAGGAGAAGCTGAGCGACGACGTGGACGACGTCCTCGACGAGATCGACGACGTGCTCGAGTCCAACGCCGAGGATTTCGTGCGCTCGTTCGTACAAAAGGGTGGCGAGTAACCGGCAGGCCCTCTCGGGCCGTCGGCGGTCGGGCGGGGTACGCGGTGGGCGCGTCGGTCGGCTGGGGATCGGCCCGACTGGCTCTCTTCATGGGTGTCTTCGGGCTCAGCGCCGCCGCGCT
>NZ_JBSFHN010000054.1:0-39927 GCF_053597115.1 Streptomyces sp. NPDC001515
CCGGAAAGCTCCACACGCAGCGGGTACGCCTCGTCAAGGTAGAAGGACAGGGCGCCGGCCCGCCCGGCGGGTCGGTCAGTAGCCGGCGACGCCGAGGTCGCGGCAGATCTCGACGAGTTCGGGGTGCACGTAGCGCCCGTTCTCCTCGATGGCGACGCCGTCCAGGTAGATGGACGGGCCCAGCACGCTGCCGTCGGTGTGGGCGGCGGCGACCCACGGCTCGCCGCCGATCCAGGCGCCCTTGGTGCCGATGCCGAGTTCGACGCAGCCGAAGACGCGCTCGTCCTCGACGATGCGGCCGGTCGGGGCGAGGACGCCGGGGTTGAAACCGAGCGACCAGTGGGCGACGCGGAACATGTTGGGGTCGTCGAAGGACTCCATCCAGCGGCGGAAGGTGTCGGCGTCGGCACCGCCCTCGATCTTGGTGACGACGCCCTTCTCGACGGTGCAGCGCACCGGGGAGCGCAGCAGGCCGATCTCGTCCGGCGGCCACAGGGCGCCGTCGAAGACCAGAACGCCGTCCTGGGTCTCTTCGAGGGGGTTCCAGGAGATCTGGCCGGAGAGCATGACGGTCTCGCCGGGCTTCTCGGCGGGCTTGCCGCGCAGGTTGATCGGGCGGTCGCCGTTGCGGCCGACCAGGTCGGTGCCGTTGGCGGAGGTGATCCGGACCTCGTCGGCGGCCTCCAGCAGGGCGACCAGGGCCTTGCCGAGGCGTATGACGCCCTGGAAGTCGGGTCGGCCGACGGTGGCGACCAGCATCTGGACGTCCATCGCGGTGAGGTTGGTGTACCGGCAGCCGTTGGCCATGGCGGCGCGGAAGGCGTCGGAGTGCATCAGGTACGAGACGGCGAACTCGATCCACACGTCGGCGTCGGCGATGGCGCCGGCGACGGGCCGGGGCGGCTCCATGGAGGCACCGGGCAGCGTCTCGTACCAGACGATGACGGGGTGCGCGCCGGCCGCGGCGACGGCCTGGGCGGTGGCCTCGACGACCCGGCGGTCGCTGCTGGTGTCGCCGGTGAGGACGACGTGCTCGCCGCGCTTGACGAGCATGACCTCCTCGACGAGCTTGCGGGCGGCCAGCGCGAGTTCGAAGCCGAGGTACTCGGGGCGCGGTTCGAGCCTGCTGTACATGTCCATGGGGGGTTCTCCTTGCCGTGCGGGTGGTGCGGGGTGGTGCGGAAGGTGGTTGCGGGGCGGCCGTCAGGTCTTGAGGATCTGGGCCGAGTCGCCGAGCGAGCTGCCGGCGATGAGTCCGGCGCCGACCAGGTTGAGTTCCTCGTCGGCACCGGAGCCGCGCAGCCTGCGGTAGACGACCCGGACGACGAGGGCGCCCAGGACGAGCCAGCAGGCCTGCGGGGTGAGGATGAGCAGCCCGGTGGCGAGCATGACGCCCATCTGCCGGCGGGTGCCGCCGATCAGCTGGACGGCGGCGCCGGGAAGGGCCCAGAGCAGCATGGTGCGCACCGCGTCGGGGTCGCTGAGTCCGCTCTTGATGGTGTCGGCGTAGACCTTGGCGACGGGCGGGATGAGGCCCTGGCCGAAGTAGGAGCGCCAGGCCACGGCGACGACGACGAGGGCGACGCCGAAGCCGATCAGGGCGGCCAGGAACTGCTGGCGGCGGCCCTCGCGCTCGAAGGGGTCCCAGGGGCGGTGCTCACGGCGCAGCAGCCAGCCGGCCTTGAGGTCGTAGCCCATGTCGGCGAAGGCGGGTCCGGTGGCGGAGACGTAGCCGATGAGGAGGGCGAGCGGGACGGAGGGGATGCCCATCGCGAGGCCGAGGACGAGGAAGATCAGGGTGACGGCGAAGGACGGGAACCAGCCCGACTGCATGGCCGCGAGGCCGACGATCAGCTCGTGGACCAGCGCGGCGAAGGCGGCGAAGAGCACCCAGCCGACGAGGCCGAGCGGGCTCATGTCGCCGATCAGTCCGCCGAGGACGGCGAGGACGACGGCGCCCGCGGTGAACAGCGCGTAGCCGCGGATCAGGGAGAGACGCAGCGCGCGCTCGTCGACGGTGTAGGCGGTGGTGGGGTCCGCCTGCCGGAGCGTGGCGGCGCTCTCCTCGGCCTCGCGGGCGGCCGTGTCGCGCTTGCGGGCGCGGCGGCCGGCGAGCATGTGGACGGCCTGCCCGAGGGCGACGATGCCGGCGCCGACCATGATGCCGTGCGGGATGTACCCGGCGCCGAGGTCGGTGGCGAAGAGGTCGGGGCTGTACTGGCGCAGCATGAGCCCGATGCCGAACATCATGAGGGCCCAGACATTGCCGAGGAAGGCCACGCCGGCGGCGGAGAGCGGCAGGCTGAAGAGGGTGCCGACGAGTCCGACTGCGGTGCCGCCGGCCAGGATCAGGGCGCGGCGTCCTCCCCGGTCGCCGGCCTTGATGGTCTCGGCCGCGGCGGTGCCGGGCGGCCAGGCGGCGTCGGCGGGCAGCAGCCGGGAGCCGAAGGCGCGGTAGAGCACCCAGGCGTCGACGACGAGCCCGATGGTGGCTCCGGCGAGCATCGGCCAGACGAGGTCCTCGCGGCCGAAGACGTAGGGCACGGCGACGGAGGTCAGCAGCGCGTTGGCGGAGGCGAAGGTCGCCGCTGAGATGGCGCTCTGGGCGAGGTTCTGCCGGTGGACGGAGCGCATCCGGCGCAGGAAGCCGAGCGGGATGCGGCCGATCAGCATGGCGACGAGGGCGCCGACGACCGAGGTGTTGGCGGAGATGCCGAGCTTGGACACCAGGTCGATGCCGATGACGGCGCCCACGGCGGAGAGCACCACGAGGACGACCAGCAGGACGGGTTCCGCCACGCGCGGGTGCGACCGGGACTCTTCGGAGCCTGGCGGCTGGGCAGGGTGCGGCGCGGAGACGTGGTGCGCCATGGGGCACCCCCTTCGGTGAGCAGGGCTGGGTGGGGCCGGGCCCCGGCGGTACGGGCGGGGCCGGCGGAGGCGGTGTGCGGCGCGGGTCAGCCGCCGAGGGCGGCGGTGATCTCCGCCGCCCCGGCGCGTACCAGCGTCACGAGGGTGTCGGCGGCCCGGTCCACGCGGTGGGAGGGGCCGATGACGGTGAGGGAGGCGGGGACGCCGTCGCCCTGGAAGACGGGGGCGGAGACCGCGGTCACGGCTTCGTCGTACTCGCCGTGGCTGATGCAGTACCCGTCGGCCCGGACCCGGGCGTAGCAGTCGAGCAGCGCGTCCAGGTCGGTGATGGTGCGGTCGTTGAACCGGGTCAGTCCGGTGGCGCCGAACATCTGCCGGATCTCGCGTTCGGGGTGGTACGCGAAGAGGGTGTGGCCGGAGGCTCCGGCGTGGCCGGGCATGACGGCGCCGATGATCGCGGTGTAGCGCACCGGGCCGGTGCCGTCGACGGCGGCCTCGCAGCGGTAGCTGCCGCCGTGCGGGACGTTGAGGACGACGCTCTCGCCGGTCTCGCGCAGCAGCCGGGCGAGTATCGGGCGGGAGAGCGAGGAGAGGACCCCGCTGTGTTCGCTGACCCGGGCCAGCCGGGAGAGGGCGGGTCCGGGGCGGTAGCGCCGGCTGTTCTCGTCGCAGAGCAGGAAGCCGCGCGCGCTCAGGGTGGTGAGCAGGCGCTGGACGACGGCCTTGTCCCAGCCGTGGTGGCGGGCCAGTTCGCTGACGCCCCATTCGGGCCGCTGCTCGGTGAAGGTCAGCAGGACGAGCAGGGCCCGGTCCACGGTCTGGAGGACTCCGGGGGCCTGCCGTGCGGCAGCGGCCTCGGGGGTGGTGTCCGCGCCCTTCTCCGCCATGGGCCGGGCCTCCTTCGTGCAGGTCGTGCGCGTATCGGTGCGGAAATCGCAACGACGTTGCGATTTCTGGCGAAAGGATGCGGGCGCACCCGGCGGGTGTCAAGGGTTTCCCGGAAAGATCCGGACGAGGGCGTTCCGGCGGGCGGCACCGGCCCCCGGCGCACGGGCCTCCGCCCCGCCCGTTCACCCGTTCGGCGTAATTCGTCGCGCCCTGCCGCGCCTCCGCCCTGCGGGGCCTGCGCCGTCCCGGCGCGGGTGTGGCCGCCGGTGCCGGGGGTGCGGGCGGTTGCAGCGCCCATCCGGGTGAGGCGCGATGGAAGCCGGACGCGCCTCCCCTGCTGGACCCACCCACAGGACGCGCCCGAGCGAGGAGGAATCGGCCATGGGAGCCGCTGACGGTTTCACGGATTCCGGAGAGCTCGACGGCCTGACGGCGTACGACGCCGCGGGTGAGAAGATCGGCAACGTCGGGCGGGTGTACGTCGACGACCACACCGGCCGACCCGACTGGGTCACGGTCAAAACCGGTCTGTTCGGCATGAAGGAGAGTTTCGTGCCCCTCGCCGGAGCCCGCCGGGTGGGCTCCGACCTCCACATCTCGCACACGAAGGACCAGGTCAAGGAAGCCCCCCGGGTGGACGCGGACGCGCATCTGTCCGTCGCCGAGGAGGAGGAGCTCTACCGGCACTACGGCCTGACCAGGAACACCACGACCGCGATGGGCGATCGCGCCGGATCCGGCGGCACCAAGGGCGCCGACGCCCCGACGGCCGCGGGGACGGGCACGATGGGCGCGGCGGGCGCCGGAGCCGGTGCGGCGGCCGGGGCCGGCGCGATGGGCGCGGCGGACTCCGACCGCACCGGGACCGCGGGCTCCGGGACGGCGGCGGCCGGCGCGGGTGCCGGTACGGGCACGGGCCGGCACCGCGACACCGCGGCGGCGGGCACCTCCCGGCCGCTGGTCGGTGCGGGCGCCGAGCGGTCCGCCGGTGACCCCGGCGGCAAGGAGGAGATGATCCGCTCCGAGGAGCAGCTGCACATCGGCACCGAGGAGTACGAGAGCGGCAAGGCCCGCCTCCACAAGTACGTGGTCACCGAGAACGTCACCCGGACGGTGCCGGTGACACACGAGGAGGTGCGGGTGGTCCGCGAGCCGCTGCGTCCGGGCGACAAGACCGCCCGGTCGGACCTCTCCGAGCAGGACGTGGAGGTCACGCTGCACGCCGAGCGCGCCACCACGCACAAGGAGACCGTGCCCGTCGAACGGGTGCGGATGGAGACGACCAGGGTGACGGAGCAGAAGGAGGTCTCCGCCGAGCTGCGCAAGGAGCAGATCGACTACGCGGACGGCACCGGCAAGAGCGGGAAGGACATGCCGGGCAGGGACACGGGCGGTGACCTGGGCAAGGGACGCCACCGCTGACTGCCCCACCCCGGCCACCGGCCGCAGCGCTCCACGCGGACGAGGGGGCGGACCCGCACCGGGTCCGCCCCCTCGTCCCGCTCTCCCACCGCCCCGTCCTCCGCACCGCCCCGGTGTTCACACCGGCTGCGGCAGGAAGCGGACGGAGGGCCGGTGCCCCGGCCCGTCGGGGGTGACGACCGCCCGTACCCGGTAGACCTCGGCTATCAGCTCCTCGGTGAGGACCTCGGCGGGGGTGCCGGCGGCGACCACCCGGCCCCGGTTCAGCACCGCGATCCGGTCGCAGAACATCGCGGCCATGTTCAGGTCGTGCAGCGCGATCACGGCGGTCAGCGGCAGCGCGGTGACCAGCGACAGCAGTTGCAGCTGGTGCTGGATGTCCAGATGGTTGGTCGGCTCGTCCAGCAGGAGTTCGCGCGGGCACTGGGCGAGCGCGCGGGCGATCTGCACGCGCTGGCGCTCGCCGCCGGACAGCGTGTGCCAGGACTGCGCGCGCCGGGCGGCCAGGCCGGTCCGCTCCAGCGCCGCGTCCACCGCCGCCTCGTCCTCGGGCGTCGGGGCCGACCAGGCGCGCCGGTGCGGGATGCGGCCGAGCCGTACGACGTCCACCACGTTCAGGTCGGCGTCGGTCGCGGCGTGCTGGTCGACGACGGCGATGCGCCGGGCGGCCGTGCGCCGGCCGATCCGCGCGAGCGGATCGCCGTCGAGGGTGACCACACCGGCCTCCGGGGCGAGCACCCCGGCCAGGATCCGCAGCAGGGTGGACTTCCCCGAGCCGTTCGGGCCGATCAGCCCGGTGGTGCCGCCGGGAGGCGGGGCGAGCGAGACGCCGTCCACGACGAGCCGGCCGCCCGCCCGCCGGTCCACCCGGTCGGCCCGCAGGCCGACCGGCTCCCCCGCGCTCACGGCGTCCGCCGGGTGCGGTGCAGGACCAGGACGAAGGCGGGGACGCCGATCAGGGCGGTGACGACGCCCACCGGTACCTCCTGGGGATCGAGAACGGTACGCGCCAGGGTGTCCGCCCAGACCAGGAACACGGCCCCGGCGAGCGCCGTGACGGGCAGCAGCCTGCCGTGCCCGGATCCGGCGAGCGCGCGGGCCGCGTGCGGCAGGACGAGGCCGACGAACCCGATGGCGCCGGCGGCGGCCACCAGCGCGGCGGTCAGCAGGGCGGTCGCGCACAGCAGCACCGTCCGGGTGCGTGCGACCCGGACCCCGAGGGCCGCCGCGGCGTCCTGGCCGAAGGCGAAGGCATCGAGCGTACGGGCGTGGCCCAGGCAGACCGCCAGGGTCGCGGCGAGGATCGCGGCGCAGGTGGCGACCTCGCTCCAGCCGGCGCCGCCGAGCGAGCCGAGCAGCCAGAACAGGACGCCCCGGGTCTGCTCGGCGTCGGCGGCCGTCATCACGACGAGGGAGGTCAGCGCGGAGAACAGCTGCATGGCGGCGACCCCGGACAGGACGACCCGGTCGGTGCTGCCTCCGAGGCTGTGGCTGAGCGCCATCACCAGCGCGAAGGAGCACAGGGCCCCGGCGAAGGCGCCGGCCGACAGCGACACCGCTCCCCCGCCGACTCCGAGGACGACGACGGCGACCGCTCCGGTGGACGCCCCGGAGGAGACGCCGAGGACGAACGGGTCGGCGAGCGGATTGCGCAGCAGCGCCTGCATGACGGTGCCGCAGACGGCGAGCCCCGCACCGCACACCGCGGCGAGCAGGGTCCGGGGCATGCGCAGGTTCCAGATGATGCCGTCGCGGATCGGGGAGAGGTCCGAGGTGCCGAGGCCGAGATGGGCGCCGACGGCGGACCAGACGTCGGGGACGGAGATCCGGGCGGGTCCGATGGTGACGGCGACCGCGACGGACAGGGCGAGCAGCAGGGACCCGCCGGCCCAGCCCAGTCCGGCGCGCAGCGCCCGCCCCGCCGCGCGGCCGGCCGCCGGCGCGGCCTCGTGCGGGGGCGCGGCCGGTGCGGTGTCGCTCACCCCGCCAGCCCGAAGGAGCGCAGTCCGGCCGCGACGCGTTCCACGCCCTCGACGGTGCGGATCGACGGGTTCATGGCCTGGCCGCTGAGCAGCACGTACCGCCGGTGCCGTACGGCGTCCATGGTCCGGGTGACGGGGTGGGACTCCAGGAAGGCGATCTTCCCCGCGGCGCTCTCGGCGGTCTGGGAGCGGCGGGTGAGGTCACCGATGACCAGGACGGAGGGATCGCGGTCCGCGACGGTCTCCCAGGTGATCTGCGGCCATTCCTCGTGGGTGTCGTCGAAGACGTTCTTCGCGCCGAGTGCGCGGGTGATGATGCCGGGGGCCCCGCAGCAGCCCGCCAGGTAGGGGGATTGCGCGTTGGCGAACCAGTACATCAGCGTGGCGCCGGAGGCGTCGACGGTCGCGGTGGCCTTCCGGACGCGTGCGCGGAGCGAGGCGACCAGCTTCTCGCCCCGTTCCGGTACGCCGAACACCCGGGCCAGCTCGCGCACTTCGGTGTAGACGCTGTCCAGGGCGAGGGTGCCGGTGCGCACCCCGTCGCCGTCCTTGCTGTTGTCCTTGGCGGTGCAGTCGGCGGGCGAGACGTAGGTGGGCACGCCCAGCTCCTCGAACTGTTCGCGCGGGGCGACGCCGCCCTTGGCCAGGGTGGAGGCGAAGGAGGCGCTGACGAAGTCGGGTTCCCGGTCCAGGACCTTCTCGGACGAGGGCCGGTTGTCGGAGATCCGGGGCACCGTGGCGGCGGCCTTCTCCAGGCCCTTCATCACCGGGTCGGTCCACGTGGCGGTCGCGGCCATCCGGTCCGCGAGGCCGAGCGCGAGCAGGATCTCGGCCGAGCCCTGGTCGACGGCGACGGCGCGTTCGGGGGCGCGGTGCACGGTGACGGCGCGCCCGCAGTTCGTGAAGGTCACGGGGTAGCCGGCGGCGTCCCCGTTGCCGTCGGCGGGCGTCTGCCCTCCGGTGCCGCAGGCCGTCAGCAGGACGAGCGCGGCGGTGAGCGGGGCGATGGTGCGGGCGTGGCCGAAGAGGGGCGGCACGGAGTACCTCGTCGTCTCGGGGCCCATGCGCGGGGCCCGGTGTACGGACTCCGCGGCCCGGTCCGGACCGCGGGTGCCAGCAGGTCTTCGGACTCGGGTTCACGCGGACGGGGCGCCTTCCCGGGAAACCGTGGTCTCCCAGTGGCCGTGGCCCCGCCCGTCCCCCTCACCGCTGCGCGTCAGTTCCGGATTCGCACCGGATTCCCTGACTCCTGGCTGGAGTTCGACTGGCACCGGGCACGCTACCACGAGCTTCCGCGCAGCTCAGCGGCGGTGCGGGCCGGTGGCCGGGGGCGCGGCCCCCTGCCACCGGCCACCGCGCGGGCACCCGGACGCGCCGGGCGCGGCAGGAACCGCCGGTCACCGCCGGAACGCGCGACGACAGGGCGTCGGGCCGGTCACCCCTTGGGGCGAACCGATTCGCCACCGGGGCCGGAGGTCTCCGCACGCCATGTCCCGGGCACTCCCGCCGGCTCCTCGGCGGGCCGGGTGTGCCAGGAGGCCCCCGGGTCGTCGTAGACGTCGGTGTACCGGGGGCCCGCGATGGGCCAGTCGGCGAGGAGTTCGTCGGGCAGCGCGAACGCCGCGGCCAGCTCCCGCAGATGGGGGGCCACGGCGGCGATCAGCTGCTCGACGGCGTCGGTCAGCCCCTCGACCTGATCGTTCGTCAGCTGTCCGTCGGCGAGCAGGTCCCCGCTGTTGCGGGCGATCCAGCGCAGGGCGAACAGCCGGGCCAGTTCGTCCAGCCGGTCGCGCGCCGGGCCCTCGGGCAGCTCCGCGAGCGCCTGCGCGTACGCCTCGGCCGCATGGCGGTAGGCATGGGCCTCGACGCCCCGCAGGGCCGGTCCCGACGCCGCGTTCCAGCGTTCCTTCGGGTCCTCGTGCTCCACGCGGGCCATCCGGCGGGCGGCCCGTGCGAACCAGAGCTGCTCGATCCGCTCCAGCAGGGCGGCCAGGTGGCGCGGATCGGTGAGGTCGCCGGGGGCCGGCCGGGCGGGCGGGCGCTCGGGGGCGTCCCGCACCGCGTCCAGGAGCAGGCTCGCGGCGGCGCGGGTGTGGATGGCCAGATTGTCGCCCTCGGCGGTGATGGCGCCCTCGACCCCGGTGACCAGCTCGGTCATCCCGTTGTGCTCCAGCAGCCCCTGGGCGCCGCAGCGTTCGCGGCTCTCGACGATCACGGACCGGGCCTGCCAGGTGATCCAGCCCTTGGCGACGTCGACCAGGCGCCCGGCAGCCGCGCGGTCGGCGGCCCCGGCCCGCTCGGCCCGCTCCCAGCGGTCGAGGGCGCGGCGGTGCAGCAGGCTCATCGCGAAGACCGTGGCCATGGCCTCGGCGAGCGGGCCGTGGTGGCTGCGGTGGGCGGAGACCGGCACGGGCGGGGCGCCGCGTCCGCCGGAGACGAGGCGGTGTCCGCCGTAGCGGACGGCGACGGCGAGGGTGGCGCGGGCCGAGCCCACCGCGCTGGCGCTCATGCAGATCCGTCCGGCGGTGACCCGGCCGATGGAGACGAGGAAGCGGCGCCTGCGGCCCTCGGTGCCGCTGCGGAAGACCCCGTCGTCACCGATCCGCCCCTGCACTCCCCCGAGCATCGCCCCGCGCGGCACGAAGACGCTGTCGAAGGAGGTCAGGCAGTGGTCGACCGGGCTGCCCATCCGGGCGGGCAGCAGCCGCACCCGGATGCCGGGCAGGGCCCGGGTGGTGTCCGTGAGCGGCACCAGGAAGAGGAAGACGCCCTCGTCGACGCCGTCGACGAGCAGCCGGGCGGCGACGAGCCCCGATTTGGGGCCGCCGGCCGGGCTGGTGTTCGGCATGAACTTCTGCGCGCCGGCGTGCGGGGTGTGCAGGACGAAGCCGTCCCGGTCGGGGTCGTAGGAGGCGGTCGTCTCGAGGGCGGCGGCGTCGTTGCCGTGCGCCACCTCCGTGCACAGGAAGGTGCCCATGCGGCGCAGCGCGAGGAAGTCCGAGAGGTCGCGGGGGTGGTCGGGGTCGTGGTCCAGGAGGCTGCCGAGGAACAGGTTGTAGTGGATGCCCGCGACGGTGGCGAGCGCCGGGTCCACCGGGGCGAGCCATTCGTGCATGGCGGCCAGGGCACGCGCGTCGCTCGCCGGGCGGGCTGCGCTGTCCAGGGAGCTGTTGAGGACGCGGAGCCGCCGGTGGGCGAGGGCGAGGCGTTCCTCCGGGGTGGGGCCGGGGGCCGGGCACGCCGGGCGGCGAAACGGTTCGGTGGCCACGAGCCACCGCCAGAAACCGTGTTCGCGGCGGGCGTCCGGGCCCAGGAGGACCGCGGTGAGCCGGTCCGTGACCGGCCGGGCCGCGGCCTGCGCCGGGCCCTTGGTGTCGAGAAGGGTGGTCATACGATGAAAACGAGCAGGATTCGGCCAGGACACCCGGAAACCTGCATAAGCGAGCGATTTCCGTACACCCGTGGGTGTCGGGTACCCTCCGCCCTCCGCCTCACCCGTTCGCAGCAGTCCGCCGCGCCCGGCCCTCCCCCAGGGCATCCCCTTGGTTCATGGAACGGGACCCCGACGGGCCGGACGCGGCCGGCGAGCATGCCGAACTCGAAGCGCTGCGCGCCCGGGTGGCACGGCTGGAAGCCCGGCCGCCCGGGCGCGGCGGGCACCGCGTGCGCTCCTTCTTCGCGGCGCTGCTGGTGCTCGTGGCCGCCGTACTCACCCCGCTGAGCATCGTGTCGAGCTGGGCGAGCGACATCGCCGGGGACACCGACCGCTATACGGCGATGATGGACCCGCTGGCCTCCGATCCCGACGTCCAGGCGGCGGTGTCCGCCCGGGTCACCGCCGCGGTGATGGACCATCTGGATCTCGACGCGCTGCTGGCGGACGTGGCCCCCGCCGACCGCCCCGTCGTCGACAAGGCGCTCGGCAGGCTCGGCGATCCGCTCACCGCCGGGGTGACCTCGCTGGTGCGCGGCACGGTGGACCGCTTCGTCACCGGCGACACCTTCGAACAGGTCTGGCGCGAGCTGAACGCGCGGGCCCACGCCACCGTCGTCAAGGCCCTGACCGGACAGGGCGGCGGTGCGGTGAAGCTGACCGACGACACCGTGACGCTGGACCTCGCCCCCGTCATCGACCAGGTCAAACAGCGGCTGGTGGACCGGGGTCTGACGGTGGCGGCGAAGATCCCCGAGATCCACACCGACTACACGCTGCTGACCTCGGACGCGGTCGGCCGGGCCGAGAAGGGCTTCCGGGCGCTGCAGATCCTCGGGTTCTGGCTGCCCGTGATCACGCTGGTGATCGCCGCGGGCGGGGTGCTGCTGGCGGTACGCCGCAGGCGGGCGCTGGTCGCGGCGGCCCTGGCGGTCGCGGCGGGCGCCGCGCTGCTCGGCCTCGCGGTGTGGGCGGGACGCGCCTTCTACCTCGACAGCCTGCCCCCGGACGTGTCGCAACCCGCCGCGGGCGCGGTCTTCGACGCGCTGGCCGGATTCCTGCGCGCCGGGGTCCGGCTCGTGGTGACGGTCGGCGTAGTGGTGGCGCTGGCCGCCTGGCTCACCGGACGGGGCCGCGCCGCCTCGCGGGTGCGGGCGATGTGGGGAGGGGGGATCGGCGCGGTGCGGCAGGCGGCGGGCTTCACCGGCGGTCCGGTGGGCCGCTGGGTGCACCGGGCCCGCCGGCCGCTGAACTGGACGGTGGTCGTGGTGGCGGTCGCCGTGCTGGTGGCCTGGGACCGGCCGACGGGGCTGGTCACGGTGTGGATCGCGCTGTGTGCGCTGGTCGCCCTCGCGGTGGTCGAGTTCCTCGACGACGACGGGGCGCCTCGTCTGACGGCGCGGGTCTGAGGCCCCCGTCCGACGACGCGCGGGCCCGACGGCCGGCCCCGGCTCTGTCATGTCCCGGTCGTTCAGTAATGCCCCAGTAACGGGGGGCGGATACAACACCCGCAGTGCGGCGACGCCGGGCGGTGAGGGGTGCGGCATTCTCCGGAGCCACCGCCGCGGCAGCGTCTCGTCGCACGATGACGGTGCCGCCGTCCCCGTGGGGGGTGGCGGTGGCACCGTCGCGCCCGCTCCCGTCCCGGGCCGTGTCAGGAGGATCCCGTGACACCGCCCAGCGCCGCGTCCAGTTCCGCGGCATCGGGCGGGTTGGCGCCGGCCCGGGAGACGGTCACGGCCGCCGACGCCACCGCGTACCGAAGGACGTCGGTCACGGTGGCCCGGTCCGGCGACCGCAGCCGCTCCCGGCCGGCGGGCCCCAGCAGCCCCCGGCCGGCGAGCGCGTGCAGGGTGCCGGACATGAAGGCGTCGCCCGCCCCGACCGTGTCCGCCACCGGGACGGTCGGGGCCGGCACGGTCAGCGGGCCCCCGGGCAGGAGGGCGCAGGCCCCGCCCGCGCCCCGGGTCACCAGCACCAGACCGGGGCCCCGCCCCAGCCACCGTCCGGCGGCCCGCACCGGGTCCTCCCCCGGGTAGAGCCACGCCAGGTCCTCGTCGCTGGCCTTCACCACATCGGCGAGCGCGACGCAGTGCTCGACCCGCCGCACGGCCTGTGCGTGGTCGCCCATCAGCGCCGGCCGCACATTGGGGTCGTAGCTGACGGTCGCCGCCGTCCGCAGCGACTCCACGGCCGCGAGCACCGCGGCGGCCCCCGGCGCGGTGACGGCGGCGATCGATCCCGTGTGGACGTGCCCGGGGGTCCGGTCCAGAGCCACGGGGCCGAGCGTCCAGCCGATCTCGAAGGCGTAGGTGGCCCGGCCCGCGCCGTCCAGCGTCACGGCGGCGGACGGAGTGGCGACGGCGGCGCCGTCCGTACGGACCTCGACGCCCGCACCGGCCAGATGACCGCGGATCAGCCGCCCGTGCGCGTCCGTGCCGAGCTGGGTGAGGAGCGTCGTCGGATGTCCCAGCCGGGCCAGTCCGTGGGCGACGTTGGCCGGGCTGCCGCCGGGGTGGACCCGGTCGTCCTCGCCGGGCAGACGCACGATGTCGGCGACGCATTCGCCGATGACCAGCAGGTCGGATCCGTCGGGCATGGGCGGGGTCTCCCGGGGTGCGTGGTGGCGGTGTCCCGGCGGCGGGCCCCGCCGGACGTCGGTCGCCCCCGATCCTGCCGTACGCACACCAGGGCGGAGCCCTCCGCACCCCGGCGGGGCGGAGGGCTCCTCGGCGGGCGGGCGGCTACGACGCGGGGGCGCCGCCCTCCTCGCCGTAACGCCGTTCGAACTTGGCGATCTGACCCTCGGTGTCGACGACGCGCGCCTTGCCGGTGAAGAACGGGTGGCTCTCGGCCGAGATCTCCACGTCGATGACGGGGTAGGTGTTGCCGTCGTCCCAGTCGATCGTCCGGTCGCTCGACGCGGTGGACCGGGTCAGAAAGGCGTAGCCGGCCGAACGGTCGCGGAAGACCACGGGGCGGTAGGTCGGATGCTTGTCCTGCTGCATGCCTGCTCCTGGGAAGGTACGGGTTCGGGCGCGGGACCTCCCGGCCAGCCTCGCGAACCGGGGCCGTCCGCGCGATCCCCACGCGTCCGTACGGGGCACCGCCCCACGGCGACCGGCGCGGGGTCAGCCCTCCAGGGCGTCGGCCACCCGGCCCAGGAAGCGGGCGTGGGCGCGGGCGCTGCACACCGGCTCCGGGTTCCAGGGCACCACCCGGGCGGTGTTCCCGCCGGCCGCGGCCCAGGGGCCGCCGGGCGGGAGGGCGGCGAGGGGGGTGGCGTGGGCCCGGGAGTCGGCGAGGACGACGTCGGGCACCGGCTCGGCGGCCTGTTCCCAGCCCGCCGTGGACCAGTTGGCGCCCGGCCCGTCGGCGGGTTCCACCAGATCCACGCCGAGTCCGGTCAGCACCCGCAGTTCGGGCCACATCCGGGGGCGGGCCAGGTGCACGCGGTCCGGGCCGTCCGGGGAGAGGGCGAGGACCCGGGCCCGGCGCGGCCCCGCCGTGAGTGCGCGCAGCCGGTCCCGGGCGGCGTCCCGCTCCCGGCCGGCGCTGCCGGGCTCCGCGCCGCCCAGCGAGCGGGCCAGCTCGGCGAACCGGCCGGAGATCTCCGCGAAGGTGCGCCCCTGACCCACGTCGACGACCACGACGGGGACGTGGCCCTCCAGATGTTTGGCGGCCTCCGGGTCGAGTCCGTACACCTGGCCGCCGCCGTAGCCGACGGCGACCACGAGGTCGGGCTCCCCGCTCAGCAGCGTGTCGACGTCGAGCGCGGCGCCCGCGCCGATGTACGCGACGTCGCCCGGGGGCAGCGCGCCGGTCTTGGCGGGGTCCGGCGCGGCCGGGTCGTCGTGCCCGGAGCCGAATATCGCGTGGGGGCGGATGCCGTGGTCCTCCAGGGTCGCCCCGGCCTGGACGTAGGCGAGGATCCGTTCCGGTCGCCGTCCGGCGGTCGACACCTGCCCCCGGTCGTCGGTGAACCGCCACTGCGTCCGCTCAGCCATGCCATCCGCCTCTCGTCACCGGTCGTCCGCCCCCCGTCGCGGTCTCGTCGGGGTCTTCCTGCCCAGCGTGCGGTCCGGGAACCCGGGGCCGGGGTCAGAGGTCCGGGTCCGTGGAGCGCACCAGGTAGGTGACGGGGCCGGGGTCGGGGACGGCGATCTCGGTGAAGCCGAGCCGGTCGTAGAAGTGCCGGGCCGGGGTGTTGGCGGTGAGCATGGACAGGTGCACGCCCTTGACGCCCCGGGCGGCGAGGGCCGCGAGGAAGGTCCGCATGAGCTGTCTGCCGTAGCCCCTGCGCTGCCAGTCGGGCAGCAGGTCGATGTGCAGATGGGCGGGGTGGTCGGCGAGTTCGGGCAGGATCATGCGTTCCGGGTCGTGCAGGAGGCCGGTCATCTCCTCGGTGGGGGTGGCCGGCGCCCGGCCGGGCCGGGGGTAGCGGTCCTCGACCAGGGGGAGCCAGCGTTGCCTGAAGTCCCGTACGAAACGCGGGGTGTCGGCGGTGCCCAGGATGTAGCCGACGGCCCGGCCGGTGCCGTCGTCCAGGACGAAGGCCAGCTCCGGTTCGAGGTGGGCGTAGGGTGCGGCGAAGATCGTGGGCATCAGCGCGTGATCGGGGTAGAGCTGCCGGGAGTCGCCGCCGTTGTCGGCGGTGCGGACGCAGATGTCGTCGAGGGCGGCGCGGTCGTCGGGGCGGTAGGGCCGTGGGCCCGGAAGCGCGGTCATCCGGCCATCCTGCGAGCTTGGGAGCGCTCCCACAAGTGCTTTGACGGATGCCGCCCCCAGGCCGGGCGGCGGACCCCGAGCCGGGTCCGCGCCTTCGCGGGGGCGCCCGGTAAACGGGCCCGGTCAGCCGTTGACGGTCGTCAGCAGCACCGCGGCGTCCTCCAGGGCGAGCAGTCCGTGCCGCTCCTGGGGGATCGGGTGCAGCCGTCCGGTCGCGAGGTCCACGTCCCCCGAGGCGGCGGTGAGCCGGACCGCGCCGCGCAGCACCTGGAGGGTGGCGGCGGGTGGGGCGTTGTGCTCGTCCAGCGCGCTGCCCGAGGTCAGCGCGATGACGGTCTGGCGCAGCGGGTCCTCGTGGAGGAGCAGATGGGCGCTGCGGCCGTGCGGGGAGGTGCGGGCCTTGTCGAGGTGCTCGTCGGCCAGGGCGTTCAGGTCGTGGGGTGCGTCCATGTGCCCACTGTGCCGCAGCCCCCGCTCCCCCGCGCGTTCGCCCGGCCCGGCCGCGCGCGGGGCACGGCCGGTCCGGCGAACGCGCGGTCCGCGGTCAGACGCGCAGCCAGACGGCGGTGTCCCGGGGCAGCCGCCCCGCCGCGTCCAGCGGGCCGCTGGCCAGCAGCAGCGCGCGGTGCTCGGGCAGCGCGGCCGGTTCCTCGGCCAGGTTGACGACGCAGACCAGGCCCTCGGTGCGGGCGAAGGCGAGGACGCCGGGTGCGGCGTCCAGCCAGGTCAGCGTACGGATTCCCGGTTCGCCCCCGGTGGAGAACCCCGGTTCGGTACGGCGCAGCCGCAGGGCTTCTCGGTAGAGGGTGAGCATGGAGTCCGGGTCCCCGCTCTGCCGGTCGGCGGCGTAGGCGGACCAGCCCTCGGGCTGGGGCAGCCAGGGCTCGGCGGTGGAGCCGAAGCCGGCGTGCGGTTCGGCGGCGTGCCAGGGCAGCGGGACCCGGCAGCCGTCGCGGCCGGGATCGGTGCCGCCCTTGCGGAAGTGCATCGGGTCCTGGATGCGGTCCAGCGGGATGTCGGCCTCGGGCAGTCCCAGCTCCTCGCCCTGGTAGAGGTAGGCGGCGCCGGGCAGGGCCAGCGAGAGGAGTGCGGCGGCGCGGGCCCGCCGGATGCCGAGGGCGAGGTCCGTCGGGGTGCCGAATACCTTGGCCGCGAAGTCGAAGCCGGTGTCCGCGCGGCCGTAGCGGGTGACGGTGCGGGTCACGTCGTGGTTGCACAGGACCCAGGTGGCCGGGGCGCCGACCGAGGCGTGCTCGGTGAGGGTGTCGTCGATCGCGGTGCGCAGCCGCGCGGGGTCCCAGGGGCAGGCCAGGAAGTTGAAGTTGAAGGCGGTGTGCAGTTCGTCGGGGCGCAGATAGCGGGCGAACCGTTCGGTGTCCGGGAGCCAGACCTCGCCGACGAAGACCCCGTCGTACTCATCGGCTATGGCGCGCCAGGAGCGGTAGATGTCGTGCAGTTCGTCGCGGTCGACGTACGGATGGGGGTCGCGGCCCTCGGTGAAGTCGGGGAGTTCCGGATCCTTGGCGAGCAGGGCGGCGGAGTCGATGCGTACACCGGCGACCCCGCGTTCGAACCAGAAGCGCAGGACGTCCTCGTGCTCCTGGCGGACGGCCGGGTGGGCCCAGTTGAGGTCGGGCTGCTGGGTGGCGAAGAGGTGGAGGTACCACTGGCCGTCGTCGAGCCGGGTCCAGGGGGTGCCGCCGAATTCGGAGACCCAGTCGTTGGGCGGGATCTCGCCGTCGTCGCCGCGCCCGGGGCGGAAGTGGAACAGCTCGCGCTCGGGGCTGCCGGGGCCGGCGGCCAGGGCGGCCCGGAACCAGGGGTGCTGGTCGGAGACGTGGTTGGGCACGATGTCGACGATGGTGCGGATGCCCAGCGCACGGGCCTCGGCGATCAGCTTCTCGGCCTCGGCGAGGGTGCCGAAGGCGGGGTCGATGGTGCGGTAGTCGGCCACGTCGTAGCCGCCGTCGGCGAGGGGCGAGAGGTACCAGGGGGTGAACCAGAGCGCGTCCACGCCGAGTTCGGCGAGGTAGGGCAGTCTGGTCCGGACCCCCGCGAGGTCGCCGGTGCCGTCACCGTCGCCATCGGCGAAGCTGCGCGGGTAGACCTGGTAGATGGCGGCGTCCCGCCACCAGTTCGTGGTGGCGTCGGACGGACGGTTGGCTGCCACGTGACGTTCCTTTCGGGCAGGTGGGACTCCGCCGCCGGCCCGTCGGGCGGGGCAGGATGGGAGAGCCGGCGGCGGAGTGCTGGGGGGGGAGGGCGGCCGGGCGGGACCCCGGGTCGCGGGGCGCGGCCCGGGAAGGGGCTAGCCCTTGAGACCGCCCGCGGTGAGACCGCTCATGATGTTGCGCTGGAAGAGCAGGAAGATGAGCAGCGTCGGGATCGACGCGATGGTGAGGGCCGCGATGAGCACGTTCTCGGGCACACCGCTGGCCAGGGAGTAGATGCCCACGTTGAGCGTCTGCTTCGACGGGTCGGGGAGGGTGAGCATCGGCCAGAGGAAGTCCTTCCAGACCCCCACCACGGCGAAGATGGAGACGACGCCGAGGATCGGCCGGGAGATCGGCAGGATGATCGAGCGCAGGGTGCGCAGCGGTGAGGCCCCGTCGATGGAGGCGGCGTCCAGCAGTTCGCGCGGGATGGAGTCGAAGAAGCGCTTCAGCAGGAAGATGTTGAAGGCATTGGTGACCGACGGCAGCCAGATCGCCCAGGGCGAGTTGACCAGGTTCCGCTGGAAGACGGGTACGTCCAGGACCGTGAGGTACTGGGGCACGACCAGCACGGTCGCCGGGATCATCAGGGTGGCCAGCATCATGCCGAGGATGGCCTTGCCGAAGACCGGCCGGAGCTTGGAGAGCGAGTAGGCGGCGGCCACGTCGAAGACGAGCTGGAAGGCGAGCGCGCCGAAGGCGTAGTAGAGCGTGTTGAACAGCAGCTTGGACAGGTCCATCACGTTCCAGGCCTGGCTGTAGTTCTCCGTGTGGACCGATCCGGGGAAGAAGGTGGGCGGGCTCTGGACGACTTCCTGGGTGGTCTTGAGGCCGCCGGTGACCATCCAGTACAGCGGACCGAGGAAGACCGCCGTGAAGACGATGATCACCAGGGCGAAGACCGTCCAGTAGACGGCCCGGCCGCGCGGCCGGGCGAGCTGGGCCGGCGAGACGAGGGTTCGCCGGCGGCCGAGTTCGGCGCGCCCCTTGGAGGCCCCGCGCCGTTCCTTGCGCGCGCTCCCGCGCTGGGAGACAAACGTCTTCGATGCCATGGTCGGGCTCCCGTCCTAGTCTTCGCTGCTGCGGCTCAGTCGTACGTACACCGCGGAGAATCCCGCGAGGACGACGAGCAGGACGAGGCCGAGTGCCGCCGCGCTGCCGTAGTTGTTGAAGTTGAAGGCGTACTGGTAGATGAGGTAGACGACGGTGGTGGTGGAGCCCTCGGGGCCGGCGCCGTTGGTGAGCAGGAACGGCTCGGTGAAGACCTGCATCGTCGCGATGATCTGCATGAGCAGGAGGAGCGAGAGGATCAGCCGGGTCTGCGGGATGGTGACGTGCCAGATCTTGCGCAGCAGCCCCGCCCCGTCCAGTTCGGCGGCCTCGTACAGCTCTCCGGGGATGCCCTGGAGGGCGGCCAGGTAGATGAGCGTGGCGCCGCCCATGTTCATCCAGGTCGCCGCGATGACGACGGAGAGCATGGCGGTGTCGGTGTCCTGGAGCCACTGCTGCGCGGGCAGGTGGAAGACGTCCAGGATGCGGTTGAACAGGCCGTATCCGGGGTCGTAGAAGTACTTGAAGAGCAGGACGGACGCGACGGGCGGCAGCATCACGGGGAGGTAGACGAGCAGCCGCAGATAGCCCTGTCCGTGACGGAACTCGTTGAGCACGACGGCGACGACGAACGGGACGACGAAGCCGAGGAGCAGCGCGAGCACGGTGAACAGCAGGGTGTTGCGCCACGCCTGCCAGAAGGCCGGGTCGTTGAAGACGTAGGTCAGATTGGACCAGCCGGCCCAGGTGGTCGTGCCGTCCTCGGTCTTCTGGAAGGCCAGGACGAATTCCCGGACCATCGGATACCAGGAGAAGAGCGAGAAGCAGAGCACCGCTCCGATGAGGAAGCCGTGCGCCGAGATGTTGCGGCGCACGGCGCGCAGGAACTCCTCCCGGCCGGAGGCCCGGCGGGCGGGGCCCGGGGGTCCGGGGCGGGGTCCGGTCGCCTTGCGCGGGGACAGGGTTGGGGCCGACATGGTGTCTCCTCGGTGCCGTTGAACTGAGCGGGGCGGGTGCGGGGCCGGGTCCGCCGGACCCGGCCCCTCGCGTCCCTTACCGGTTCGCCAGAACCTGGTTGACCTGCTGCTCGGCGGTGGAGAGCAGCTTGTCGATGTCGGCGCCCTTGTTGGTCAGCACGCCGGACATGGCGTTGTCGAGGATCTTGTAGATCTCCTGGGCCTTCGGCGGCTCGGCCTTGCCGGGGACGGGGTTGTCCATGAAGGCCTTGAAGTTCTCGACGGGCATCGTCGCGTTCGCGGCGCGCGCGGCGTCGTCCTTGGTCTTGCTCGCGCCGAGGAAGAAGTTCGGCTGCGGGAGGCCGACGGGGAGCTTGTCGGCCTTGGTGCGGGCCCAGTCGAACTGTCCCTTGCCCGGGGTGAGGTTCTTGAAGGTGAGCCAGGCCACGGCGGCCTTGATCTGGTCGGGCGAGCTGCCCTTCTTGATCAGGTAGTTGTTGCCGCCGAACAGCGTTCCCTTGGCGCCGGGGATCGGGCCCAGCCCGAAGTTCTCGTACGAGGCGCCGAGCTGCTGCACCATGTACGCGATGTCGTCGGGGGCGGCGAGGAACATGCCGAGCTTGTCGCTGGCTATCTGCTTCTGGAGGTCGCCCCACTTCAGCAGCTGGGTCTTGCCCATGCTGTCGTCCTCCCAGCGCATGTCGTGCAGTTGCTGGAGGACCTGCCGGCCGGTGTCGTTGTTGAAGGCGGCCTTCGTGCCCGAGGCGTCGACGATCTCGCCGCCGAGGCCGAACTGGGTGGCGGCGAAGTGCCATCCACCGTTGTTGCCGGCGCTGTACTCGCCGTAGCCCGAGATGCCCTTGCCCAGACCCGCGATCTTCTTGGCCGCCGCGCGGACCTCGTCCCAGGTGGCCGGGGGCTTGTTCGGGTCGAGACCGGCCTGGGTGAACAGCTTCCGGTTGATCATCAGGCCCATGGTGTAGTTGCTGGTCGGCAGGCCGTAGAGCTTGCCGTCCTTGCGCGCCACGTCGACGACCTGGGGCTGGATGTCCTTGAGCGTCGGAACCGTCCTGTCGGTGACGTAGGCGGAGATGTCCTCGGCGCCGTCGTTGTCCAGGACCTGCTGGAGGTCGCTGAAGTAGGCGTAGAAGACGTCGGGTTGCGACTTGCCCTTCAGCATGGCGGTGAACCGGGGCGGCTCGTTGCACTGGCCGGGGGTGGACTTCCCGTTGATCGTGACGTTCGGGTAGGTCTTGTGGAACGTCTCGATGTCCTCGTTCCACTCGCGCAGCTCCGCGGCCTTGGCCGCCGGCGGCATGCAGTCGATCGAGATCGTGACCTTGGTCTTCGGGTCCAGCGGGGCCGAGGGGTCGGACGACCCCTTCCCGGCGCTGTTCGAGTCGTTGTCCTTGCTGCTGCTCGTGCCGCAGGCCGCGAGCGAGGTCAGGGCAAGGGCGGTGACAAGGGCAGCCGCGGAGGCACGGCTGATACGGCGTGTGCGGCGCAACCCGGCACTTCTCATCGATGGTCCCCTTCGGGCATGAGCGTGGAAGGCCCTCGGCCGGCTCTCTGCCGGGGCGAGGCACACTCAACCAGCGCCGACATGTGAACGCAATATCTCGCGCAGTTTTCGTAAAAGTTTGACAGTCACCCGCACGCGGCATGCGGTGCCCGGCGTGAGCGCAGCACGGGGCGCCGCCCGGCGAACCGGACGGCGCCCCTGGGAGCAGGCCTGTTACGGGTTGATGGTGATCTTCATGGTGGAGGTGGTGTTCTTCACGTCCTGCGCGTTGCCGCTGAGCCTGAGCCCGTTGAACGTGACCTCGCCGACGGCGGGTCCCTGGCCCGCCTCCGGCATCTCGTTGGCCCACAGCCCGAAGCCGGACTTGGCGTCGTAGGCGTCACCGCTCCTGCGGGCGCCGGTGATCGAGATGTCGGTCAGGATCGTGTCCTTGATCGGGTACTGCGGCTGACCTCCCACGTAGTTCGTCTGGAACATGATCCCGCTGTACGTCGGGTCGACGATGTCCACGTGGTTGATCCGGATGCCCTGGAAGACCTTGGAGGCCGAGAACAGCCAGATCCCGGGGAAGGTCTGCGTCCCCCAGAAATGGCCGCCCGCACGGACCACGGAGACGTTCTCGACCGTCGTCGGACCGGTCCCGAATCCGTTCATCGGATAGCCGAAGTCCAGCGAGCTGACCGTGATGCCCGAGTAGACGAGGGTGTCGGCGATGTGGATGTTGCGGAAGGTGTTGTCGTAGCCGCCGTAGACGGCCACGCCCGCGGCGCGCCAGGTCAGGATCGCCGTCAGGTTCTCGTAGACGTTGTTCTTCATGTCCGCGCCGCCGGCGTCGATCGCCGAGAACAGCGCGAAGCTGTCGTCCCCGGTGGACCGCGCCTCGTTGTTGACGACGTGGTTGTCCGTCGAGCCGTTGGTCATGTTGATGCCGTCGGCGAAGGTGTCGCGGATGCGGGAGTTCTTGATGGTGATGCCGTCGGTGTTCGCGCCCCAGTAGAGGCACACCGTGTGCTCGTTCCAGACGTTGTCGATGACCATGTCCGAGACGTTGGAGAAGTCGAACACCTTGCCGGGGCCGTCGATGCGGGAGGTGTAGTTCCCGAAGTACGCGAAGTTCGCGAACGTGGACCCCTTGGCACTGGCCTCGGCGCGGAAGCCGATGTCGGTGTTCTCCTGTCCGGAGGGGGCGTGGAACCTGGTGTACCAGGGGCCCGCTCCGACGACCCGGACGGCCTTCCCGTAGACCTGGAACTTGCTCGCGGTCTGGTAGTCGCCGGGCGGCAGGTAGACGCCCACGAGCGTGCCCGTGGTGTCCATGCGCACCTTGTCCAGGGCGTTCTGGACGTCCTGGTGGGTGAAGCCGGCCGGAACGGCGTACGCCGCCGGGTCGGGGTTCGCGGTCTGGGCCGCCTGCTCCAGGCTGACGAAGTCGATCGCGTAGGTGCTGGTGTTGGCGCTGTCCTTCTGGAGGCGGATCCTGCTGCCGGCCGGGACGGTCCGGCCCAGCATCACGTTGGCCTCGTCGTAGATGTGGCGCGGCGATCCGGCGCCCGGGGAGTTGCCCGGGCCGGTCTCGGCGCCGTACAGCCAGGCGTACTTCGAGGTGAGGTCGATCGCCTTGAGGAAGGTGCCGTCGACATAGATGTTCAGCGTCGAGTCGATGCCTCCGCCGCCGGGCGCGTCCGGGATCGAGAAGCGGGTCACCAGGGTGTTGGTGCTGGCCCGGGTGGTGAACTCGACGTAGTTGCCGGTGTTGTTCAGCGTGACGGCCTTGCGGCCGGACGCCTCGCCCGCCACGTCGCCCACGGTCCGGTTGGGGCCGACGACCTGGGCGCCGCCGCCGGTGACGCCGTCCTCGGCCTCGTACATGTCGTACGGCATGTTCGCCCCCCGGCCGACGAAGAGGGAGCCGGTGGTGGTGTTGTTCCCGCGCTTGACCGGGAGCTCGTTGGCGTCGTCCGCGACGACCGTGCGCACGGTGTACGAGCCGTTGACCGCCTTCCAGCTTCCCAGGCTCACCGGGGCGGTGGTGGCGCCCGCGGCGATGACGCCGCTGTAGCCGCCGGTCAGCGTCTTCACGGTGGCGCCCTTGGCGTCGAGCAGGGTCACCGTGACGGCGTGGGCGCCGGCGGCGGAGGCCACCGTGCCCTGGTTCTTCAGCGCGACGGAGAAGGTGACGTCGTTGCCCGCCGAGGGCGCCGACGGGGAGGTGCTGACTCCCGTGGACACCAGGTCGGAGCTGGCGACCGGCTTGACGACCAGGCCGGTGGCGCTGGTGTAGGTGTTGTCGGTCTCGTTCTGCTCGATGACCTCGCCGGCCGCGTCGGCGACCGCGCTCAGCGCGTACGTGCCCGCGTCGCGAGCACCGATGTCGGCGGCTACCTGGACGGACGCCCCGGCCGCCAGTGCGCCCACGGAGGCCGTGGCGACCTTGGAGCCGCCGAGCCGGAACTCGACCTTGCTCGCCGGGGCGGCGACCGCGCCGCTGTTGCGCACCGTCGCGGTCAGGGTCACCGGGTCGGACTCGACCGGCGCGGCGGGGGACGCGGTCAGCGAGGTGACCTGGAGGTTCGGGTTGGGTGCCGGGGCTCCCAGGACCTGGAACTCGGCGACCTGGCCGGCCCCGGAGCCGGTGTTGGCGGTGAACTTCAGCTGGACGTCGGCGACGCGGGCGGAGACCGGAATGGTCACCGTGTTGCCGGTGGCCGGGCTGAACGCGTACTCCTTGGCGGCGACCAGGCCGGTGAACGACGTGGCGCTCTGCTCGCGGCCGAGGACCTGGATGGTCTGGGTCCTGGCCCCCCAACTGCTGTCCGGGTTGAGCTTGACGACGACGTTCTCGGTGTCGGCGTTGGCCCCCAGCTTCACCGTGAGGGTGTTGGGGTAGCTGCCGCCGGCCCCCTCCCAGTAGGTGGTCACCTGGTTGTCGTTGGCGTTCTCCGCGACGAACGTGTGCACCACGGAGGACGCGGTGATGGGCTTGCCGACCGCCAGGTTGGATGCCGTGCCGGTGCTGCCGTTGCGGGTGACGGTGTTGCTGTTCCCCGAGACGTTGCCCGCCGCGTCCCTGGCCCGGACGTAGTACGAGACCGTGGCGCCGGCCGGCTGGGTGTCGGTGTACGTCGTGACGTCGCCCGCCACGCTCGCGCGCAGCACGTTGTCGGCGTAGACGTCGTAGCCGGTGACTCCCTTGTTGTCGGTGGACGCCTGCCAGACCAGCGTGATCCGACCGGACGAGGACTCGGTGAGGCCCAGACCGGCCGGCGCGGTGGGCGCCTGGGTGTCCCCGGAGTCCCCGGTGCGGGTGACGGTGTTGCTGTTCGCGGAGACGTTGCCCGCCGCGTCCCTGGCCCGCACGTAGTACGAGACGGTGGCGGAGGCGGGCCGGGTGTCGGTGTACGTGGTGACGTCGCCCGCCACGCTGGTGAGCAGTTGGTTGTCGGCGTAGACGTCGTAGCCGGTGACGGCGGTGTCGTCCGTCGCGGCCTTCCAGGTCAGCCTGATCTGTCCGGTGGCCGGCTCGGTGTACGCGAGCTGCGCCGGCGCGGTCGGCGCCTGCGTGTCGCCGCCCTCGGGGCCGTAGATCTCCAGCTCGGAGACCTGGGCGCCCGGCTGGACGGTGTTGGCGCTGACCAGGACGCGCACATAGCGGGTGGTGGTGGCGTCGAAGGAGACGGTCGCGGTCTCACCGGCGGTCGGGCTGAAGGTGTACGCCGTGGGCCGGGTCAGGTCCGTGAAGTCCGAGCCGTTGGCGCTGCCCTGGATCTTCAGGGTCTGGCTGCGGGTCTCCCAGCCTCCGGGCAGCCGCAGGACGACCCGGTCCACGCGGACCGAGGAGCCGAGGTCGGCCTGGATCCACTGCGGCAGCTCGTTGTTGCGGCTCTCCCAGTAGGTCGCCGTGTTTCCGTCGTTGGCGTGGGACTCGACGTAGTCCTGGGTGTGGCTGCTGGCCGTGAGCGTCCGGCCGGCCGCGAGGTTCACCGACGACTCGGCCGCCGCGCGGACCTCCATCTCGGCGAGCTGGCCGTTCTTCGCCGCCGTGTTGGCGGTGATGTCCGCCCGGACGTAACGGGTCCGGGTGGCCGGGACGTCGATGGTCACCGTGTTGGAATCGCCCGGGGCGAAGGTGTACGCGGCCGCACTCTTGAGCGTGGTGAAGCTGGTGCCGTCGGCGCTGCCCTGGAGCGAGAGGGTCTGGCGCCGGCTCTTCCAGCCGGCCGGGAGCTTCAGCGTGACCCGGTCGATGCGGGTGACCTCGCCCAGGTCGCTCTGGACCCACTGCGGGAGGTCGTCGCCGGACCCCTCCCAGTACGTGGACGGGTCGCCGTCGGTGATGTGGGCGGCGCTCCGGCCGCTGAGCGCGCTGCTCGCGGCCGTCCGGTGCCCTGCGGCGATGTCGGGCCCGCCCGCCGCCGACGCCTGGAGCGCCGGCCAGCCGACCATCAGCAGGCTCGTGGTGACGGTGGCGGAAAGGACCCGCCATCGCCGGCGTTGCGTTCTCATATCTCCCCGATCTTCGGCCTCGGCGCAGGGGGCGGCCGAGGCGCGGCTCTGTCTGCGTCCCTGTCGGCATGAATTCCTGCAACCGACAGGATGGACTTTTGCGTTTTGCGGTCAGAGAGTTGCAGAGGATTGAAGGGGAGTCCACTGTTCCGACAGAAGAAGAATGCACGGGCAACCCAGCCGCCCTTCCTCAAACTCCCGCCGATTAAGGGCATATGACTACGTGTCGCCCAAGGTTCGTCCCGCGTCCGTCAATGCAAGAAATTTGCGCCAGGATGAAAGGCGCTGAAAGCTCCCAGCTCGGAGGCGCGGCGCGGCGGCCCTCTCCGCGAGCAGACGAAGGGGCGGGGTCCGCGCCCGCGGACCCCGCCCCTTTTTCTCCGTTCCCCCACGCCCTCCGGTTCAGCCGGTGGGGCTCCAGCGGTAGCGGACGTCCGGTTCGTTCTCCTCGTTGCGCCCGCCGTCGTCGAAGGAGACGGCGGTGAATCCGTGCCGCTCGTAGAACGAACGCGCCCCCGCGTTGCGCTGGAAGGTGTGGAGGGCGAGTCCCTCGGGGCTCAGTTCCCTGGCCTTCTCCAGCAGCAGTGTCCCGATCCCCCGCCGGCGGAGATCCGGCCGGAGGTAGAGGTGTTCGAGCTCCTGGCCGTCGAGCGAGACGAAGCCGGCCGCTTCCCACGCTCCCCCGGTCCCGGGCAGTTCGGCCACCCACACCTCGGTACCGGGCAGGACGACGTGCTCCATCCACGCCAGCGTGTCCGCGTCGCTGTGCACGCGCGGCAGGTACGGCAGGGCGGTGGCGCGGGCGTCGAGGAAGACGCGGGTCAGGGCCTCCGCGTCGCGCGGGCTCCCCTCCCGCAGCCGTACGGCGCCGGGGTGCGCGGGGTCGTGCGAGGTCATCGGGGCTCCTGTCCGAAGGGGGCGACGGCCGCACCGCCTCCGGAATTCCCGTACGTGCGCGGTGACTCGGCCACTGGGGGCCGACCGTACGCCGGGCACCCCGCGGACCTCCATAGGATATGACCCGGCCGGCCCGCCCCGGGCCGCCCGCCCGGGTCAGCCGTCCCGAGTCAGCCGCCCGCGAAGGAATCGACGTACCGGTGTACCAGCCCGAGACTTTCACGTTTCCCGAGGACGGCCATCCGTCGCCGGTCCCGCGTCCGGCCGAGGGCGCGCCCTCGCTGTGGCTGGTCGACGTGGCCGCCCAGGGCGGCGCGGCGGCCCGCCTCGCCCCCGGGATCCTCGACGCCGCCGAACGCGCCAGGGCCGCCCAGCTCGTGGCCCCCGCCGACCGCGCCTGCTACCTCACCGCGCACACGGCGCTGCGGCTGCTCCTCGGCGCCCGCCTCGGCGTCGCCCCGGCGGAGGTGCCCCTCGTCCGCGAGCCGTGTCCGTCCTGCGGCGGTCCGCACGGCCGCCCGGCGACCGGCGGCGGTGTCCACTTCTCGCTGTCGCACACGCAGGGGCTGGTCCTGCTCGCCTTCGCCGGGGCACCGGTGGGCGCGGACGTCGAACTCCTCCAGCAGCCCTCGGTGATCGCCGAGATCTCCGGCCAGCTGCACCCGGCGGAGGCCCGCGAACTGGCGGAGCTGTCCGGGCCGGAGCGGCCGGCCGCCTTCGGCCGGGTCTGGACGCGCAAGGAGGCGTATCTGAAGGGCGAGGGCATCGGCCTGGCCGACGGGCTGGCCGCCGACTACGTGGGCACCGGCCCGGAGCCCGCCCCGGGCCCGCCCGGCTGGACGGTCACCGATGTCCGCGTCCCGGACGGATACGCGGCGGCCGTGGCGGTCCGCGCGGCGGGGCGGGCACCCGCCGGCGCCGCTGACCGGCGAAGATGACGGGGCGGGCCCGACCGCACCGACCGACCGATACGGAGGAGTGGCAGATGCCGCACGCACGAGCCGGACAGCAGGCGCGTCCGGAGGACCTGACCGATGTGGCACGGCTGGTGACGGCGTACTACACGCTCCACCCGGACCCGGCGGACCCCGGCCAGCGGGTCGCGTTCGGCACCTCGGGGCACCGCGGGTCGTCGACGGCCACCGCGTTCAACGAGGACCATATCGCCGCCACCAGCCAGGCGATCTGCGAGTACCGGGAGCGGCAGTCCACGGACGGGCCGCTGTTCCTGGGGGCCGACACCCACGCCCTCTCGGAGCCCGCGCGGGTCACCGCCCTCGAAGTGTTCGCCGCCAACGGCGTGAGCGTGCTGATCGACTCCGCCGACGGCTACACCCCGACGCCGGCCGTCTCGCACGCGATCCTCACCCACAACCGGGGCCGCACCACGGGCCTGGCCGACGGGGTGGTCGTCACCCCGTCCCACAACCCGCCGGGCGACGGCGGATTCAAGTACAACCCGCCGAGCGGCGGACCGGCCGGTTCCGAGGCGACGGGATGGATCCAGGACCGGGCGAACGAGATCATCACCGGCGGTCTCAAGGACGTCCGGCGGATGACGTACGCCCGGGCGCTCGCCGCGCCCACCACGGGGCGTTACGACTTCCTCGGCAGCTATGTGACGGACCTTCCGTCCGTGCTGGACCTGGACGCGGTCCGCGCGGCCGGGGTGCGGATCGGCGCCGATCCGCTGGGCGGCGCCTCGGTCGCGTACTGGGGCCGGATCGCCGAGCAGCACCGCCTCGATCTGACCGTCGTCAATCCGCTGACCGATCCCACCTGGCGGTTCATGACGCTGGACTGGGACGGGAAGATCCGGATGGACTGCTCGTCGCCGTACGCGATGGCCTCGCTGATCGAGCGGCGCGACCGTTTCGCGATCGCCACGGGCAACGACGCCGACGCGGACCGGCACGGCATCGTGACGCCGGACGGCGGGCTGATGAACCCCAACCACTATCTGGCCGTGGCCATCCGGTACCTCTTCGCGCACCGCGATCGCTGGCCCTCCGGGGCCGGCGTCGGCAAGACGCTGGTCTCCTCCGGAATGATCGACCGGGTGGCCGCCGATCTGGGGCGGCGGCTGGTGGAGGTGCCCGTCGGGTTCAAGTGGTTCGTCGACGGGCTGGTGGACGGCTCGCTCGGCTTCGGCGGCGAGGAGTCGGCCGGGGCCTCGTTCCTGCGCCGGGACGGTTCGGTCTGGACGACCGACAAGGACGGCATCCTGCTGGCCCTGCTCGCCTCGGAGATCCTCGCGGTGACGGGCGAGTCGCCGTCCGCGCACTACGCCGCGCTGACCGAGCGCTTCGGTGAACCGGCGTACGCCCGGATCGACGCCCCGGCGGACCGCGAGCAGAAGGCGGTCCTGGCCCGGCTCTCCCCCGAGCAGGTGACGGCCGACACCCTGGCGGGCGAGCCCGTCACCGGCGTGCTCACCTCGGCACCGGGCAACGGCGCGGCGATCGGCGGGATCAAGGTGACCACCGAGAACGCCTGGTTCGCGGCCCGCCCCTCGGGCACCGAGGACGTGTACAAGATCTACGCGGAGTCCTTCAGGGGCGCCGACCACCTGGCCCTCGTCCAGGAGGAGGCCAGGGGCGTCGTCTCGGCGGCCCTCGGCGCCTGACGCACGGGGAGGGGCGGCCGGGCACCGGCCCGGCCGCCCCTCCCCCGTTCCGCGCGGACCGACCGGGCCTACGGGGTGGTCACCGTCGGCCTCGGGGCCTTCGCCATGCCGGTGCCGAGGAAGAAGCCCGGGTGCGGCGGCTGGTTGTAGGCGGTGTTCTGCCAGGCCAGGGCGGTGCGGTAGGTGGTGTCGTGGAGCAGGGTGGTGATCTTCGTGTCGGTCTCGTACGGCGTGGAGTAGATCCGCAGCGCCGTGTTGGTGGTCGTCGGCCAGACGACCTCCTCGCGCCAGTCCCCGAACAGGTCGCCCGAGAGGGCGGGGGTCGCCTTGGTCCCGTTGTTCGAGTGGACCGAGGACCCGGTCAGCAGCCGGGTGTCCCCGCCGGTCCCGTACTTGTCGATGTGGGTGCCGTCGAGCAGTTCGCGGGAGAGGTCGCCGTCCCACCAGCACAGGAAGTTGGTGCTGGAGGGCTTGCGGCTCGCGACGACGGTGCCCCGGGGGTCGCGTACGCCGTCGGCGGCCGACGACCAGGACTCGGCGCCCGCGCTGCCGGCCCAGATGTCGCCGCTGACACCGCGTCCGTTGTCGCCGCCGGCCGGGGTCGACCAGAGGATCTGGCCGGTGCGCGCGTCCGCCATCCAGGAGGACGGCTTCGAGCCGTCCTCGTCGACCTTGAACTCCTCCAGGCCCGCCCGCGACGGGTCCAGATCGCCCACGTGCTGGGCGTCGCCGTGGCCGTTCTTCGTCGTCCACAGCGCGTTGCCGTTGTCGTCGACGGCCATGGCCCCGTAGACGATCTCGTCCTTGCCGTCCGCGTCGACGTCCGCGACCGAGAGCTGGTGGTTGCCCTGGCCGTCGTAGCCCCGGCCCTGGTTGGTGGAGCTGTTGGTGTCGAAGGTCCAGCGCCGGGTGAACGCCCCGCCGCGCCAGTCCCAGGCGGCGATGACCGTACGGGTGTAGTAGCCCCGGGCCATGATCAGCGAGGGGCGGGAGCCGTCCAGATAGGCGGTTCCGGCGAGGAAGCGGTCCACCCGGTTGCCGTAGCTGTCGCCCCAGGAGGAGACCGTGCCCCGGGCGGGGACGTAGTCGACGGTGCCCATGGCCGCGCCGCTCAGGCCGTTGAACATCGTCAGGTACTCCGGACCGGAGAGCACGTAGCCGGCGGAGTTGCGGTGATCGGCCGAGGCGCTGCCGATCACCGTGCCCCGGCCGTCGACGGTCCCGTCCGCGGTCTTCATCGCGACCTCGGCCCGGCCGTCGCCGTCGTAGTCGTACACCTGGAACTGGGTGTAGTGCGCGCCGGAGCGGATGTTGCGGCCCAGGTCCACGCGCCAGAGCCGGGTGCCGTCCAGGCGGATCCCGTCCACGACCGTGTTGCCGGTGTAGCCGGACTGGGAGTTGTCCTTGGCGTTGGTGGGCTGCCACTTGAGGACGAAGTCGAGGGCCCCGTCGCCGTCGAGGTCGCCCACCGAGACGTCGTTGGCCTCGTAGGTGTAGGCGACGCCGTCGGGGGTGGTGCCGCCGGCGGGCGGGCTGATCGGCACGTCCTTGTAGCCGGCGCGGAACTGGATGGCGTGGACGGAGTCGCCCTGCTCCACCCCGCCGACGACGGCGCGCACGGTGTAGTCGGCCGAGTTCGGGGCGCCGGCGTGGAAGTAGTTCGTCGAGCCGGTGACCGGGGAGGCGTTGACCTTGGTGCCCGCCCGGTAGACGTTGAAGGAGACGTCGTCCGGATCGGTGGCGAGCCAGCGCCAGCTGATCAGGTTGCCGGTGTCGGTGTGGACGCTGACGAGGCCGCGGTCCAGCCTCTCGGCCTGCCGCGCGGTCGCGGCCTGCGAGGTCTGGCCGGTGACGACGAGGGCGGTGGCGGCCAGTACGCCCGCGGTGAGCGCACCGAGCAGGGTGCGGGTGCGGGAGGTGCGGCGTCTGCGGGGGGAACGGCGTTGCTCAGGAGCCACGGTGCGTGCCTTCCGGAGTGGGGACGGTGGGGTACCCCTCAGTGCCCGCCGGTCCCGGAAAGGTTGCCGCCGCGTGTCGCGCGGATGTCACCCGTTCGCCGCAGCGCGGTGGCGGCCCCGGCGTGCCCGGAACAGGCTTGTGGGCCAGTGCCGCCGACGGACGGCGGCGGCAGAGGGTGATGGGGGTACGACGTGCCGGACACCGGTCCACGCGACCACGGGACGCCGCCGGCCGATCGCATGGCGGACGCGCTCCTGGACACCCTGTTCAGCCAGTCGGCCGTGGGTCTCCACGTCCTGGACACGGACCTGCGGGTGGAGCGGGTCAACTCCCTCAGCGACCAGGTCGCCCCCGAGGACATCGTGGGCCGGCGCTTCACGGACGCCTATGTGCTGGACGAGCCCGAGGAGGCCGAGCGGCTGCTGCGCGGGGTCCTGGAGACCGGGACGCCGGTGATCAACGAGGTCGTCCGGGGGCGGGTGACCGGGACCGCCGGCCCCAGTCACAGTGTGACGGTGACCGTGCACCGCCTCGACGACGCCGCCGGCAGGCCGCTGGGGCTGCTCGCGGCGGTGGTGGACGTCGAGGAGCGGGAGAGGTCGCGGGCCCGGGTGGACACGCTGGCCTCGGTCCGGCGGAACGTCGGCCACTCGCTCGACATGGAGGCGATCAGCCAGGGCTTTGTCCGGGCCCTGGTGCCGCAGTTCGCGGACTTCGCGGTGATCGAGGTGGTCGACGACGTGCTGCGGGGCTCGCACGCGCCGCTCGGCCCGGTCGGCGGCGACGTCCCGTTGCGCCGGGCCGCCCAGCTGGGGGTCGACGGGGACACGACCGTGGGTGAGCTGCGGCGGCTGCCGGAGGGCACCCCCGCCGCGCTCGCCGCCGCCGATCTGCGGCCCCGGCTGCTGGCGCTCCACCCGGGGCTCCCGTGGCTGGCCTCGGACCCGGTGACCGCGCACATGGTGGAGGCGACCGGTGCGCACTCCCTGATCGTGGCGCCCCTGAAACTGCACGGCGCCTTCCTCGGCCTGGTCGGCCTCTACCGCTGCACCGGCTCCGAGCCCTTCGACGAACGCGATCTCACCCTGGCCCTGACAGCGGCGGCGCACGTGGCGCTGAGCATCGAGACCTCCCGGCGCTACGCCCACGACCATGTGATCGCCTCGACCGTCCAGCGCCGGCTGCTGCCGCAGTCCGACGGGGCCCGTGTCGCCGTCGAGACGGCCCAGGTGCTGCTCCCGGGGCGCAACAGCGGCTGCTGGTTCGACACCATCGGGCTCTCCGGCGCCCGGACCGCGCTGGTCATCGGGAATGTCGCCGGGCACGGTCTGCAGACCGCCATCGCGATGGGGCAGCTGCGCACGGCCGTGCACGCCCTGGCCGGGCTGGACCTGGAACCGGACGAGGTCCTGGCCCGGCTCAACGACACGGCCGACCGGCTCGCCGAGGAGCGGCGCGCCCTTCCGCCGGGCGACGCGCTGCACCGCCAGCCGCTGACGGCGACCTGTCTGTTCGCCGTCTACGACCCGCTGAACCGGAGCTGCACGATGGCGCGCGCGGGGCATCCGGCGCCGGTCGTCGTCGACCCGGACGGGCGCCCGGTCCCGCTCGACGTCCCGGAGGGCCCGCGGCTGTTCTCCGAGGACAGCGCCCCGTTCGCCACCGCCACGGTCGAGCTGGAGGAGGGCAGCGTGCTGGCCTTCTTGACCGGTTCGCTGCTGACCGACGGCGACGCGGTGACCAAGGTGCAGGACGCCCTCGCCTATCCGGACCGGCCGTTGCAGGCGCTGTGCGACGCGATCGTGTACAACCTGCCGCCCGGCACGCACCCGGACGGGGCCGCGCTGCTCCTCGCCCGGACCGGGGTCGTCCCGCCCGACCGGGTGGCGACCTGGGAGCTGCCGCACGACCGGACGACCCCGGCCGTGGCCCGCACCCTGGTCCGCGACCGGCTGGAGGGCTGGGGCCTGGAGGAGGCGACGGTCGAGGCGACCGAGCTGATCGTGAGCGAACTGGTCACCAACGCGGTGCGCTACGGCACCCCGCCGCTGACCCTGCGGCTCCTGCTGGACCGGACCCTGACCTGCGAGGTCCACGACACCAGCCCGGTGGCCCCGCATCTGCGCCACGCCCGCACCGTGGACGAGGGCGGACGCGGGCTGTTCATCGTCTCCCAGCTCGCCGCGCACTGGGGCACCCGGTACAGCTCCGGCGGGAAGGCGCTCTGGACCGAGCAGGAGATCACGCACGACACGGCCCCCTGAGGGGCACGCCGACGGGGTGGCGGACCGGGGGTGCGCCGGTCTCAGGCGGGCGCCGGCCGGCCGCCGGACCGGGCGAGCAGGACCAGGGAGCAGACGGCGGCCAGCGCGCACCAGGTGGAGACGAACTCCGTGCGCCACAGCACCGCGCAGAGGGCGGCGCCGGCCCCGGCCAGGACGCCGAGACGCACCAGCCACCGGTCGCCGGACAGCAGGAGCGCGCCGACGGTGGCGAGCAGGTAGCCGGCCACGACCAGCCCGGGGAGCGGCAGGCCGAGCACATAGCCGACGGTGTGGCCGCGGATCCGTGCCGTCACCGGCCGGGTCGCCAGGGCGTACGCGAGGACGGCGGCGGTCGCGGCCCCGGCGGCCAGCGGTACGGTCTGCCGGCGGCGGAAGGCTGGCGGGGCCGCGCACAGCACGCCCAGCGGGACCCAGAGCGCCAGCACCGGCAGGGCGATGACCGCCCAGGCGAGGGTGGCCGGGCCGCTGCCGCCGCCCGCGTGCCAGACAGCGGCCTCGACGATCTGGTGTGCCCCGAGGAGCAGCGGCAGGGCGGCGAGCGGGAGGTCGCGTGCCCGTCGGGTGCGCGCGAGGCAGGCGACGCCGGTCGCGGCCACCGCGGTGCCCGCGACGAGATCGGCGGTGGCGCTCCAGCACATGACTCACCCCGTGGTTCCTCGTCTGCGCCGGCCGGGCCGGACCTCGGCCGCCGCCCCGGTCACGGTACGGCCCGCCGGCCGGGTCCGGGACTGTGACACACCGACTCCTTGACCGGTCCATGCCACTGACGTACCGTCACGGTCGTTCGCATACAAGAACTCAGGTCAATATACGGAACGACAGTGGATGTCGTTCCCGTGGCCGAGGGATTGCCTGCCACCGCACCGAACCACTCATTGGTGCCCGCGGAGAACACCGCGGGCGGTGAAAGGAATACCCAGTGCGTACCAGAAACCAGCATGCCCGACGGAGGGGCGGCCGGACAGCCGCCGCCTTCGTCGCCGGTGCCTCACTCGTCCTCGCCGGGTTCACCGCGCTCTTCGCGACGGACTCCGCGACGGCGGCCCCCGCGACCGGCTCGTACAGCCTGTCGAACGCGAACAGCGGACTGTGTCTGGAGGTCCCCGGCTCCTCGGCCTCCGACGGGGTGCAGCTCGCCCAGCGCTCCTGCTCCGGGGGCGCCAACCAGACCTGGCAGCTCAAGGCGTCCGGCAGCGGCTACACCCTGACCGCGGCCCACAGCGGCCGGTGCGCCGGGGTGCGCGACGCGTCCACGAGCGCGGGCAAGGCGGTGGAGCAGCAGGGCTGCACCGGCGGGGCCGGGCAGGTGTGGACGCTGTCGCAGGTCAGCGGCGCGACGTACCAGGTCGTCAACGCCAACGGCGGCAAATGTCTCAACGTGAAGGACGGCTCCACGGCGGCCGGCGCGCTCGTCCAGCAGAACTCCTGCGACTCGGTGACCAGCAAGCGCTGGACGTTCACCACGGCCGGATCGACCCCGACCGACCCGCCCACGGACCCGACCGACCCGCCGACCGACCCCGGTGCGCCGCCCGCCTGGCCGAAGGCCACGAGCAGCCAGCCGCTCACCTCGACGATGAAGGTCTCCGGCAGCTACGACGGCGGGCTCAAGCGCTTCTACGGCAGCGGTGACCTGGGCACCGGCGGACAGGACGAGGACCAGCCCGCCCTGATCGAACTGGCCGACGGCGCCACCCTGCAGAACGTCGTCCTCGGCTCCCCCGCCGCGGACGGGGTGCACTGCACGGGCAGCTGCACGCTGAAGAACGTGTGGTGGGAGGATGTCGGCGAGGACGCCGCCACCTTCCTCGGCGGCTCCTCCTCCCTGGTGCGCACGGTCGACGGCGGCGGTGCGAGGCTGGCGGACGACAAGGTCTTCCAGCACAACGGCGGCGGCACCCTGATCATCAAGAACTTCCAGGTCGAGGACTTCGGCAAGCTCTACCGCTCCTGCGGAAACTGCTCGACCCAGTACGCGCGCCACGTCCAGGTGCGGAACGTCTGGATCACCGCTCCGGGCAACACCCTGGTGGGGATCAACACCAACTACGGTGACACGGCCCGCTTCTCCGGCGTCACCATCTACGACGACGCGGACCGCGGCATCGACATCTGCACCAAGTACAAGGGCGTGACCAGCGGCGAGCCCAGCAAGACGGGCACCGGCGCCGACGGCACGCACTGCATCTACTCGGCCTCCGACATCACCTACGCCGACTGAGGCGCACGGGGCCACCGTGCCCGCCCGCCCCGGTGACCGGGGCGGGCGGGCACGTTCGCCGGACCGCCCCGGTCAGGCCGTTCCGTCCGACCAGGCGTACGGCGGTGGCACCGGTTCTCCGGAGGACCCCGAGCCCGCCCGGCCGAGGTCGCGATCCGCGACGCTCATCAACTGGCCCGCCACATCGCGCATCGCGCGGCTCGCCGCCAGCTCGTCCCCGATGGCGGGCACATCCGGGTCCTGGGGGCTGCACCGGGCGATGCCGTGACCGGTGAGCCTGGCCGTTCCGGTGTCCAGCACCGCTTCCGCCTTCGTCGTTCCGTCCGCCTCCGAGAGATCGACTCGGACCGTCCACTCCATCGTGCGGTTCATCGCACACCTCCCGGGCCCGCTACCGCCGGGCGGGCGCCTCCGTCGTCGTACGGGTCCCTTCCAGCATCCACCCAACCGGACGCGCGCGCCCGTTCCCGGCGCGGGCGGCCCCGGCCCGGCCTGCGCGGGGACCCGGTCCGCAATAAGATTCTTCCCGGCGATCCCCCGTCACCGCGGAGCGGCTCATGAACCGGCGTCCCCGCTCGGCCAGTGCCGAGGAGCTGCTCACCACCCTCCATCGGCTGACCTCCCGCGCGCGCCACGAGGTGGAGCTGCACCAAGCCCGGGTGGAACTGGCGGAGGCCCTCCAGCGCGAGATGCTGCCGCCCGAGCTGCCCTCGGCCCCCGGGCTGCACACGGCCGCCCGCTACACCCCGGCCCGCAGCGGGCTGGACATCGGCGGGGACTGGTACGACGGCTTCCGGCTCCCCGACGGCGCGCTGGCCTTCGCCATCGGGGACGTCCAGGGCCATGACGTCGAGGCGGCGGCCTTCATGGGCCAGGTCCGCATCGCGATGCGGGCGCTGGCGACGACGGCGGCCGATCCCGGCGAGGTCCTGCGGCAGACCAACGAACTGCTGCTCGCCGTGGACTCCGCCCTCCTGGCGACCTGCACCTTCGTCCGGCTCGATCCGCACACCCGGGAGCTGCTGATCGCCCGCGCCGGCCATGTGGGCGCGGTCTGGGCCACGGCGGACGGGGCCTCGGGCGTCACCGAGGACGAGGGCGGTCTGCCGCTCGGGATCCAGACCGGCGAGGACTATCCCGTCACCGCCCGCCGCCTCACCGGCGACGGAGTGTTCGTCCTGGTCACCGACGGGGTGGTGGAGGGCCCCTCGTACCCGATCGGCGAGGGGATGGACGCGGTCGAGCACGTGGTGCGCGCGCATGCGCGCGACAGCGCGGACACGGTGGCCGACGCGGTCCTGGGCACGGCCGAGCGCACCGGGCACGAGGACGACGCCGCGGTGCTCGTGCTGCGGCACACCGCCTCCCCCGCCGCCGCCTGAGACGGCCCGCACCATCAGGCGCGAGGCGGCGGGGGCGTGTCACGCGGCCCTCGCCCCGGGCGCCGGTGTCTGATGAGAGGCGTGATCCGCAGCGAGAAGAACCGCCGCCGGGCCGCGGCCTTACTCCGTGTCCTCGGTGTCGCCGGTGCCTACTACGCGGCCGGGGCCCTGGGACTGCTCCGGCAGGTGACCGTCCAGGGGGCGGTGATCACCCCGCTGTGGCCGCCCACCGGGATCGCGCTGAGCGCGCTGCTGCTGATGGGGACGCGGATCTGGCCGGGGATCGCGCTGGGCTCCCTGCTCGTCATCACGACGCTCAGCGGCTCGGTGTCGGGATCGACGGCGTTCGTCGTCGCGGGCAACACGCTCGCCCCCTTCCTCGCGTATCTGCTGCTGCGCCGGGCCGGATTCCGTGCCGAACTGGCCCGGCTGCGCGACGGTGTCCTGCTGGTCTTCCTGGGGGCGCTGACCGGGATGCTGGTCAGCGCGACCACGGGCAGCCTCTCCCTCCTGATCGTGGAGAAGCTTCCGGCCAGCGGGTTCTGGTCGGCGTGGGCGGCGTGGTGGGCCGGGGACGTGATGGGGGTGCTGGTGGTCACCCCGGTGGTGCTGGTGCTGCGGCGGCTGCGGATGCCCCGGGCGGACGACCGCTGGGCGGAGGCGGCGGCGCTGTCGGTGGTCGCGGTCCTCGGATCGCTGGAGGCCACCCGCAGTCAGCTGTCGATGCTCTATCTGGTCTTCCCGATCATCGTCTGGGCGGCGCTGCGCTTCCGGCTCGCGGGCAGTGCGCCGTGCGCGCTGCTGGTGTCGGTCCTGGCGACCGTCGCCGCGACGGACCGGGTGGGGCCCTTCGCCGGTCATACGATGGTCGAGGTCATGATCAACCTGACGGTCCTGAACGGGGCCGTCGCGCTCACCGCGCTGCTGCTGGCGGCCGTCGTGGCCGAGCAGCAGACGGTCCGGCGCCGGATCGAGCGCGCCTGCGAGGAACTGGCCGAGCTGGTCGACCAACTGGCCCCGGGCCGGTCGGCGGCGGCCTGGCCGTCCCGGGCGGAGGACGAGGGGGACCACCGCTGACCGGGGCCGCCGAGCGGGGCGGGACCTTCCGGAGACGCCCGGGCGGGTCAGCGCCCGAAGTGGCGGTCCAGGAAGTCGTTGCGGAAGGTGCCTTCGGGATCGTGGCGGGCCATCAGCGCCTCGAAGTCCCGGTAGCGGGGGTAGAGGCTGCGCAGCACGTCGGGCGGGGTGCCGAAGACCTTGCCCCAGTGCGGGCGGGCCTCGAAGGGGGCCAGCGCCTCCTCGATCCGGGCGAGCACCGGGGCGACGGCGTCGCCGTCCGGGACCCAGGTGAAGTGGAAGGCGACGGAGTCGCGGCCGGAGGCGGGGCTGAGCCAGAGCCGGTCGGCGGCGACGGTGCGGATCTCGGAGATCTGGAGCACCGGGGCGATCAGGTCGCGGATCCGGGCCAGCGCCTCGTAGGCGTCGGCCGCCCGCTCACGGGCCACGAAGTACTCGGACTGGAGTTCGTCGCCGTTGCTCGGGGTGAATTCCAGCCGGAAATGCGGGAGCCGGCGGTGCCAGGGGCCGGGGACTCCTCCCTGGCGCGTGCAGTGGACGGGGTCCACGCCGGGGACGGGGTGGCGCGGCCCGTCGGCCGGGCGCGCGCCGGGCAGCAGGGCGGGCACCTCCTCGGCGCCCGGGTCGCCGACGCGCTCCTTGAGCCAGACCTGGGCGAGCGGTCCCGGCCGCCAGTCGGTGAAGACGCTGACGCTGTACGCCGCGCCCATCACCGCGTCGAACCCGCCGGTCAGGACGGACTCGGGCAGATCCTCGTACACCCGCTGCCGTACGTCGAAGGCGGGCACCAGGTCGAGCGTCAGCCTTGTCACCACGCCGAGCGCGCCCAGCGCCACCACGGCCCCGTCGAAGTCGTCGTCGCCGCGGTCCAGGGTGAGCTTCCCGCCGTCGGCCGTGATCAGGTCGAGGGAGCGGACCGCGCCCGCGAGGCACGGGAGGGCGGCCCCCGAACCGTGGGTGCCGGTCGCGCAGGCGCCGGCCAGCGAGATGTGCGGCAGCGAACCCAGGTTGTGCAGGGCGAGCCCGTGCGCGTGCAGGTGCCCGGCGAACTCCCCGAAGCGCAGTCCGCCCCCGACCGTGGCCGTGCGCGCGTCCGTGTCGACGCCTACCTCGCGGGGCAGCCCGGCCACGGAGACGAGGTCACCGGTGGTGTCGGCGACGGTGTTGAAGGAGTGCCGGGTGCCGAGTGCCCGGACCGAGGGGGCGGCGGCCACCGTCTCCCGCAGTTCGGCCTCCGACCGGGGGACGAGGAGCCGCTTCGCCCCGAACGTGATGTTGCCGGCCCAGTTCGTCTCCGCGGGAGCCACCGTGCGTCCTTCTTTCGCTCGTGCCCGGGACCGTTCCGTCCCGGCACCTCGATTCTCCCAGAGGGACATATCCGCACAGCATCCGGTTCCCACGCGTCCCAAATACCAACAGCCGACTACAGAACCTGAGATCCCGTACGGATCGGGACGAGTTCATGCCCCCTTCGCATGTCTGAACTTCACTGGAACAGCAGCGAAAGGGCACGTGTGTGGATATCGTGCACCGAGCGAGGGCGCATCCGTCAGTCCACAGGATCGGCGGATGCGCCCCGTTTGTGGCGATGCAACTGTGACTGGGGGGTTCATGGGGCATGTCGAGCTACCCGAATCCGAAATATCAGGACCCGTGGGACTGGCAGGGGCGCCACGTCCGCGGACCTCTTCGCACCGGCTCAGCGGACCGGCCACCGACCGGCCGCCGCAGGGCCCGACCGTACAGCGCGACCGTTCCGCCCGGACCACGGCGCGAACGGGGACCGGCCGGCGACTGCCGCTCGGCGTCACCACCGACCTGCTGGGCCTGGGGGTCCCCGGCTGGCTGGTGCTCCGCGCCGGCGCCCAGCCGTCTCCGGCCGCCGCGGCGGCCACGGCCGCACTGGTGTGGT
>NZ_JBSFHN010000055.1:0-39838 GCF_053597115.1 Streptomyces sp. NPDC001515
CCAGCTCACCGAAGAGATCAACAACCGCAAGGGCTGAGACCCCCACCCGGCAGACAGTGCGGGGCCGCACGGTGACACCCACCGCGCGGCCCCGCTCGCGTGTCACCTCGCGTCGGTCCCCCGGCCGAGCATGTGCTCGATCAGGTCGGCGGCGCGGTGCGTTCCGCCCTCGGACCGGACCTCGGCGCGCAGGCGCCGCGACCGCGCGGCGACCGCGGGATCGTCCACCAGCGCGGTCAGGGCCGTCCGCAGCGCGTCGGCGGTGGCGTCCTCGGTGTCGATGCGGCGGGCCACGCCCAGCTCGACCAGCCGGTCGGCGTTCATGAACTGGTCGGTGGCCTGCGGGACGGCGATCATCGGTGTGCCGGTGTACAGCCCCTCGGAGCTGCCGCCCATGCCCGCGTGCGTGACGAAGGCGTCGGCCTGTTCCAGGATCGCCAACTGCGGGACCCAGGAGTGCACTTCGACGTTGTCCGGAATCGGGCCCAGCGCCGCCCGGTCGGTGTGGCGGCCCGCCTGGAGGACCACGTGCCAGCCCGGCAGCCCCCCGAACGCGGCCAGGCACCGGCGGTAGAACTCCGGCCGGTCGGTGTACGCCGAGCCCAGCGAGACGAGCAGGACCCGCTGGGCGCTGGCCGGCCGGGTCCATTCCTGTCCTTCGGCGCGACCGCCGAAGCACGGGCCGACGAACGTCACCGTGTCCGTGTCGACGTCGTCCCCGTGCGGCTGCATCGCGCGCGGGATCAGCGCCAGGGTGTCCGCCGGCCGGCCGCAGAACGCGTCCATGGCGGTGGTCGACGCCCCGCAGCGAGCCAGCCAGCCGGTGAACCGCTCCCGGTAGGCGTCGGCGCCCGGCAGCGCCCACAGATGTGCGGCGACCTGTTCCTCGTACCCCTCCCAGCCGACGAAGGTCGGGGACAGCTGCATCAGGGAGCGCTTCTGCGATTCGGCCAGGGCGCGCCCGGCGTACGCCCCGATGTCGTAGAGATAGAGGTCGGCCGGGTCCTCGTCGTAGAAGGCGCGCAGTTGGGGCAGCGCCTGGACGGCGTCGTCGAGGAAGAGGCCCATCGCGGCGATCGGGTCGTCGGGCCAGGTGTTGTCGGCGACCGGCAGCACCGAGCGGTACGGGACGAGCGCGGCGCCGGTGGCCTCGATGCGGTCGGCCACTTCGGGACCGTTGGCGTACGTCACGCGGTGGCCCCGGGCCACCAGTTCGCGGACGACTTCGAGGCTGGGCAGGACGTGGCTGACGGCCGGGATGCCGATCACGGCGATATGGGCACGGTGGCGTGACATGGAGGATCACTCGATTCAGGTCTACGGCGGGAAGGAAGGGCGGAGCGGCGCGTCGCCACCCGTGGGATGCGGGTCAGGGGCGCGCGCGGTTCCGCCGGACGGGGTCGGGGCGTTGCCCCTGCCGCGTCAGCCGTAGAGCTGAAAGAGGTTCATGGCGGGCACCCTAACGGGTGTCCGGTTCCGCCGCACCGGGATTTCGGCGGAACGCGACCGCCGGGCGGCCCGGAGGGGGTCCGCCCGGCGGTGCGGGGACGGTGCCGGTCAGGGCTGGATCGGCATCGTCCAGCAGTTGGACGAGGCGCCCCGGCCGGAGAGCCGGTCGGTCAGCCAGGAGATGGCGTCGCCCTGGTCGGTGATCAGCGGGACCATGTGGTTGGTCAGCAGCTTGTCACCGAGGTTGGGCAGGATGATCGCGTCGTAGGTGACGTTCGCGCCCTTGCGGCACCAGTCGACGGCCAGTTGGCGCGCCTGGGCGTGCGGCACGATGTCGTCCTGCACCCCGGTGGCCAGGCGCACCGGGCCGGAGGGCTTCAGGTTGCCGATGCGCTGCCGGTCGAGGGCGGCCTTGGCGCGGGGTTCGGCGGCGATGACCTCACCGAGGGAGGCGCCGCTGTTGGTCCACTTGGTGCTCCTGGTGAAGCCGTAGCCGAGGATCGCGTCACCGACGCACATGGTGGAGGCGTCCTTCAGTGCGGCCCGGCCGGCCGCGTTGACGTTGGCCTCGACGACGGCCCGCAGATCGGGGTCGGACTGGGCGAACCCGTTGATGGCCCAGGCCAGCGCGCCGGCGAGGGCGCTGCCGTCGATGCCCTTCATGACGGCGGTCAGATCGGCGGGCGGGGCGCCGACGTAGGTGCCGGAGAGGGCGATCTCGGGGGCGTAGGACGGCTGGAGTTCCGCCGCCGACGCGCTGGCGCCGCCGCCCTGGCTGTAGCCGTACAGGCCGGTGCGCGAGTCGGCCGTGACGGAGGCGCCGGGCACCTGGCGGGCGGCGCGGACCGCGTCCAGCAGCGCGTGCCCCTGGTCGACGCGGTTGACGTAGGTGTGCAGCCGGTCCGTCGTGCCCAGACCGACGTAGTCGGTGACGACGACGGCGACACCGGCGGAGAGCAACCGGTAGACGGACAGGGTCTCGTAGCCGATCGAGACGGTCTCGGGGGTCACGGCCAGCGGGTACTGGAGGCTCAGGGAGGGGGCGCACTGGTCGCCCTGGCCGACCGTTCCGGAGGCGAGCGCCACCAGCGGGCGTGCGCCGGAGCCCTTCCATGCGGCGGAGGGTTCGATGTAGGCGCCGGTCACCGCGACGGGCAGTCCCGCCGCGTCGGTGGAGCGGTACATCAGCCGGGTCGCGGTGCCGGGCATCGGGCGGCCGTCCAGTCCGGGCAGGCTGAGCCCGAGGGGCAGCGGTTCGTGCCGGATGACCTGGCCGTTGGCGGCGGGCAGGTCGGCGGGCGGGGTGTAGAAGTCGGGGATGGTGACGCCCCGGGAGACGACCGGTTCCGTCGCACCGGCCGCGTGCGCCGGCAGGGCGTACGCCGTCAGACAGGCCGCCGCGGTGACGGCGACGGCCACCGCGCGCACCCGGCCGGACCGCGTCCGGCGGGTGGGGGGCTCCTGGGAGGACCTCGTGGGGAAGGGGACCGGCGAACGGGTGCTCGTGCGGCTCACAGCTCACTCCTCGCTCTGCTCCGAATAGCGGGTGAGCGCAAGCTAGCAGCGCGACTTACCGAAGGTAACCCATGAGTAAGTTACGCTCTGGTAACTCCCTCGCGCGATGCCCCCGCCCGCGAACACCCCGGTGCGCGAACCCTCTTCGACCGTTGACAGCGGGGTTCCGCCGTGCGAGCGTCGAAGCGCTTCGACGACCGTGGTGGCGTGCCCTCCCCTCCGCACCGCCACCCGCACCACCCTGGGACGGACATGGCGCTCTTCGACAACCCCGTGATACCCGGCTTCAGTCCGGACCCGAGCATCTGCCGGGCGGGCGACGACTACTACGTGGCGACGTCCAGCTTCGAGTACGTGCCCGGGGTTCCGCTCTGGCACAGCCGCGACCTGGTGAACTGGCGGCTGATCGGCCACGCGCTGGACCGTCCCGGGCAGTTGGAGCTGGCTGACACCGCGCCGGCCTCGTGCGGGGTGTACGCACCGACGCTGCGGTACCACGACGGCCGGTTCTGGATGATCACCACCGTGGTGGGCGGTATCGGCAGCCTGCTGGTGACCGCGAAGGACCCGGCAGGGCCCTGGTCCGACCCGGTCCCCGTGGGCATCCCCGGCATCGACCCGGACCTCGCCTGGGACGAGGACGGCACCTGCTGGTGCGTGTTCTCCGACGACGGGATCCACGGGGTGCGGCTGGACCCGGAGAGCGGCGAACTGCTGGGCGAACCGGTGGCGTTGTGGTCCGGCACCGGGCTCCAGTACCCCGAGGGGCCGCATCTGTACCGGATCGGCGAGTGGTGGTATCTGCTGCTGTCGGAGGGCGGCACCGAGCGCGGGCACGCCATGTCGGTGGCCCGAGCCCGCGCCCTGCCCGGACCCTTCGAACCGCACCCCGGCAACCCCGTGCTCTCCCACCGCAGCACCGGCCACCCCGTGCAGAACATCGGCCACGGCGACCTGGTCCGGGCCGGCGACGACAGCTGGTGGATGGTGCTGCTGGGCACCCGGCCCCGGGGCGACACGCCCAAGTTCCACGGCCTCGGCCGGGAGACCTTCCTCGCCCCGGTGCGCTGGGAGGACGGCTGGCCGCTGCCCGGACCCGTCGAACTGCGCGCCGAGGCACCGGCGCTGGAGCCGCACCCCTGGCCCGGCGAACCGGAACGCGACGACTTCGACGCCGAGGCGCTCGCGCCGTGCTGGGTGACCGTCCGGCGGTGGCGGCCGGAGACCGTCCGGCTGGACGAGCGGCCGGGCCACCTCGTGCTGCACGCCCATGCGGACTCCCTCGACACCCCCGGCGCGGTCTTCGTGGGACGCCGCCAGCGCGACCCCGACTGCACCGCCCGTACACGGGTGGAGGTGGCCCCGGGAGGGCTCGGCGGGCTCGCCGTGCGGATCGACGAGGCGCACCACTACCGGGTGGAGACGGACGGCGCCGGCGCCGTCCGGGTCGCCGCGCGGATCGGCCCGATGGCCCACACCGTGGCCGAACACGCCGTGCCCCCGGGCCCGTTGACGCTCCGGGTCGACGTCACCTCGTCGGTCGTCCTGCCGCCCTCCGTGACGACGCCCGACGGACCCGTACCGCCCGGTCTGCGCGTCGGCGCCCCCGACACCCTGCACCTGGGGTACGAGACGGAGGACGGCGCCTTCGAGGTACTGGCCGCGCTCGACGGCCGCTACCTCTCCACCGAGGTCACCGGCGGCTTCACCGGCCGCGTCCTCGGCATGTACGCCACCCGGGGCAGCGCGGCCTTCGACTGGTTCGGGCTGCGCCCTGCCTGACGAGCCATCAGTAGACGTCCCTGACGTACCGCTTGTCGGCGGCGAGCTGTTTCACGTAGACGGCGGCCGCGTCCTCGTCGAGGCCGCCGTGCGTGACCGCGATGTCGCGGAGCGCCCGGTCGACGTCCTTGGCCATCCGGGAGGCGTCCCCGCAGACGTAGAAGTGGGCGCCGTCCCGGAGCCAGGACCAGATCTGGGGGCCGCGTTCGCGCATCCGGTCCTGGACGTAGACCTTGGCGCGCTGGTCGCGGGAGAAGGCGGTGTCGAGGCGGGCGAGGCCGCCGTCGGCGAGGGCCCGGTGGAGCTCCCGTTCGTAGTAGAAGTCGCTCGCGCGGTGCTGTTCGCCGAAGAAGAGCCAGTTGGGCGCCCGGTGACCACGCGCCCGGCGCTCCTCCAGGAATCCGATGAACGGGGCGACCCCGGTCCCCGGACCGACCATGATCATCGGGGTGTCGGGGTCGGCCGGGGGCCGGAAGTGCGCGGAGCGCTGGACGAAGACCGGGACCGGGGTGTTCTCGGCCGCGTCCGCGAGGAAGGCCGAGCACACGCCCGCCCGGGGGTGGCCCTTGAGGTTCTCGTAGCGGACGACGGAGACGGTCAGCGCCACCTCGTGGGGGTCGGTGAGCGGGCTCGACGCGATGGAGTACAGCCGGGGCCGGAGCTTCTTGAGGACCCCCGCCCACTCCTCGGGGGTGGCCCGCACCGGGTGTTCGGTGAGGACGTCGACGGCCTGCCGGCCCCAGGACCAGCGCGCGAGTTCGCCCTTGTTGTCGGGGCGCAGCAGTGTGCGCAGTTCGCGGTCGCCGGTGCGTTCGGCGACGAAGCCGAGCAGGGCCGGGGTGAGCCGGGTGATGTCCAGGTGTCCGCGCAGGGCCTCGGCCAGCGGGAGCGGTCCGGCGTCGGGGACCTCGACGGGGTCGGCGGGGTCGAGCCCGGTGACGGCGAGCCATTCGGTCACGAGGGCCGGGTCGTTGACGGGGTGGATGCCGAGGGCGTCCCCCGCCTCGTAGACCAGCGGAACGGCGCTGTCGCGGGTGTCGAAGGTGAAGCGGCGCACCTCCTTGCCGGCGCCGGGGCCGCTCAGCAGCACCTTGCCGGTGAGCCGGGCGGTGGCGGGGGCCGGCCGGCCCGCGGTGCGCCGGGCCGGGGCGGGGGGCTGCGCGGGGGGCGGCGCGGGGGCGGGCGCGGAGGGCGCGGTGAGGCTGCCGAGGACCAGGTCGAGCCAGGCGCGCGCGGAGGGCTCGTAGTCGGGCTCGCAGTCGGTGCGCGGGGCGAGGCGGACCGCGCCCAGTTCGCCCAGCCGCTGGTCGAGCCGGCGCCCGTGGCCGCAGAAGTCGTCGTACGAGGAGTCGCCGAAGGCGAGGACGGCGTAGCGGCGGCCGTCCATGCGCGGGGGGTCGTCGGTGGTCAGGGCCGACCAGAAGCCGGCACCGTTGTCGGGGGCGTCGCCGTCGCCGAAGGTGCTGGTGATCAGCAGCAGATCGGCCGAGGGCGGCAGCGTGCGCAGGTCGGTGTCGTCCATGCCGAGGAGGGCGGCGCGGTGTCCGGTGGCGGTGAGCCGGTCGGCGGCCGCCGCCGCGAACTCCTCGGCGTTTCCCGTCTGCGAGGCCCACAGGACGATCACCTCCCGGCCGCCGGCGAGGGTGCCGGGGCCGGGCGGCGCCTCCGGTGCGTGCGGGGCGCGCGAGTACATTCCGGCGAGCACGCCGTTGACCCAGCGGGCGTGCGCCTCACTGAACGGAGCGCCGGCGGGCAGCACCGGGACGCCGGGTGCGCCGCTCTCCAGTCCGGCAAGGAAGCCCACCAGGTACTGCCGTTCGTGCTCGGCGAGCACCGGGGGCGGGGTGCCGGCCACACCGAGTGCGGTGGCCGCCGGGGTGGGGGCGGCGATGCCGTCGGGCGCGGGGCGGACGGCGGCCGGGGCGGTGGGGAGCCCCGGGGGCGGGGCGAGCGGGGTGGCGGACTTCGCCAGGGTGACCGCGCAGACCTTGAAGCCGGGCTGGAAGGAGATCGGATCGACGGCGTCGTCGGTCACCGCGTTGACGCAGCGGTACTCCCCGAACAGGTCGTTCCAGTGGAAGGGGGCGAAGCAGCAGCCGGGGCGCACCCGGTCGGTCAGCACGGCCGGCAGGACGGCCCGTCCGCGCCGGGAGGCGATCTCGACCGGGTCGCCCTCGGCGATGCCGAGCCGTGCGGCGTCCTCGGGGTGCACCTCGACGAAGGGGGCCGGGGCGAGCCGGTTGAGCTTGGCGACCCGTCCCGTCTTGGTGAGGGTGTGCCACTGGTGCTGGAGCCGCCCGGTGTTGAGGACGAACGGATAGGCGTCGTCGGGCATCTCGGCGGGGTCGATGTGCGGGCGGGCGAAGAAGACGGCCCGGCCGCTCGGTGTCGGGAAGAGCGGGGTGCCGTCGGCGGTCAGATAGCGGATCGGGTTGCGGTCCGGTCCGTCGGCGGTGGGGGCGGGCCACTGGACGGGGGTGGCGCGCAGCCGTTCGTAGCCGACCCCGCGCAGGTCGTAGCCGGTCTTCGGGTTGGCGGCGCGCCTGATCTCCTCGAAGACCTCTTCGGCGCTCTCGTACGGGAAGGCGTCCCCGTACCCCATCGCGCGGGCCATCCGGACGATGAGCTGCCAGTCGGGGAGGGCCTGGCCGGGGGGTTCGAGGGCCGGGCGGGCGAGGGTGAGGGAGCGTTCGCTGTTGACGAGGACGCCCTCGGTCTCGGTCCACAGGGCGGCGGGGAGCACCACGTCGGCGTAGGCGTTGGTCTCGGTGTCGGCGAAGACGTCCTGGGTGATGACGAGTTCGGCCCTCTCCAGGGCCTCGATCACGGTGCGGCGGTTGGCGACGGAGGCGACCGGGTTGGTGCAGATGATCCAGCAGGCCCTGATCTCTCCGTCGGCCATGCGGCGGAACAGGTCGACGGTCCCCTGCCCCGAGCCGTCCTCGCGCAGGGTGCCGGGGGCCAGCCCCCACAGCTCCTCGGTGAAGGCGCGGTCCTCGTCGACGAGGACCGAGCGCTGGCCGGGCAGTCCCGGGCCCATGTAGCCCATCTCCCGGCCGCCCATGGCGTTGGGCTGTCCGGTGAGGGAGAACGGGCCGCTGCCGGGGCGGCAGATGGCGCCGGTCGCCAGGTGGAGGTTGATCAGGGCGTTGGTGTTCCAGGTGCCGTGCGTGGACTGGTTGAGCCCCATGGTCCAGCAGCTCGTCCACTCCCCCGCCGCGCCGATCCACTCGGCGGCCCGGCGGATGTCCTCCTCGGGCAGTCCGGTGATCCCGGCGACGGTCCCGGGCGGGTAGTCGGACAGAAACTCCGGCATCGCCTCCCAGCCCTCGGTGTGCCGGGCGATGAACTCCGGGTCCGTGTGCCCCCCGGCGTGCAGCAGATGGAGCAGGCCGTTGAGGAGGGCGAGGTCGGTGCCGGGCCGGATCGGGAGGTGGAGGTCCGCCTTCTCGGCGGTGGCGGTGCGGCGGGGGTCGACGACGATCAGTTTCGCCCCGCTCTTGACCCGCTCCATCATGCGCAGGAAGAGGATCGGGTGGCAGTCGGCCATGTTGGAGCCGATGACGAGGAAGACGTCCGCCCTCTCGAAGTCGTCGTAGGAGCCGGGCGGCCCGTCGGCGCCGAGCGAGAGCTTGTAGCCGCTGCCCGCGCTGGCCATGCAGAGGCGGGAGTTGGACTCGATCCGGTTGGTGCCGATGAAGCCCTTGGCGAGCTTGTTGGCCAGGTACTGCGCCTCCAGGCTCATCTGCCCGGACACGTAGAGGGCGACCGCGTCGGGTCCGTGCGCGTCGACGATCGCGCGCAGTCGTCGCGCGGTGTCGGTGATCGCCGTGTCCACGTCCACGGGTTCCGGTTCCGCGCCGCGTCCGGGCCGGCGCAGCGCGGTGGTCAGCCGGCCGGGGGCCGCGAGGAGGTCGGCGGTGGTCGCGCCCTTGGTGCAGAGCCGGCCGGCGTTGGCGGGGTGGGCCCGGTCCCCGGACGCCTTGAGGACCGTACGGCGGCCGTCGGGCCCGGCCCCGAGGTCGAGGACCATCCCGCACCCCACCCCGCAGTACGAGCAGACGGTCCGCACCTGGGCGCTCGCCGCCCGGGACTCCTGTGTGGACACCGGGTGCCCTCTCTGTGGATCGGATCGTGCCCCCGACCGTACGAATTGCCCGTTACGCCGATGTGCCCCGGCCGATCATGGGCGGTAACGCCCTCCACACACCGGGCGGCCCGAGGCTGTGAGATCGGCGGCCGGGCGCGGGAGGAGGGCCCGGGGTGCCCGTCGGACGCCAACAAGCCCTGAACCACCGCGAATGCCCTGTATTTCCGGCGGGTTAAAGCCACGATTCACCGGGTCACATCAGGGGCCAGCGCGATATGCTGATGCAGCATGTGCAAGCGATTTGCAAAGAACGAGGAGGGTCATGGTTACTCGGGCGACCGATGCCGGCACGAACCAGAGCGTCGAACGAGCGGTCTCCGTGCTGCGCGCACTGGACTCGGGCCGCGCCGAGCTGCGTGTCTCCGATGTCGCCGAGATCACCGGACTCGGCTCGTCCACCACGTCCCGCCTGCTCTCCACCCTCGAACGGCTCGACATGGTGGAGCGCGACCCGGTCAGCAATCTCTACCGCCTCAGCCTGGGCATCCTGCCGCTCGCGGCCACTGCCACCAACCGCCATCCGGTCCACCGGGCCGCGCGCATGGTCCTCCAGGACCTCGCCACCCGGACGGGGCTCGGGGCCAATGTGGCCGTCCGGCGCGGCGACGAGCTGATGTTCCTGTGCAATTTCGAGGGCACCCGCGCCCCGAAGTCGTACACCCAGGCCGGGCACACCGCCCCGCTGCACGCCACGAGCATCGGCAAGTGCCTGCTCGCCGGCCTCACGCCCAAGGAGCGGCGCACGCTGCTCCCGGAGCCGCTGGCGGCGCACACCGACTTCACCACGGTCAGCCACGACCTGCTGGACGCCGAGATCGAGACGGTCCGCCGCACCGGTTACGCCGTCGAGGCCGAGGAGCGCGCCCTGGGCCGCGCCTCGCTCGCCGCGCCCGTCCGCGACGCCTCGGGGGACGTGGTGGCCGCGATCTCGCTGTGGGGCCCCACCTCGCTCCTCGGCGGCCACACCGAGAGCCAGCGGCAGGCCCTGACCCGTGACGTCATCGAGGCCGCCGACGCCATCAGCCAGGCGCTCGGGGCCGTCTGAACCACCGCCGAAGGCCCGGTACGGGAACCCCCTCCCCCGTACCGGGCCGCTGTGCCCCAACGACCGCGGAAGGGCCGGTACGGAAACCTCTCCCGTACCGGCCCTTCCGGCTTGCCCGGCGCCGGTGCCCCTTCGCACCGGCGCCGGAGTCTCAGGCCCCGAACGCCTTGAAGGCGATCACATGGGCGTGCGGCGCGCCGTGCGTGGCCTCCACGACCAGGCGCAGGGCGGTGGTGCGCACGGGCCCGCCGTCGGGGCCGGCCACGGCGTGCACGCGGTGGCGGCGGCGGTTGCCGGTCACCGTGTGGAGGGTCCGCCAGGTGCCGTCCGGCTCCGCGGCCTCGATCCGGTAGTCGCGGACCAGCTCCGGCATGATCTCGAACGGGGTGCGGTGACGGTGCAGGTTGTTGAGGTACTCGTCGACGTCGTCGTCGAAGACCACGCGCACCTCGCGCAGCTCGCGCTCCTCGTCCCAGTCCAGGCGCAGCCACTCCCCGGCGGCCTCCGGGTCCGCGAGCGGGGCGGAGGACCACATCTGGGGGCCCGCGTAGGGGCGCTGGTAGCCGCCCACGGCCCGCTCGGGCCGGAAGGCCGAGGTCTCCGGGGCGGCGCGGAAGGCGAAGGTCCGGCGGCGCAGACCGCGCGCCTGCCACTCCAGGACGAGCTGGCCCTCCTCCTCCGGGATGTCGTGGTCCACGGCCGCGTCGCCCTCGGCGCGGCTGCGCAGCGCGAGGACGCCGTCGGTGCGCTCGGGCACCAGGACCAGGGAGGTGCCGGGGCAGGCCCGGACGATCAGGACGGCGTTCCCGGGGGTGTCCGGGTGGTGGTCGAGCCGGGCGGTGACCCAGTGGGGTCCGCCGGCCGGCACGGTGACCGCGGTGGTGAGCAGCCGGTCGGTCGGAACGGCGTTCTCGGGGCGGCCGGTCCCCCACAGCTCGACGGTCAGCTCGGCGGGCTCCTCGCCGCCGTGGACGAGGAGGTCCACGGTGTCGAGCGCCGGGTCGACGGGGAGCAGCAGGCCGAGGTCGCGGGTGAGCGGGTACGGCTCGCCGGGGGCGGCGTCGGAGGGCTCGGCCGCCAGGCGCTCCAGGTGGGAGGAGGCGGTGACCCGGGCCTCGCGGGCCAGGTTGTCGGGGTCGTCGTCGCTCAGCCCGATGACGGAGGCGTCCTGGCGCAGGAGGGCGCGGCGCACCAGCTCGGGGCGCTTGGCGGCCAGCTCGCGGGGGCGGACGCCCTCGGCGACGCACAGCGCGGCGGCGGTGCCCGCGGCCTCGCCGAGGGTGGCGCAGGTGGCCATGACCCGGGTGGCGCCGAAGGCGATGTGCGTGGCCGAGATGTTGCGCCCGGCGAACAGGAGGTTGGTCACGTTCGCCGAGTACAGGGAGCGCAGCGGGATGTGGAAGATGCCGTCGGCGTAGCGCTGGCGGGCGCCCGGCTCGTCGGCGTACATGCCCTGGACGGGGTGGAGGTCGACGGACCAGCCGCCGAACGCGATCCGGTCGTCGAAGGGGCGCTGCTCCAGGATGTCCTGCTGGGTGAGGACGTAGTCGCCGAGGAAGCGGCGGTACTCGCGCTTGCCGGGGAGGCTGCCGACCCACTCCATGGTGAGGTTCTCGGCCTCCGGGAACTCGCCGGAGTTCTTGATGTGGTCCCAGATGCCCATGATCACGGACTGGAGCTCGTCGCGGATGCGCTCGTTGTCGTGGACGGTGTCCAGCTCGCCGCCCCACTCGATCCACCAGTAGTCGCAGCCGTTGTCACCGGTGCGCAGGACGCGGTTGCGCAGGATGGGCGTGGTGGAGAGGTCCTTGGCGTAGGCGGGCGGGACGAACTTGACGGGGTGGCCGAGGTCCTTGGTGTGGAACAGGATCGTGGAGCCGAGGAGCGCGTCGTCGGCCTCCTCGGGCGCCCAGGGCTCGCCGAACTCGGTGACGGCCTCGCGGCCGATGCGGTAGGCGGCGCCCGCGAGGTGGCCGAGGAGACCGTCGCCGGTGCAGTCGAGGAACTGCTGGGCGCGGAAGGTGATGCGGCGCTCCGAGCCCATCGTCCAGCCGGTGCAGGAGTGCAGCTCGCGGGCGTCCTCGGGACCGCTCGCCTCGACCTCGCGGACGTCGGTGTTCAGGTACAGGTCGATGTTGGGTTCGGCCCGTACGGCGTCCAGGACGACCTGGTCCCAGTAGTACGGGTTGCCCTCGGGGTTGCGGAACTGGTTCTCGGTGTACAGCTCGCCCATGATGCCGGTCTCGCGGGCCCAGCGGTGCACCCCGTGGGCGGTGGCGCCGCAGACCCAGACGCGGACCTCGCTGCTGGCGTTGCCGCCGAGCACGGGCCGGTTGTTGACCAGGGCGACACGCCGGCCGAGCCGGGCAGCGGCGATGGCCGCGCAGGTCCCCGCCAGGCCCCCGCCGATGACGGCGATGTCGTAATGGACCTCTTCTTCCCGCACGGAGCGGCCTCCTTGGTGTGAAGCACGGATTCTCTCCGCCGAAGCGGAGCGGCCTCGAACGTACATCACATCCATATTGTGCAACCACTGTTCAGTCAGTGGGATCTGTTGTAAGTTTCCGGCGCAGCCGATGACACCGTCGCCGTGGGCCGAGAGCACTGCTCATGACGCATACGCCGACGTCACGGTCCCGCACAGAACCGGTGATTCACCGACCAAAAGGGTTGACGGCTTCGCACGATATGGAGAACGATCCCGCATGCTGCAACCTGCGTTCCATGGAGCATGCATGGCACCTGCCGGCACCCCCCGGCACCGGGCTCAGCGCACCAGGCCCTGCATCACCGCTCCCGCACCGTTCGAGAGGACAGACCCATGAGTACGGCCGCACCTCCCCAGAAGGCCGCTCCCCGGCGTGAGCGGAACGGCGGACGGCTCTCGAACGGCGCGTTCGCCCTGCTGCTCACCGCGCCGGGGCTCGCCCTGTTCGCGACGATCATCATCTATCCGCTGGTGTCCGCCCTGATCACCGGCTTCTTCAAGCAGGACCTGCGGCTGCCGGGCCGGGAGTTCGTCGGCCTGGAGAACTTCACCTACTGGCTCGACGGCGACTTCCTCACGATCTTCAAGCAGACGCTGGTCTTCACCGTCGGCGCCACGATCGTGCCCTTCGTGATCGGCTTCGCGCTGGCGCTGGCGCTGAACTCGGGGCTCAAGGGCAGCGGCTTCATGCGCGGCCTCTTCCTGTTCCCGTGGGTGATCCCGGGCGTGGTGGTCTCCTTCCTCTGGATGTGGATCTTCAACGCGAACTACGGCGTGCTCAACGGCATCCTCATGGACCTCGGGATCATCGACGAGTCCGTGTCCTGGCTGGGACAGCCCGGCACCGCGATGCTCGCCGTCATCGTCACCAAGACCTGGGCGAGCTTCCCCTGGATGATGGTGATGCTCCTCGCCGGTCTGCAGACCGTGCCCAAGGAACTGCACGAGGCGGCCTCGATGGACGGGGCCGGCGCGATCCGGCGCTTCTTCGCCGTCACCTGGCCCCAGGTCCGCGGTGTCGCCTCCATCGTGCTGCTGCTGGAGTTCATCTGGAACTTCCAGCACTTCGACACCATCTACGTGCTCACCGGCGGCGGCCCGGCCGGCGCCACCGAGACCTTCGCGACCGCCGTGTACCAGACCGCCTTCAAGGGCTTCGACATCGGCCGGGCGACGGCACTGGGCGGCCTGTGGATGCTGCTCCTGCTCGTCCTGGTCGTCGTTTACCTCAGGATCACCGAGCGGAAGAGCGACGCCTGATGACCACCACGACCTCCACCCCGCTGACCGGCACCGACCGGCACCGCGCACCGGCCCGGCACGCCGGACGCACCACGCGGCGCAGGATCCGCAAGGACCTGCTGCGCTCGCGGATAGCGGCCTGGACCGCCGTCCTGGTCATCGGCGCCTTCGGCATGCTGCCGGTCTACTGGCTGCTGGCCACCGCCCTGAGCAGCCCCGACGCGGCGTTCCAGTTCCCGCCGAAGCTGATCCCGACCGAGATCACCTTCGACAACTTCACCGCGCTCGCCGACAACGACCAGCTGATCACCTACCTGGTGAACAGCCTCATCGTCGCCTCGATCACCGCCGTGCTGAGCGTCGTCGTCGCCACGTACATGGGCTACTCGTTCTCCAAGTTCCGCTACCGCGGCCGGCGCTCGCTGATGCACATGGTGCTGGCCTCGCAGATGTTCCCGCAGGCCCTGCTGCTGGTGACGCTGTACGCCGTGTTCTCCAGCTTCGGGCTGCTGAACACGTACACCGCGCTGGTGCTCTCCTTCACCACGTTCACGATGCCGCTGTGCGTGTGGATGCTGAAGGGCATCTTCGACACCATCCCGGACGCCCTGCTGGAGGCCGCCTCCATCGACGGCGCCTCGCGGTGGCGGACCCTGCACTCGATCGTGGCGCCGCTGGCCGCCCCCGGGATGATCGCGGCCGGTCTGTTCGCCTTCGTCCGCGGCTGGAACGACTTCATCTTCGCGGTGACGCTGGCGGACAAGGAGAAGCAGACCCTGCCCCCCGGCCTCGTCTCGACGTACATCGGCGAGTTCCAGGCCGCCTGGCCGGAGCTCATGGCCGCCTCGCTGGTGGTGTCCGTCCCGGTCGTCATCGCCTTCATGTTCCTTCAGCGCTACCTCGTCGGCGGGATGACCGCCGGATCCGTGAAGTAGCCGCACCCGCGGGGCGCGCCGGTCCGGTCACCCACCGGGCCGGCGGGCCGCGCACGCACCCCCTTCCCCTCCTGTCACCCTCACTTCTCCCACCCTCTGGAGACATCCATGACCTCCTCCGGCATCAGCCGTCGCGGCGCCCTGCGCATGTTCGGCATCGGCGCCCTCGGTGTGGCCGGCGTCGGCGCCCTCGGCGCCTGCGCCCCGTCGCCCGCCGGTTCCGGCTCCGGCTCGAACGGCGGCGACACCACGTCGAAGAACTTCGACTTCACCTCCTGGTCGCTGAACGAGGAAGCCGCCAAGCCGTCGATCGAGAAGATCATCGCGGCCTGGGAGAAGGCCGAGGGCTCCAAGATCCGCGCCGTCTCGTACCCGTACAACGAGTACCTGAGCCAGCTGACGCTGAAGCTGGGCGGCGGCGAGACGACCGGCGCGGTGCACCTGGACATCGCGTGGCTCGCCGCGGTGGCGCAGATGGGCAAGCTCGCCGACCTGGGGTCCGTGGCCATGAAGGGCGGCTACACGGAGGTCGCGCTGAACAGCGGCGTCTACGACGGCAAGCAGTACGGCCTGCCGTGGAACACCGGTTCCATCGGCGTGATAGCCAACACCAAGCTCCTGGACAAGGCGGGCATCAAGCAGCACCCGACCACGATCGAGGAGTTCGAGGACGCGCTGCGGGCGCTCAAGGGGCTCGGCGGCGGTGTGGTGCCCTACGCCGCGGCCACCAAGGTCGCGCAGCTCAAGGACATCTTCCCGTGGATGCAGACCTTCGGCTGCAGCCTCATGGAGGGTGACAAGGTCACCATCGGCGACGACGCCTCCGTCGACGCGGTCACCTGGTACAAGAAGCTGCACGACGAGAAGCTGATCGCCGCCGACGTGGACCGCTTCGACGCCCGCGCCCTCTTCAGCCAGGGCAAGGCGGCCTTCTACGACGACGCCATCATCGGCAAGGGCGTGACCTCCGCCCAGGCCAAGGACAAGACGCTGGCGGACGCCATGCAGCCGATGAAGCGTCCGGTGGTCAAGGCCGGCGACACGCCGCAGGCGCTGCTCTGGGGCGGTGTGATCGCCGTCGTCAAGGGCAAGGGCCAGGACGCGGCCTCGCAGTTCGCCCTGCACACCACCTCGGACGTGGCCACCACCACGGAGTACTTCGCCTCCCGCGCCCTGCCGCCGTCCACCTCGGCCGGTCTGGACGCCCCCGAGGTCGCGAAGGACAAGTTCACCGCCGACTGGACCGACAAGATCACGCAGACGGCGACCGGCAGCCCGTTCTGGCAGTTCGCGCAGAACGCCCAGATCGAGGAGGCCGTGGCCAAGCAGGTCCAGGCCGTCCTGGTCGGCAAGTCGAAGCCCAAGGACGCCATGAAGAAGGCGAACGAGGAGATCACGTCGCTGATCAAGCGCTGATCACCCACTGATTTCGCGCCGCAGGGCGCGTACGGGGCCCATGGCCGGGGCCCGGTGAGACGGTCCGCCTCTCATCGGGCCCTTCGCCATGCCCGCACGCGGATCCCCTCCTGTGTATGCGAAATCCCCATTGTGCAAACTCTGTTCGCCATATGGGATCTGTTGTAGGTTTCCGGCGCAGTGAAGGCGCTGCCGGGCTCCGGGCCCCGTGGTGCCTCCCCGTCACGCCCTGCGAAGGAGCTCACCTTGCGACGTCCCACTGTCCGCGCCTGCGCCGCCTCGGTCGCGGCCCTGGCCGCCCTGCTCGTGCCCGCACCGGCGGCCCAGGCCGACGGCACGGCCGCCGCGGCGGCGACGGTGATCGAGAAGGTCCCGTACGCGATGGACACGTCGAACCAGGCCGCCTGGTGGTCCCCCGCGGCCACCTACAAGGGCCGGGGCCAGTACACGTACTTCGCGTTCAACGAGCCCGGCTCGACGGCCGCCACGCACCGCCCCGCCATCGCGCGGCGCGACCCGGACGGCGTCTGGAGCCGGCTGCCGCTGCTCAACGCCGACGGGCAGCAGGCCGAGTTCGCGGACGACAACGGCCACAACCAGCCGTCCGTGGCCCGCGACGGCAGCGGCCGGCTGCATGTGTTCGCCTCCATGCACGCCAACCCCTGGCGCTACTACCGCACCGACGCCCCGGGCGGCGCCGTCACGGACCACGCCGCCGAGATGCCCGACCAGGGCGTCGCCATCACCTACCCCGTGGTCACCACCGCGCCCAACGGCGACCTGTACCTGGCCGCCCGCGTCGGCGCCGGGTCCGACCAGCGCCCCGGCCGGCTGTACCGCTGGGACAACGCGGCCTCGACGTGGAGCGTCGTCGCCACCTTCGCCGGGGCGCTGAACCGCTCGGTCTACCCCGACGACGTGGCGGTGGACGCGCAGGGCCGCGTCCACGTGCTCTTCGAGTGGGCGAAGGCCCCGGCGACCGGCTTCCGCCACCAGCTCTCCTACCTGGTGTACGACCCCGCCACCGGCGCCTTCACGGACAGCAGGGGCGCGTCCGTCACCACCCCGGTCACCCCCGCCACCTCGGACGTGATCCAGGACCTCACCGAGGGCGAGGAGTGGAGCATCGACAACGCGTACACCGGCCCGGCCGTGCAGAGCGCCAAGCTCGCCCTGGACGGCTCCGCGCCGAAGATCGCCTACCGCTACCGCTCGGCGGACAGCAACGGCACCTTCCGCGTGTACTACGCCTACCCGAGCGGCGGCAGCTGGATCCGCCAGAGCGTCTACTCCGGCGTCCAGACCACGGCGGCCATCGGCATCACCTGGGACGCGGCGGCCGGCGGCAGCCGGGTCTACTATGTGACGGCCAGCGGCACCGACCGCGTCTTCGCCGCGACCCGCCCGGCCTCGACCTGGACCCCGGAATCCGTGGCGCCCGGCATCACGGCGGACCGGCTGGCGGTCCGTCAGGACTCGGACGGCAAGGACGTGCTGTACCTCCCCGACACCGCGCACACCACGCTCTACTACGGTCTGCGCTGACGCCCCGGGATCTCCCACGGGCCGCGCCGACGGCTCACACCCGGACGAGGAGGGAGGTCGCGGCCGGATGCCGGGGCCGCCCTCCACGGCCGCAGCTTCTCGGGGTTGCGCACGGCCCAGAGATGGGTGATGCGCTCCCCCACGAAGCCGAACGCGTAAACGGTGACGACGGTGCCGTCCTGTTCGGCGACCAGCCCGGGGCGGCCGTTGACAGCCCGTTCCCGCAGCACCAGACCCGGCTGACGCTCCCTCAGCCACAGGAGCCCGCGCGCCAGGTCCCCGGCGCCCGTCACCGGGTGGGGCAGGGTGGGCGCCAGACCGCCCCCGTCGCCGGTCGCCCGGACCTCCGGGTCGAGCAGCCCGACGAGGGCCCCGACGTCCATGGCCTCCCAGGCGATCCTGAACTCCCGGACGACGGCGGCCTGTCCGGCCTCCGGGCGGCTGCCGGCCACCGGTGAGGCGCGGACCCGGGCACGGGCCGAGACGGCGAGCTGCCGGCAGGCCGCCGGGGTGCGGCCGACGATCCGGGCGACCTCGGGGAAGGGGTAGCGGAAGACGTCGTGGAGCACGAGGACGACGCGCTCGGCCGGGGTCATCGATTCGAGGACGACGAGGAACGCCATGGTGACGGTCTCGTCGAGCGTGACCCGGTCGGCGGGATCCGCGGCCTCCGCGGCCGGACCGCCGGGCCACCGCGCGGGGCCCGGAATCGGCTCGGGCAGCCACGCGCCGACGTAGTTCTCGCGCCGCGCGCGGGCCGATCCCAGCACGTTGAGGCAGACGCGGCCGACGACCCGGGTCAGCCAGGCGGCGGGACGTTCGATCGCCCGTCGCTGCTGCGGGCTCATGGCGTACCAGCGGGCGTACGTCTCCTGGACGGCGTCCTCTGCCTCGGAGAGGGAACCCAGCAGCCGGTAGGCGATGTTGACGAGCTGACGCCGTTCGCGCGCGAACGTGCCCGGTACCGGGCGGACGGCGAGCGGACCGGGCCCGGACGGGCGGTCCTTCTGTTCGGACGGGTCGGTCATGGCGGTCTCGGCTCCCTCGGTCGCGGGTCTCCTCACCCCTTTGACCGGACAGCGGTCCCGTATGTGACATAGCCCCGGGCGCGGGACGGTCGCGGAGGGAGGCTTCCTCCGGCCAGGGGGCACGTGCGCGCCGGCCCCGGGCGCACGACGGTCGCGGCCCGGCCTCACATTCCGGGGTGCCGCGCGGTCGTAGGGACACGAAAGTCCCGCAGCCGCCCGGCACGTCCCGGACCCGGGCGGCCCGACCCGAGGGGAACGCCCCATGACCTCGTCCACGCACACGACCAGAGCCACGCACACGACCGCCTCCGACGACGGAGTGCGGTCGCGGCTGCCCGATCCCCGTGATCTCGTCCCCGACCTGGCGAAGCTCTCGGGTGCGCTGCGCGGCGCCCTGCGCGACGGCCCCGTACCGGAGACCACGCTGACGCTGATGCAGCTGCGCGCGGCGCAGATCGTCGGCAGCACCTATCACGCGCTGCCGCTGACGGAGGCCCTGCGCAGGTCCGGTGAGAGCGAACCGCGCATCACGGCCGTCGCGACCTGGCGGGACGCGCCCTGCTTCAGCGAGGGCGAACGGCTCGCCCTGGAACTGGTGGAGGCGGTCCTCACCCCGAACCCGGCCGGGGAGCGGGTGACCGACGCCCTCTTCGCGCGGGTGTCGGCACTCTACGGCGACGAGGAGATCTGGACGCTCACGCTGGCGATCGGGCACTTCTGCCTGTTCGTGCCCGTCGCCCTGATCGGGAAGCCCATTCCGGGCCGGCCGCTCGGGAAGAACTACAGCAGGTAGCGCCGGCGCGGGAGGGGCCCGCCGGCCGGGCCCCTCCCTTTGCGTCCGCCCGGATCAGCGGGCGCGCAGCTCCGCGAGCGTCCGGTCGAGATCCGCGGCGCGGGGCCGGTTGTGCGGGAGCTTGGCCAGCATCGCGGCCATGCCGCAGGTGTTGGTGAGGGCCGAGAAGACCAGTCCGGCCGCGATGCCCGCCGAGAGGATCTGGAAGGCGGGGTGGACGACCAGGCCGAGCAGGAGGCCGAGGAGCACGACGGTCCCGGCCGTGAGCCGGACCTGCCGTTCCATGCCCCAGACGGCGCGGGGCGCGCCCTGCGGACGGTCCAGCGCATGGCCGTCGGCGGCCCAGGCCCCGGTGCCGCCGGTGAGCGTGGCCGTCTCTATCCCGTTCTCGGCCAGGATCCGGCAGGCGTTCTCCGAGCGGGCGCCGGAGGCGCAGACCACCAGGATGCCGCCGCGGCCTGCCGCGTGACGGATGTCGGGCAGCGCCCGCCGGATCTGGTCGAGCGGGATGTTGAGCGCGCCGGGCAGATGACCGCCCGCGTACTCGCCGGGCGTGCGGACGTCGATGACGGTCAACTCGTGCAGCCGGGAGCGGGCTTCGCCGGTACCGAGGGCGGTGGGGGTGGTCATGGCGGATGCCATCCTTTTCTTTCGAGGGTTCCGAGGGGGAGGGGTAGATTACCCCTGGGGGTATCCCATCGGATGGGGCACGTGGAAGTGAAGGGGCGAGGGGCGACGTGATGGATCTCGAACTGGCGGGGGCGGAACTGAAGGCGGTCCTGAACCGGCTGCGCCGGGCCCAGGGGCAGATATCCGGGGTGATCCGGATGATCGAGGAGGGGCGGGACTGCGAGGAGGTCGTCACCCAGTTGGCGGCCGCGTCCCGCGCCCTGGACCGGGCGGGCTTCGCGATCATCGCCACCGGTCTGCAGCACTGCCTGACCGGTACGGAGGACGGGCCCCGCACCCCGGAGGAGCGGGACGCGATGCGCGCGAGGCTGGAGAAGCTGTTCCTCTCGCTGGCCTGAACCGTCTCCGTGAAGCCGCCGGCCTGAACCGTTGCCGTGAAGTCGCCGGCCCGGACCTGCTCCACGAGGTCACCGGTCCGGGCCGTCTCCAGGAGGTCGCCGGCGCGGACCGTCTCCGTCAGACGATCACGTCGACGAGCATGAAGCCCGCCACGCCCAGCAGGACGAAGGCGAAGATCCGTTGCAGGGTGCCGCCCGCGAGCTTCGCGGCGAGCCGCTTGCCGTCCCAGGCGCCGAGGATCGCGGCGCCCGTGAACGGGGCGATCACCTCCCAGCGCAGATCGCCGCCGCCCGTCCGCGCGGTGAGCGCGGCCAGGGAGTTGACGGTGATGACCAGCAGGCTGGTGCCGACGGCCTGCCGCATCCGCAGCCCGAGGACGCCCACCAGGGCGGGCACCGCGAGGAACCCTCCGCCGACCCCGAGGAAGCCGGTCACCGCGCCGAGTCCCGCGCCGGCTCCCGCCGCCTTCGCGGGACGGACCCGCTCGGGCGGTGCGGAGCGCGCGGGGCGCAGCATCCGCAGGGCGGCCAGTGCCGCGATGACGGAGAACGCCGCGGTGAGCAGCGCGGCCGGGATCCGGCTCGCGGCGGCCCCGGCGAGGTAGGCGGGCACGATGCCCGCGGCGGCGAACAGGGCCCCGGTCCGCCAGGCGACGTTGCCGTCGCGGGCGTGGGCGTACAGGGCGGTGGCGGAGGTCGCGGTGACGATGATCAGGCTGGCGGTGGTCGCCGAGGCCGGGGAGAACCCGAGCAGATAGATCAGCGCGGGGACCGCCAGGACGCTGCCCCCGCCGCCGAGCGCGCCGAGCGCCAGACCGACGACGGTGCCGGCGACCAGGGCGAGGATCAGGACGCTCACGCTATCGAGCCGGGGTTGCCGCGCCCGTCGACGACCGCGTATCCGGCGGCGGCCCACGCGTTCATGCCGCCCTTGACGTCCACCGCGTCCGCGCCCCGACCGATGAGGAGCGCCGCGGCCCGCTGCGAGCGGTGGCCGCTGCGACAGATCACGACGAGCGGGCGGCCCTGCGCTGCGGCGGGCAGGGCGGCGCCCGCGACCAGCCCGCTGAGCGGGGCGTGCACGGCGCCGGGGACGTGCCCCGAGGCCCACTCGGGCTTCTCCCGCACGTCCAGCAGAACGGCCTCGGGCCGCTCCCCCTCGGTGCGGATGCGCGCCTGGTCCACCCGCAGACGCGGTGCGGCCTTACGGAAGAGGGACATGGCTGACGGGACCTTTCGTTGTGCGTTTCACTGATGGCTCCGGGGAGCGGGGCGGACGGCCGGGGCCGGTCCGGCGGGTTCAGCCGGTGACGACCGGCAGTCCGGCGCCCTCGGCGGCGTCGAAGGAGTCGTCCACGGCGACGACCTCGCGGCCGGCCGCGTCGAGCACGGAGGCGGCGATGGCGGCGCGCATGCCGCCGGCGCAGTGCACCCAGACCGTTCCGTCGGGCACCTCGGCGAGACGCCGGTGCACCTCGTGGACGGGGATGTGGACGGAACCCTCCACCCAGCCCCCGGCGCGTTCGGAGTCGCGGCGCACGTCGAGGACGACGATGCCCTCCCGGTCCCGCGCGGCCAGATCGGCGAAGGTGGCGCGGGGGAAGGAGACCGGCCGCTCGCCGTCGCGCAGCCAGTCGGCGGGGCCGCCGGTCGCGGCGGCGGCCGGACGGTCGATGCCGACCCGGACCAGCTCCCGCTGGGCGGTGGCCAGTTGCTCCGCCGACTCGGCGAGCAGGGTGACCGGACGGCCCCACGGGATCATCCAGGCCAGGTACGTGGCGAGCTTGCCGTCCGCCTCGAAGTTGAACGAACCGGCGACGTGCCCGTCCGCGAAGGCGATCCGGTGGCGCAGGTCCACCACCCACTCCCCCGCCGCCAGCCGGGCGGCTATGCCGTCCGGGTCGGCCGGGGCGGGCGGGGTCAGGTCGACGGGGGCCGGACCGGCGGCGTTGGCCGGTGCCATGTGCGCGTAGTACGCGGGCACGTCCTCCAGCCCCGCGAGCAGGTCCGCGACGAACGTGTCCACATCGGCGGTGAGGGCCGTGTTGGCGGCCTTCTCCCTGCCGATGGTCGTGGCGTCGCCGTCGGCCTGCGCGGAGGAGCAGAAGCTGCCGAAGCCGTGCGTGGGCAGGACGGAGGTGTCGTCGGGCAGCGCGTCGGCGAGCCGGCGGGCCGAGGCGTGCTGGGCGCGGGCCAGGTCCTCCGTCAGCCTCGGCTCGACCAGGTCCGGGCGGCCGACCGTGCCGATGAGCAGCGAGCCCCCGGTGAACGCGGCAACCGGCCGGCCGGCCTCGGCGAGGACGTACGCGGTGTGGTGCGGGGTGTGTCCGGGGGTCGCCACGGCGGTCAGGGTCAGCGCGCCGTCGATGTCGACGGTGTCGCCGTCCGCGACGGCGGTCCTGGCGTACGGGACGCGCGCGCCGGCCGGCACGAGATAGGCGGCCCCGGTGATCCGCGCCAGCTCCAGACCGCCGGTCACGTAGTCGTTGTGGACGTGGGTCTCCACCACATGGGAGATCCGCACACCGCGCCGGGCGGCCGCGGCGATCACCTGGTCGATGTCCCGGGGCGGGTCCACGGCCACGGCCGCGCTCGGCCCGCCGGCGAGGTAGCTGCGATTGCCCAGGCCCTGGATCTCGATGGTCTCGACGAAGAACACAGATGCTGCCTTTCGCGTGAAAATTACCCCCCGGGGTATGTCAATCACCATAACACTCGTACCCCCGGGGGTATATTTCGTGAGGTGGTGACCGCCACATCCCCGCCCCCGGACCCGGCCCGAAGGACGCGCCGGAGCTCCGGCAGCGCGGGAGCACGGGCCGGGCGTCCGGCCGTACGGGAGAACGAGGTGGGAGCACATGGCATACGACCGCACCGTGACGCTGACGGCGCCGTTCGAGCGGGTGGAACAGGACGTGCGGCGGGCCCTGGCCGATCAGGGCTTCGGGATCCTGACCGAGATCGACGTCCGGGCCACGCTGAAGACCAAGCTCGACCACGACATGGAGCCGTATCTGATCCTCGGCGCCTGCAATCCGCCCCTGGCGAAGCGCGCGCTGGACGCGGACCGCTCCATCGGACTGCTGCTCCCCTGCAATGTCGTGGTGCGCGCCGACGGTGACCGCGTCGTCGTCCAGGCCGTCGACCCGGGCACGATGGTCACGCTGACGGGGCTCGACGCGATGGTGCCCGTGGCCGAGGAGGCCACGCGCCGCCTGGACGCGGCCCTCGCCGCCCTCCGGGACGCGTACGCCTGACCCGGAGGGCGGGGGGGGATCCCCGACCGGAACGGTCAGGCCGCGGCGGGTGCTGCCGTCGCGGCCCAGGCGCCGTAGCCGCCCAGGACGTCGGAGACGTCCGCGAAGCCGTGGTGGCGCAGCAGGCTGGCGGCGACGGACGAGCGGTGGCCGCCGGCACAGTGCACGACGACGGGGCGGTCGCGGTCGATCTCGGCCATCCGGGCGGGAAGCTCCCCGAGCGGGATGTGCAGGGCGGCGTCGATGCTCCCGTGCTCACCGCGCTCGGCGCAGCCGCGCACGTCGACGACCAGCGGCGGCGCCTCCCCGTCCAGCGCCTCGCGCAGCTGCGCGGCGGTGAGCCGGCTGGCGGGAGCGACCTCGTCCCCGGCCCCGGCCAGGGCGTCGTCCGGGGAGCGGAGGTAGCCGGCGACCCGGTCGAAGCCGATGCGGGCCAGGCGCGTGACGATCTCCTCCTCGCGGTTCTGCGGGGCGACCACGAGGAGCCGGTCGGTCGGCGCCAGCACCGTACCGGCCTGCTCGGCGAAGCGGCCGTCGGCCGGCACGTTGACCGCGCCGCGCAGATGACCGGCGCCGAACTCCTGCGGGTCGCGCGCGTCCACGACGACGGCACCCTCGGCCCGGCGGGCCAGGAACTCCTCCGCCCCGAGGGGGCGGGGCGCGGCGGCCGGGTCGTGCAGGGGCCGCTCCCGGCGGTTGAGGTCGGCGTCGTAGGCGAAGTAGCCCGGGGCGGCGGACTGGCCGGCGGTGACCAGGGCGACGAAGTCCTCGCGGCTCATCGGCGCGCAGGCGTAATTGGTGGCCCGCTGACGCCCGATCGTCGACTGCTTCTCGGACGAGAGGTTCTTGCCGCAGGCCGAGCCCGCACCATGGGCGGGGAAGACCCGCACCTCGTCCGGGAGGCCCATGAGCCGGCCCTGCACGCTGTCGTACAGCATCGAGCCCAGCTCCCGCGCCGTGACGCCCACGGAGGCGAGCAGATCCGGGCGGCCGACGTCGCCGATGAAGAGCGCGTCGCCGGTGAGCACGCCGTACGGCACCTCGTCCCCGGCGTCGCGGCGGACGAGCACACTGATCGACTCGGGCGTGTGCCCCGGGGTCTCCATGATCTCCAGGCTCACGCCGCCCAGCCGGATCACCTCGCCGTCGGCCAGGTGGCGCACCGGGTACTCGGTCTCGGCGCGGCGGCCGTAGCCGATCCAGGCACCGGTCCGGGCCGCCATCTCCAGGTGCCCGGCGACGAAGTCCGCGTGGAAGTGCGTGTTGATCACGCCGACCACGGTGAACCCGTGCGCCTCGGCGTCCGCCAGATACTCACCGACGTCCCGCCGTGGGTCCACGACGACGGCCTGGCCACTGGCCTCGTCGGCGATCATGTACGACGCCTGGGACAGGCAGTCCAGGTAGTACTGGGCGAAGAACACGGAAACCTCCGATACGACCGACGGGCCCGCCGACCGGGGTCGACACCGGCACCGTCACCGAGCCATATACCCACTGGGGTATATCCCCCGCACCGTAACCAGGCGGACCCACGCCGGTCAAATACCCCCCTGGGTATCCCTCGTCACCACTCCGTTCACTCGGTCGCTCACCGGTCCCGCTCACTCGGTTCCGTTCACTCGGTTCTGTTCACTCGGTTCTGTTCACTCGGTTCTGTTCACTCGGTTCTGTTCACTCGGTTCTGTTCACTCGGTTCTGTTCACTCGGTTCTGTTCACTCGGCGGAGTGGAGTCCGGCGCCCGCGCGGGTCACATCGGCCGAGTGCGCTTCGGCCCGGCGGCGGCCTGCCGAACGATGAGCGCATGTCATCGAACCCCCTGCGCTCGCTGGCCCGCCGCGTCCTTCCCACGCTGCTGGCCGCCCAAGCCGTCCTGCTCCCGCTCCAGATCTCCCCCGCCACCGCCGCGCAGCCCTCCGGCACGTGCGCCGCGCCCGCCGGCTGCGGCTCGGTCGTCGTCGCCCCGCTCTCCCAGGCCGCCCCGGACGAGGGTCCGTGCACCAGCCCCGAACCGGTCGTGTGCCAGATCCGGCGCGAGACCCCCGAGGAGCGCGAGGTCGCCCGCGAGCAGCGGATGCGCTACCACCAACTCCTGGAGGACATGGAACGCACGGAGTGCGCGATGCGCGCCGAAGGCCGCGCGGAGGAGGACATCGCCCGCACGCTGGTCCGGATGCGCAACGACGCCAAGGACATCGTCCGCGCGGGCATGACCCCGGAGCAGGTCGCCGAACTGGAGGCCCGCAACGAGAAGAAGTACGGCAACCCGCTCGGCCCGACGGCCGACCAGCTCTATCTGAAGTACGGCTCCTGGGAGAAGGTCTCCGACGCGGCGACGCGGTCGAGTTCGGCGGTGGACCACGAACTCGGCCTGGAGTTCCGCCACTGCGCGTGCGAGGTGCTGCTCACGGCCTGAGCCCCCGGGACGAGCCCCGGCCGAGCCCGCACGCCGTGGCCCGGCTCGGGCCCGGCCGAGGGCCCCCGCCTCGGCCCCCGCTAGGCACCGCCCGGGCCGCCGCGCGCGGACGGCCGGTCGGCGGCCCAGGAGGCCAGGATGCGCAGCCCGTCGTACGCGGGCGTACCGGCCTCCGCGGTCCAGACGACGAGCCGCTGTTCCGGGTCGCCGCCCGTGGTGAGCACCTCCTGATCGAGGGCGAGTTCACCCGCGACCGGGTGCCGGAGGACGGTGGCACCGCCACTCGGGGCGACCAGGTGCCGGTCGGCCCACCACTGCCGGAAATCGGCGTCCCGGACGGACAGTTCCCCGACGAGCGCGGTGAGCCGGCGGTCGTCCGGATGCGTCACGGCCGCCGTCCGCAAGTGCGCGACGGCGGCGCGGGCCGCCCCCGGCCAGTCGGCGTGGAGGGTGCGCACGGCGGGATCGGTGAAGAGTATGCGTACGTAATTGCGCCGCTTTTCCGGAACCGCTCCGAAATCCGTGACGAGCGCCGCGGCCAGGGAATTCCAGGCGAGGACATCCATGCGCCATCCGACCACGACGGCCGGGGTGAAGAGGAAATCACCGAGCATGCTCCGCAGCGGCGGCCGCACCGTGTCCCGGGCACGGCGGCGCGGCCGAACGGTGTCCTTCCCCGCCAGATGGAACAGATGACGGCGCTGGTTCTCGTCCAGCCGCAGCACATCCGCGACCGCCGCGAGCACGGGGCCGGAGGCCGGTATTCGCCCCTGCTCCATCCGGGTGTAGTAGTCGGCGGAGATCGCCGCGAGCCGGGCGACCTCCTTGCGCCGCAGTCCGCCCGTACGGCGCGGCCCGTCGTCGTCGGGCAGTCCCACCGCGCCCGGACTCAGCTCGGCCCGGCGGGCCTTGAGGAATTCCCCCAGCTCATTGAGGTGCGCTGCCTGACTCATGGTTCCAGTCTGGGCAGCGGAAGGGTGCGGGGCGAGCCGGAGGATGTCGGGAGAAAATGGACGGGACGGTCCACGCGACGGACTTCGAGAGTTACCTCCCAGGTCATCGACGCCATCCGCCTCTGCGGGCACCGTGGTGCACGTCCACCCCGTCCAGCACACCGCCCCGCACCCGAGGAGCCACCGTGACGACCGACAGCCCCGCCCTCGACCCCCGTTCCGCCGCCGCGACCACGCGACGCGCCGTCGAGGAGTTCCTCGCCGCCCGCGCCACCGCCGACACCGCGCGGCTCGTCGCCCTCTTCGCCGACGAGGTCGACTGGCTGCTCGCCGAGAACCCGGGCGTCCCCTGGATCCGGCCGCGCTCCACCGGCCCCGAATGCGCGGCCCAGTTCGAGGAGTTGGCGGCCCATACGGTCCCCGAGGACGCCCGCGCCTCCATCGACACCCTGCTGGTCGACGGCACCGACGCCGTCCTCATGGGGCACCTCTCGGGAACCGTGCGGGCGACGGGCAAGTCCTTCGAGGGCCCCTTCGCGCTCCGCCTCACCGTCGAGAACCACCGGATCACCCGCCTGCACCTGTACGAGAACAGCGTGTCGATCGCGGCGGCGTGCACCGCTTCCTGAGCCCGGGCGGCCGGTCGCTGTTCCGGGGCCCGTGGTTCCATGCCCGGATGACCACCAAGCACTCCGGAGCGCCCGACGCGAGGCCGGACCCCTGGATCCGGCAGCGGACCGACGACGACATCGAGGCGTGCGTACGCGTCCTCGCCGAGGTCCACACGCACGACGGCTATCCGGTGAACTGGCCCGACCGCCCCGGCGATTGGCTCTCGCACGGTCCGCTGCTGGGATCGTGGGTGGCCGGACTCGGCGCCCGCCCGGACGGGCACGTCAGCCTGTCGCACGCCGGCGAGGACGATCTGGCCCCCACGGTGTGGAGCGAGCGCAACGGGACGTCGCGGGAGGCGACCGCCGTGCTCGGCAGACTGTTCGTCGCCCCACGGGCGAGAGGACACCGGATCGGCGCCCGGCTGATCCACCGGGCGGTGGAGGAAGCCCGGCGACGCGGCCTCCACCCGGTGCTCGACGTCGTCGCCTCCGACACGGCGGCGGCAGCGCTGTACGCACGGCTGGGCTGGGAGCGGATGGCCACGGTCGAGCAGCGGTGGAGTGCGCGCCAGACGGTGTCCGTCCACTGCTACGCGGCGCCGGCGCCGTGACGGATCGGCCCCCGGCCTCCCGTCGATGACCGCACCGGCCCCAAAGGGCCGGCTACACCTCAGCCGTGCGCGCGGTGCTCGGCCGCGTCGAAGGCGGGAACGAGCGGGGCCAGCGCCGCACGGAGCCGGTCGGCGAGAAGACCCGAGGGCACGAGGAACCCCTGGGCGACAAGGGCCGCACCGACACCCGCGCCCCCGACCTCCCCGGCCCATCCGACCTCGCCGGCCTCTCCGGCACCCCCCGCGCCCCCGGCCGCCGTCGGGTCCGCGTCACGGCCGCCGCCTTCCCGGACGGCGCCTTCCCCGCCGCCTTCCCGGACGGCCTTTTCCCTGCCGCCGCCTTCCCGGACGGCGTCCGGCCGGAGCCAGCCTTCGAGCGCGATGCGTACGGCGGCGGCGACACCGGCGGCGAGGACGCGCGCGGTGTACGCGTCATCCGGACCACCGAGACGTTCCGCGAGCACGGCGGCCAGGGGCGGCTCGATGTCCGCGGTGGCGGCGAGAAAGGCGTCGCGCAGCCCGGCCCGGGAAGTGACCAGCAGCAACGCCTTCGCCTCCCGCTCACTCGCGGTCGTGTACTGCTCGATCACCGCCTGGGTGATGGCCTCGGCGAGCGGCACATCGGCGGGCCGGGCCGCGACCGCCGCCGCGAGGCGCGCGTCCCGGTCGGCGGTGACGGCGGAGACGATCGCCTGCTCACGACTGGCGAAGTAGTTGTTGTACGTACGCGGCGAAACCCCGGCCGCTTCGGCGATGTCCTCGACTCGGACCCGGTCCGGCCCGTGCTCCTCGGCCAATCGCAGGGCCGCCTCACGCAGCGCTTTCCGCGTGGCCCGCTTCTTCCGCTCCCGCAGCCCCGAGGGCGGCACCGGTGGTGTCGTCACGGGCCCAGCGTTCCACAGGCGGCTGCGCACACGCAAAATCACGCGCACGAAAATTGACATCAGGACTAAACTTGCGTGCACGCAATATTCTCTGCGAGTCTCGTACCGCCGAGACAGACAGAGAAGGAGGCGCCGTGCGCGCACGAGGAATGACCTACGACACCGGATTCGTCGTCGACGGCCGGACCTCCCACGACCGCTTCGACCCCGCCGTGGTCCGTCGCGAGCTGGCCATCATCCGCGACGACCTGCACTGCAATGCCGTCCAGATCATCGGCGGCGACCCGGCCCGGCTGGAAGCGGCGGCCGAGGCCGCCGCCGATCTGGGCCTGGAGGTCTGGTTCTCCCCCTATCCCCTGGAGCTGGAACCCGAGCAGATTCTCGCCCTGTTCCGCGACTGCGCCCGCCGCGCGGAGCGCCTCCGCCGGCAGGGCGCCTCCCTGGTGTTCGTCGCGGGGGTCGAGCTGAGCGTGATGAACCGGGGCTTCCTGACTGGAGACTCCCCCGAGGAACGTGTCGACCGGCTGATGAACCCGCCGGAACGGCGCCCCGAAGCCATCCGCGACCTGGGCGTACGCATGAACGCCTTCCTCCAAGAGGCCGCCGCCACCGTCCGCGCGCACTTCCGGGGCCGGCTCACCTACGCCGCCATCCAGTTCGAACAGGTCGACTGGACCCCCTTCGACCTCGTCACCTACGAACTCATCCGCTCCGCCGACATCGCCCCCCACTTCCGCACCGCCGTGCGCACCCTCGCCCGCACCCCCAAGCCCCTGGCCATCACCGGCTTCGGCACCGCCGCGTACGAGGGCGCCGGAGACCGCGGCGGCCGCGTCCTCGACGTGGTCGAACACGACCCGGCCACCAGGGCCCCCCTCCGCCTCAACGCCCCCCACCCACGCGACGAACCCGGCCAGGCCGCCTATCTCGACGAACTCCTCGACATCTTCGCCACCGAGGGCGTCGACAGCGCCTTCGTCTTCCTCTTCGCCCTCCCCGGCTACCCCCACCGCCCCGACGGCGACCCCCGCGACGACCTCGACCGCGCCGCCCTCGGCATCGTCAAACTCCTCGAGAACCGCCGGGGCATCACCTATCCCGACCTGGACTGGGAACCGAAGGCCGCCTTCACCGCGGTGGCACAGCGGTACGCCCGGATCCGGAACCGCAGCGGGGACTGACCCGGGCCCCGGCCTCCGTCAGTGCGGCGTGTGCGCGGTGCGCTCCCCACTCCGGCATCCGGCGCCGCCGATGTAGTACGCGTTGAGATAGTTCGGCCCCGCTCCCGGAAGCTGCGTCCGCCCCGGGCTCACACACAGGTGGTAGTCGTTCCCGCTGCCGCCCCCCTGAACGTCGACGTGCAGCCGCACCGTCGTCGTACCGCAGTGGTTGTACGCGGCGAACTGCGACTCCCGGACGCTGTAGCGGAAGAATCCGCACGGAACAGCGGACCCGGCACCCGCCCGCCGCACCTCCGGACCCCAATCGAAACCGGCGTGCGCCGGCCCCGGGAACGCCATCATGAGCAGCGCGGCACCGGACGCCGCCGCGAGAGCCACCCGGACCGGGCGAAGGAAGGGCTTCACGAACACTCCTCGGAAGTGAGTCATGACGAGGGACGACCGGACGACCGGCCCTGCCCGGCGCCACGACACCTGCCCCGTGGCGCACCGGCCTCCTCATCGTAACTCTGCGTATTCAGAAGGTTGCTATACGTCATCAGATCGAGTGAGGTGAGCCCTCGCGCGGACGGCGGCGAGAGGGGCGGAGGCTATGGGGTGCGAACGCGCGTCCGGAGCTGCCGGCCGACTCGCGGCGACCGACAGCTCCGGACGGGGTGGCTCGGATCGACGGGCCCGGCCCCTGACGGGCCGGACCCGTCGGGGTCAGCGGTTCTGCAGGGACTTCACGTTGTCGCCGAAGGACCAGCCCTTCGAGCCGTCCCAGTTGAGGGACCACGTCATGAGGCCCTTGAGGGAGCCGTTGAAGGTGTTCCACGCCTGGCTGACCAGGCTGGGGGCCATGTAGCCGCCGCCGGCGCCGGGCTGGGCGGGAAGGCCGGGGACCTGCTTGTCGTAGGGAACCTTGATCGTGGTGCCCTGGATGGTGAGGCCGTTGTTGAGGCAGGTGGTCTGGGCGGCGAAGCCCTCGACGGTGCCGGCGGAGTACGAGTCGCCCGAGCAGCCGTACATGCTGCCGTTGTAGTACTGCATGTTGAGCCACCACAGGCGGCCGTTGTCGACGTACTTCTTGATGATGGGCAGGTACGCGCCCCAGATGGACCCGTAGGTGACGCTGCCGCCGGTGACGTAGGCGGTCTCGGGGGCCATGGTGAGGCCGAAGCCCGCGGGCATCTTGGCCAGGACGCCGTCGATGATGCGGATGAGGTTGGACTGCGAGGCGGACAGCGTGGTGATGCTGCCGCTGCCGGACAGGCCGGTCTCGATGTCGATGTCGATCCCGTCGAAGTTGTACTTCTTGAGGATCGGGACGACCGTCTCGACGAAGCGGTCGGCGACCTTGCTGGACGACAGATCGATGCCCGCGGCCGCGCCGCCGATGGACATCAGCAGCGTGGCGCCCTTCGCCTTGGCCTCACACATCTCCGCCGGCGTCGACACCTTCACACCCGCGTCCATGCCGTCCTCCCACAGGACGGTTCCGTCCGAGAGGATCACGGGGAAGGCGGCGTTGATGACGTTGTAGCCGTGCTGGGCGATGCGGCTGTCGGTGATGGGGACCCAGCCCATACCGGGGTGGACGCCGTTCGAGGCGCCGTCCCAGTTCTCCCAGTAGCCCTGGAGCACCTTGCCGGCCGGCTTGGGCTTCGTGGCGCAGGTGGCGTCGCCCGGCGGATCGGTGGGCGGCGGGGTGGTGGGCGGGTCGGTGGGGGGCGGGGTGGTCGGGGGGTCGGTGGGGGGCGGGGTGGTGGGCGGGGGCGTGCTGCCGCCGGGGCCGGTGAGGGTGATGTCGTCCGCGTAGTACGCGGGCGTCCCGTACCAGCCGTGGAGGTAGAGCGTGACCGACGTGGTGTTCGCACCGGTGGTGAAGCCGACGCTCAACTGGCTGTACGACGAGGAGCTGGGCGTCCAGGTCTGCGGCTCGCTGGCGGCACCGGTGCCGGTGGCGCCCAGGTAGACGTAACTGCCCTGGACGAAAGCGCTCAGCGTGTACGTCGAGTTGGGCCGGACGCTGACCGTCTGGGTGCACTGGGCGTTGCCCAGGCCGGACGGGGTGGCCTTCAGCGCGGACGAGCCGGAGTGCACGGGGCTCGTGACGGCCTCGCCGGAGCCGTTGGCGCAGGTCCAGCCGGAAAGCCCGCTCTCGAAGCCGGAGTTGGTCACCAGGTTGTCGGTGGCGGCGGCGCCGGCCGAGCCTGTTCCGACGAGGGTGACGCAGGCGCCGATGACGGTGGCGGCGCTCACCCCGGCGATCGTGCGGGTCAGGACGGTCGAGCCGCGCCGGGGCCGGACGGCGGTCGAATGCCCGTCGTCCGCCTCGGACAGCGTACGGATGCTCCGACGGAACATGCTGTGCTCCATTCTCGCCACGTGCCGTGGGCGTGAGCGTGCGTGGGGGGGGCGTGGGGGCGTGGACGCACGACCCCGGATGAACTGGAGAAACGCGGTGCGGCGGTCGACCGGATCGTAGAAGGGGCGACAGGGCCCGTCAATAGGTCTGGACCAAAGGCGCGGGACTGCCGGGAGTTCCACTTGCCGGAACTTGACAGACCGGGCGCTGCCCGGCGAATCGCTTGAACGCAGGGCCGGTCCGGTGTGAGGGTGCGGCCTGTCCAGCAGGACGACATGCCGTTCGGCCGGGGGGCCCGATCCAGAACATCCGCCTCCGGTACGGGCGTTGGGCTTGTCATACCCATGACAGGCGTGGCCGGTTTTCATCACCTCTCACAAGGAGCCCTGATGGTGAAGAAGTTGGCGGTGGCCGGAGCATCCCTGGCCATGACCCTGGGGGTGGTGTCGCCGCTGCCCCTTGCCGCGGCCTCCCCCGCCTCCTCGCCCCCGTCGAACACCTCCAGACCCGATCCGGTCGCGGCGGCGGTCGCCGCCGCGGACCGCGCCACGGGCAGCGGCGTGGACGCGCTGGCGAAGGGACCGTCCGAGCGCTACGACCGGCGCCAGGTCATCCCCTGGGCCGACAACCTGTACGCGGTCGCCTACGAACGCACCTACAACGGCCTGCCGGTGGTGGGCGGCGACGCCGTGGTGCTGGCCGACGGCGACGGCACCGTACGCTCGGTGCAGTCCGCGACCACGGCCAGGATCTCCGTACCGACCACGGCCAGGATCCCCGCGAAGCAGGCCGCCGCGACCAGCAGGTCCCGGCTGGCGAAGGTCACGAAGGCCGACGCCCCGCGCCTCGTGGTCCGGGTCGAGAACGACCACCCCGTCCTCGTCTGGGAGACCCTGCTGACGGGCCGGACGGCGAAGGACGCGCCCAGCAGGCTGCACGTCTTCGTCGACGCGGTGACCGGCACGGTCGTCGACGCGTACGACGACGTCCGGGCCGGCACGGGTCGCAGCGAGTGGAACGGGCCCAACCCGCTCACCATCGACACCTCCCGTTCGGGCACCCAGTACGTCCTGCGCGACACCACCCGGCCCGGCCTGCAGTGCTCGGACTACAGCGGCGGTGTCTTCACCAAGTCCACCGACGACTGGGGAACCGGCAACGCGTCGAGCCGGGAGACCGGCTGCGTCGACGTCATGTACGCGGCGCAGAAGCAGTCGGACATGCTCAAGGAGTGGCTCGGCCGCAACGGGCACAACGGCAACGGCGGCAGCTGGCCGACCCGCGTCGGCCTCAACGACCTGAACGCCTACTGGGACGGCTCCACCGTCACGATCGGCCACAACAGCGCCGGCAAGTGGATCGCCGGCATGGACGTCGTCGCCCACGAGTACGGGCACGGGCTCGACTCGAACACGCCCGGCGGCGCCAACCACGAGAGCGGTCTGGGCGAGGGCACCGGCGACATCATGGGCGCCCTCACCGAGGCGTACGCCAACCAGCCCGCCGGCTACGACACCCCCGACTACACCGTCGGCGAGATGATCAACCTCCAGGGCCGCGGCCCCATCCGCAACATGTACAACCCGGGAGCGCTCGGCCACCCCGCCTGCTACTCCGCCTCCATCCCCAACACCGAGGAGCACGCGGCGGCGGGCCCGCTCAACCACTGGTTCTACCTGCTGGCGGAGGGATCCAACCCCGGCGGCGGCAAGCCGTCCAGCTCCACCTGCGACGGCTCCGCCGTGACGGGCGTCGGCATCAAGGACGCCGGCCGGATCTTCTACGGCGGCATGCTGCTGAAGACCAGCGGCATGACCTACAAGCGCTACCGGACCGCCACCCTGACCGCGGCGAAGAACCTGGACGCGAGCTGCGCCCTGTTCGACCGGACCAAGGCCGCCTGGACCGCGATCAGCGTGCCCGCGCAGACGGGCGACCCGACGTGCACCGCGCGCGAGACCGACTTCTCCCTGGCGCTGAGCCCCGCCTCGGGTGACGTGCAGCCCGGCGCGACCGCCCGCACCACGGTGTCCACCGCCACCGTGACCGGCGACGCCCAGCAGATCGCGCTGACCGCCACCGGCGCGCCGAGCGGGGTCGGCGTCTCGTTCAGCCCGTCGACGGTGACCTCGGGCAGCAGCTCGACCATGACCGTCACCACCTCGTCCGGCACGACCGCGGGCTCGTACCCGATCACCGTCACGGGCCGCAGCGGGGACAAGACGCACACCGCGCAGTACACCCTGCGGGTCGGTGGCGGCGGCACCCCGTCCACCCCGCCGGACGTCGACGTGGCGAAGGTGCAGGCCCACCTCTCCCAGCTGTACACCATCGCCCAGTCGAATGGCGGCAACCGCCGCTCCACCGGCAGCGGTTACCAAGCCTCGCTGGCCTACGTCAAGGGCAAGCTCCAGGCGGCCGGCTACACGGTCACCGAGCAGTCCTGCACCTCCGGCTGCTCGGCCGGCGCGGGCAACAACCTGATCGCCGAATGGCCGAAGGGTGACGCGAACACCGTCTACATGTTCGGCGCCCACCTCGACGGCGTGTCCGCCGGTCCCGGCATCAACGACAACGGCTCCGGCTCCGCCGCCCTCCTCGAAGCGGCCCTCAGCCTGGCGCAGAACGACCCGGCCATGAAGAACCGGGTCCGCTTCGCCTGGTGGACGGACGAGGAGCAGGGCCTGAACGGCTCCGACTTCTACGCCCGCAACCTGTCCGGCACGGAGCGCGCGAAGATCAAGGCGTACTACAACTTCGACATGGTCGCGTCGACGAACGCCGGCTACTTCGTCAACAACCTGAACTCTGCCGCCTCCGCGCCGATGAAGGCGTACTGGGACTCCCTGGGCCTGGCCCCGCAGGAGAACGTCGAGGGCCAGGGCCGCTCGGACGACTACTCGTTCCAGCTGGTCGGCATCCCCACCTCCGGTTACGCCACCGGCGCCTCGGCGACCAAGTCGTCCGCCGAGGCCACCAAGTGGGGCGGCACGGCGGGCCGTTCGTACGACCCCTGCTACCACTCCTCCTGCGACACCACCAGCAACATCAACGCCACCGCGCTGAACCGCAGCGCGGACGGCATCGCCTACACGATCTGGAAGACCGCGGTCGGCCAGTCGCCCGACCCGGGCAACGACTTCTCGATCACCGCCAACCCGTCGGCGGGGACGGTCGGCCCCGGCTCCTCCGCCACGGTCTCGGTCTCCACCGCCACCACGAGCGGTTCCGCCCAGACCGTGAACCTCTCGGCCTCGGGCCTGCCCACGGGAGTGACCGTCGGCTTCAGCCCGTCGTCGGTCTCCTCGGGACAGACGTCGACCGCGACCGTACGGGTGGCGGACGGCACCCCCGGCGGCACCTACACGCTGACGCTGACCGGCTCGGGCGAGGTCACCCACACCACCACGTACACCCTCACGGTGTCCGGCGGCGGTACCGGTGAGACCACCTGGCAGCTCGGCGCGACCTACGCCGCGGGCGACATCGTGACCTACGACGGCGTCCGCTACCGGTGCCTCCAGGGCCACACGGCCTACCCGGGCTGGGACCCCCCGAACGTCCCGGCCCTGTGGCAACGCCTGTGACCCCGTGAAGTGACCCCGGGCCCGGCCGGCCCCCGCGAGGGGACGGCCGGGCTCGCCGCGCTCACCCCTCGGGCTCGTCTGCCATCCGCCTGCCGACGCGCGCGGCCGTCTCGCGCAGCCAGATGTGGGCCGCGTCGTGCGTGTGCACGGGGTGCCACCACATGGCCTCCCGCAGCGGGACGGCCTCGTACGGCGGCTCCAGCACGCGGACGGCGGCGAGCGGGGCGAGGAGCCGGGCCAGCCGGGCCTGGACCAGGGCGATGCGCCGGGTCCCGGCCACCAGCAGCGGGATGACCTGGAAGCTGTCCACGGAGACCTCGACCCGCGGCTCGACGCCCAGCATCCCGAGCTGGCGCACGGCCGGGGCATCGTAGGTGCGCTGGTAGGTGACCCAGGGCAGCCGGGCCAGGTCCTGGCGGGTGAGGCAGTCGTCGACGCCCGGGTGGTCGTCGGCGACCAGGAAGACCCAGCGGTCCCCGTACAGGTCGGTGGCGGGGAAGTCGCTGATGACCCCGTGCGGCATCAGCAGCCCGTCGGACGTGCTCAGCAGCGCGTCCGTGGCGTCGACCACCGAGGTGGGGGTCTGGGCGAACCGCAGCCGGATGCCGGGGGCCTCCTCGTGCACGACCCGGGAGAGTTCGGCGCCGAAGACCGCGACGGCGTAGTCGGAGGCGATCAGCTTGAACTCCCGTCGCGCCGCGGCCGGGTCGAAGTCGGCCTGGCTGGCGAAGAGGCGCTCCAGCACGTCGTAGGCCGTGGCGGTGCGGTCCAGGAGCACCTGCCCGAGGGCCGTCAGCTCGTAGTGGCCGCCGACCCGGGCGAGCAGCTCGTCGTCGAAATGGCGGCGCAGCCGGGACAGGGCCGCGCTCATCGCGGGCTGGCTGAGACCGACGCGCAGCCCGGCGCGGGTGACGTTGCGTTCCTCCAGCAGGGCGCGGAGGGCGACGACGAGATTGAGGTCCAGGCGACTGAGATTCACGGCGTTTCCTCTGACTGTCCGGCGGCGACCTGCGGGAATTCGCCACGTGGATGACTGTCATCCACAGAATCGATTTCCGTGATCGCGCGTGGCGGTCCAGATTAGTGCCACCGCAATCAGGAGGACATGTCCGTGAAACCTGAAGTCGCGTCCGCCCCCTTCGTCGGACCCTTCGCCCTGGCCACCCTTTCCGCCCCCGGCGGCCCCGCCTTCCCCGCCCTCGTGACGCCCGACGCCCGGGTGCTCGACCTGCGTCCCGCCCTCGGCGACGCCCGGCTGACCGTGCGCGGACTCCTCGACGACTGGGAGGCGGTGGAACCGCGCCTGGCCGCCCTGGCCGACGACGGCTCCCACGTGCGCACGCCGCTGACGGAGTTCCGCGTGCACGCCCCGGTCGAGCCGCGCCAGGTGTTCCAGTCCGGCGCCAACTACCGGCAGCACGTGATCGATCTGCATGTCGCGCACCGCGCGCCGGACGACGAGCGGCCGGAGGAGGAACGGCGGGCGGAGGCCGCGGAGATCATGGACCGGCGGGCGGCCGAGGACCTGCCGTACGTCTTCATCGGACTGCCGAGCGCGATCACCGGGCCGTACGACGACGTCGTGCTGCCCGCCTGGGCCGAGAAGCCCGACTGGGAACTGGAACTGGCGGCCGTCATCGGCCGGCCCGCCCACCGGGTGCCGGTGGAGGAGGCCCTGTCGTACGTCGCCGGATACACGATCGCCAACGACCTCACCGACCGCGCCACGGTCTTCCGCCGGGACATGCCGCAGATCGGCACCGACTGGCTGCGCAGCAAGAACGCGCCCGGGTTCACCCCGCTCGGCCCCTGGATCGTGCCCGCCGCGTCGGTCGTGGACCCGGGCGACCTGCACCTCACGCTGAAGCTCAACGGCGAGACCATGCAGGACGAGTCCACCAAAGACATGATCTTCGACGTGGCGCGGATGGTCTCCTACGCCTCGCAGACCGCCCGGCTGCTCCCCGGCGACCTGGTGCTCACCGGCTCCCCCGCCGGCAACGGCATGCACTGGGGCCGGCTGCTGCGCGACGGCGACGTCATGGAGGCCGCCGTCACCGGGCTCGGCGCCCAGCGCACCCGCTGCGTGGCGGAGGCGGCCCGGTGACCCCGGACCGCACCGACCCCGAGGGCTCGATCGCCCGTGCCGCGAAGGCGTACTCCAACTGGGGCCGCTGGGGCGAGGACGACGTGCTCGGCACGCTCAACTTCCTCGACGCCGCGAAACGCCGCGAAGGCGCCGCGCTGATCCGCCGGGGCGACAGCTTCTCGCTCTCCCAGCGCTTCGACATCGACGGCCCGCAGAAGGGCTGGCGGCGGCGCACCAACCCGGTGCACACCATGCTGGACACCGGCACCGACGCTGCCCTCGGGAACCAGGGCCTGCCGCACGGCATCGGCGGCGCCGACGACGTCATCGCCATGCCGTTGCAGTGCTCCACCCAGTGGGACGGGCTCGGCCACATCTTCGACCACGGCAGAGCGTGGAACGGGCGCGCCGCCGAGAAGGTCGTCACCTCCGACGGCGACCTGGTCACCGGCATCGAGCACATGGCCCCGCACGTCGCCGGACGCGGGGTGCTCCTCGACGTCGGCCGGGCCGTCGGCGAGAACGGGGAGCTGCCGGACGGTTTCGCGATCACCGAGGAGCATCTGGCGGCCACCGCCGAGGCGCAGGGCGTGAGCGTCGGCCGCGGCGACCTCGTGCTGGTGCGTACGGGCCAGCTCGCCCGGGTCCGCCGGGGCGAGGGCTGGGGCGACTACGCGGGCGGCCCCGCCCCCGGCCTGTCGTTCACCACGGCCGGCTGGCTGCACCGGACGGAGATCGCCGGGATCGCCACCGACACCTGGGGTTTCGAGGTCCGGCCGAACGAGTTCGCGCACGCCTTCCAGCCGCTGCACCAGGTCGCCATCCCGCACATCGGGCTGCTGATCGGTGAGATGTGGGACCTCGAAGCCCTCGCCGAGGACTGCGCGGGCGACGGCGTGTACGCCTTCTGGCTCACCGCCGCACCGCTGCCCATCACCGGGGCGGTCGGCTCCCCCGTCAACCCGATCGCGGTCAAGTAGACCGAGGAACGAAGGAGTTCTTCATGACCCAGCCCCGCACGGTCCTCGTCGTGGGCGGCGGCGCGGCCGGCAACGCCGTGACGATCCTGCTCCGCCGCGCCGGCGTCACCGTGGACCTGGTCGAGGCCAGGGACGACTGGAACGCCACGGCCGGCTCCGGCATCACCCTCCAGGGCAACGCGCTGCGCGTGCTGCGCGAACTCGGCGTGTGGGAGCAGGTCGAGGCGTCCGGATACGGCTTCGGTTCGGTCGGCATCACGGCGCCCGACGGAACCGTCCTCCACGTCCAGGACGATCTGCGCACGGGCGGCGACGACCTGCCCGCCACCGTCGGCATGCGGCGCCCCCGGCTCCAGCGGATCCTCATCGAGGCGGTGCGCGCCGGCGGCGCGCCCGGCCGGCGCGGGCCCACCCCCCCGATCCGGGGGCGATCGGGAGAGCGGCGGGGGGGGGAAGAGTGTCGTAACCCAAGTGGAGATAACGGGGGGGGGCGGGTGAT
>NZ_JBSFHN010000056.1:0-36361 GCF_053597115.1 Streptomyces sp. NPDC001515
CCTGATAGCGGAGCTATCCGGGCGTTTCGGCAACGCCGCGAGGTGCCGTGCCAGGCGTCGCGCCCCCGGCCATGACCCACCGGACACGCCCTGGGGCGTCCTGGGCCAGTTCCTCGGCGATGCCCACGTCGCGGACGATCCGGGCGACCCCAGCGATGATCCGCGCGGACTCGATCCGGAACACCGTCTCCACCACGCCCGTTGCCGTCACGGGCACCCATCAGAGCAGCCCGCCCCCGGCCGGGCAAACGCGGCCGGGGGCGGCGGGGCGGACGGTCAGCCGGCGGGCTCGTCGAGGGCCCGGACCTCGCAGGTGACGTTCCAGCTCACCGGGTGGACGCTCAGGAAGCGGCGGGCCCACTCCAGGGCCTCCGCCCGGTCCTTGCACTGGAGGATGGCATAGCCGCCGACGACCTCCTTGGTCTCGGTGAACGGGCCGTCGGTCTGGCTGAGCGTGCCGCCGGACCAGTGGACGCGGGTGCCCTGGGCCGTCGGGGTGAGGCCGGCGGTGTCCAGCATGACGCCCGCCTTGTTGATCTCCTCGAAGAGCGCGGTGACGCGCTCGTCGAAGCCGGGGTCGGGCTCGTAGGACTCGGCGGCCCGCTCGTCCAGGCGGATGAGCGACATGAAGCGCGGCATGGTGACTCCTCGGGTCGGGCGGGCGGGGTCCGTTCCCCTGCCTCTCACCCCTGCGTCGAACGGGCGGCCGCCGGATCGACAGCTCCCGGAGATTCTTTTCGGAAATTCTTCTCCAGGCCCCTCCGCCCCGGCCACCGGGACGCTCCGGTCAGCCGTCCGCCGGCCCCAGCGACTCGAACCGCCAGCGGTGCACCGGACGGGTGACGGCCCCTGCGTCGGGCTCGGGCAGTTCGGGGAAGGCGTCGCCGAGAGCGCCCTCCCACCACGTGATGACGAGCACCCGGTCCTGCGGGGCGCGGAGCAGTTCGCTGCGCAGCGGCGGCCGGGCGAGGGCGGCGGCCTGGGCACGCGCCCACTCCAGCAGCTCCGCGCCCCGGCCCCCGGCGGCGCGGGCCTCCCACATCAGGGCGACGGTCGTTCCGCTCATGAGTAGAGGTTGTCCTTGCTGATCTCGTGCACGTGGTCGTGGTCGTGCGCGTGGCCGTGCGCGCCGGGGACGTGGGGGTCGGTGACCGGCAGCGAGGAGTCCGCGGACAGCTCCAGATCGGAGGCGGGGCGGTTGCGGGCCACCATCTCCGCGCCGAGCGCGGCGACCATGGCCCCGTTGTCGGTGCACAGGCCGGGCCGGGGCACCCGCAGCCGGATCCCGGCCCGCTCGCAGCGCTCCTGGGCGAGCGCCCGCAGCCGGGAGTTGGCCGCGACGCCGCCGCCGATCATCAGGTGGTCGACGCCCTCGTCCTTGCAGGCCCGGACGGCCTTGCGGGTGAGCACATCGACCACGGCCTCCTGGAAGGACGCCGCCACGTCCCGTACCGGCACCTCCTCGCCCGCGGCGCGCTTGGCCTCGATCCAGCGGGCGACGGAGGTCTTCAGACCGGAGAAGGAGAAGTCGTACGCGGGGTCGCGCGAGCCGGTCAGTCCGCGCGGGAAGGCGATGGCGGCGGGGTCTCCCTCCTTCGCGAGGCGGTCGATGACGGGGCCGCCGGGGAAGCCGAGGTCCAGCACCCGGGCGATCTTGTCGAACGCCTCGCCCGCCGCGTCGTCGATGGTCGCGCCGAGCGGCCGCACGTCGCTGGTGATGTCCGGGGCGAGCAGCAGCGAGGAGTGCCCGCCGCTGACCAGGAGCGCCATGGTGGGCTCGGGCAACGGCCCGTGCTCCAGCTGGTCGACGCAGATGTGCGAGGCGAGGTGGTTCACCCCGTAGAGCGGCTTGTTCAGGGCGTACGCGTACGCCTTGGCGGCCGAGACGCCGACGAGCAGGGCCCCGGCGAGGCCGGGTCCGGCCGTGACGGCGATGCCGTCGAGGTCGCGTCCGGCGACCCCGGCCTCCTTCAGCGCGCGCTCGATCGTGGGGACCATGGCCTCCAGATGGGCGCGGGAGGCGATCTCGGGGACGACGCCGCCGAAGCGGGCGTGGGTGTCGACGCTGGACGCGACGGCGTCGGCGAGCAGCGTCGTGCCCCGGACGATGCCGACGCCGGTCTCGTCGCAGGAGGTCTCGATGCCGAGTACGAGCGGTTCGTCAGCCATCAGTCAGTCTCTGTTCCTGTTCCCGGTGCGTGCCCCGGTACGTCGTGGTGTGCGTCCCCGCCCGTGTCCGCGCCCCGCTCCTCGAGCAGGTGGAGGCGCATGACGAGGGCGTCGATGTTGCCGGGCTGGTAGTAGCCGCGGCGGAAGCCGATCGGTTCGAAGCCGAAGCGTTCGTAGAGCTTCTGCGCCCGGAGGTTGTCGACGCGGACCTCCAGCAGCACCTCGGCGCATTCGAAGGCGGTGGCGTGCTTGAGGAGGTCGGTCAGCAGCGCGGCGCCGAGCCCGCCGCCCCAGTGGTCGCGGGTGACGCCGATGGTCTGGACGTCGGCGAGGTCGCCGGCGGCGGCCAGGCCCGCGTAGCCGACGATCCGCCCGGTGCCGGGGTCCTCGGCGACGACGTAGCGACGGGTGGCTCCGGGGCCCCGGGCGTGGGCCAGCTCGGACCAGAACATGCCGGAGGACCAGGCGTCCTCCGGGAACAGCTCGTGCTCCAGGGTGAGCACCGGCTCGATGTCCCACCAGCGCATCTCGCGCAGCACCGCGGTCGTGACGGTCACTGGGGCGTGACCACCTTGTAGTTCTTCGGCACCTGCGCGTCGGGCCTGCGGAGGTAGAGCGGCTGCGGGGGCAGCAGCGCCTCCCCCGCGGCCAGCCGTTCGGCGGCGAGGGCGGCCAGATCGCCGGCCGCCACGTGCTCGGGGCCGCGCGCGTCGGGGAACGCCTCCGGGTAGAGCAGCGCTCCGGCGCCGACGACGGGCAGGCCGGCCAGCCGCTCGGCGAGGTCGGCGGGCCGGTCGACGGCGGGGCCCTCGGTCCGGGTGCGGACGTCCTCGTACCGCGCCCAGTAGACCTCCTTGCGGCGGGCGTCCGTCGCGACGGCGAACGGGCCGGTGAGCCCGGCCCGCCCGGCGCCGTACGCGAGGCCGTCCAGGGTGCACACGCCGTGCACGGGGACGGAGAGCGCCGAGCCGAAGGTGGCGGCCGTGACCAGGCCGACCCTCAGTCCGGTGTACGGGCCGGGGCCGACGCCCACGACCACGTCCGTCACGGCGTCGAGCGTCACCCCGGCCTCGGCGAGGACCCGGTCGACGGCGGGCAGCAGCAGTTCCCCGTGCCGGCGGGCGTCGACCCGGCCGGACGCGGCGACGACGCGGGTCCCGTCGTGGAGGGCGACGGTGACGGCGGGAGTGGCGGTATCCATGGCGAGCAAGAGCACGCAAACAGCCTACGGCGCCGCCGCGGGCGCGGCGGCGCCCCGTACGGCGTCCCGGGAGCGGCCGCCCCGGCTGCTACCGTCACCAGGTGCACGCGAAATACGTGTAAACGCTTGTACGACATACCGCGCAGGCGGGCACGCGGAGAACGGCGAAAGGGGCCGCACGGTGTCAAGGCGCAGCTCGGGAATCGTGGCCGGGCTCACCGCGGCGGCCGTCGCCGTGGTCGGTTTTCTGGCCTACCAGGCGTCGGCGAACGTCCCCGACAACCTCTCCGTCACGCCGAAGCCCTCCGCCAGCGCCCCGGCCAAGGACGGTCACGCCGTCAAGCCGAAGCCGAAGCGGGACCCGCTCGCTGTACCGGCCGCCTCCGGCACGGGCAAGCGCGTGGTCTACGCGCTGCACGACCGCCGGGTGTGGCTGGTGGACGCGCACAACAAGGCGACCCGCACCTTCACGGTGATGCCGGGCACGGTCGGTCCGGCCCCGGGCACCTACCGGGTCACCTCGCGCTCCGGCCGGGTCACCGGCTCGGACGGGGTGCCGATCGAGCACGTGGTCCGCTTCGCCTCCACGGACGACGTGGCGATCGGCTTCAGCGCGGCCCAGGACGGCTCGATGGACGCCCCCGACCCGTCCGTGAAGGCGGGCGGGGTGCGCATGGCGCGGGCGGACGGCTCCGCGGTGTGGACCTTCGCCACGGTGAACGCGACGGTGGTCGTGGTCCCGTAGGAGCCGTGGCCGGGACGGTGCTCCCCTGGGGCGCCGGGCCGGGACCCCCGCCCCCGTGCGGTCAGGACCGCCGCGCGCCCGCGCCCGTGCTCTCGCGCGGCGCGGGCGTTCTGTTTCCGGGCGGCGGGCAGGGCGGGGTGGAGACCGCGGTGGCGGCGGCCCCCGCGGCGAGCAGGTCTCTCATGGACACCGCCCGCGGCGGTCGGGTTTCGCGCTCCGGTGTCGGCATGGACGCCTCCTGGGGCTCTGCGGGAAGGCACGTTAGGCACACCTAACCTGCTCTCGTCCTCCATGTGACCACGCGCGCACCGCCCGGCGCAACATCTTCCCGACACCTTGTCGGAAACAGCCGCGCCGCCCCGGCTACCCGGCCGCCGCCTCCCATGGCGCCCACGACGTGGCACGCAGCCCCGACCAGCGGGGGCCGACACCGACGAGCGTCACCACGCGCCGTTCGTCGTCCGTGTCGCCGACCGCCCGGTCGATCAGCACCCGGAGCCGGTCGTCGGACAGTTCCTCGACCTTGCCGTCGCCCCATTCGACGACCACCACCGACTCCGGCAGCGACACGTCGAGGTCCAGGTCCTCCATCTCGTCGAGCCCGCCGCCCAGCCGGTAGGCGTCGACGTGCACCAGGGCGGGGCCGTCGCCCAGCGGGGGGTGGACGCGGGCGATGACGAAGGTCGGCGAGGTGACGGCGCCCCGCACCCCCAGTCCCTCGCCCAGGCCCCGGGTCAGGGTGGTCTTCCCGGCGCCCAGTTCGCCGGTGAGCATCACCAGGTCACCGGGGCGCAGCACGGACGCGACGCGGCGGCCGAGGGCCCGCATCTGTTCGGGGGAATCGACGGCGAGCGTCAGGGTGACGGTGTCGGGGGCGGCGGGCCCGGCGTCCGGGCCGTTGTGCGGTGCTTCCATGCCCGCCAACGTTAGGGCCTTCGCCGGGTTCAGGGCCTGTCGGCCCCGGGGACGGCGCCCGCCCGTACCAGCAGGTCGGCGAGGCGGTCGGTCACGGTCTCGGGGTGCTCCAGCATCACCAGGTGCCCCGCGTCGGGGACGATGACCAGTTCGGCGTCGGGCAGCCGGTCCGCGAGGGCCTCGCTGTGGGAGCTGGGGGTCACCAGGTCCTTGTCCCCGGCCAGGATCAGCACGGGCACGTCCCGGAACAGCGGGAGGGCGTCCGTCGCGTCGTGCTCGGCGAAGGCCGGGTAGAACTCCGCGACGACGTCGATGGGCGTGGACTCGATGAGCCGCTCCGCGAACCGGGCGACGGCCGGGTCCACGTCCCGGGAGCCGAACGAGTAGCGCTTGATCAGCCCGGCGAACAGGTCCGCGGTGGCCCGCCGGCCCCGTTCCACCAGCTCCGGCTGCGAACCGAGCGCCTTCAGCACCCCGGGGAGCACCCGCCGCACCGCGTTCATCCCGGCCACCGGCAGCCCGAAGCTGACCTCGTTCAGCCGGCCACCGGAGGTGCCGACGAAGGCGACGGCGGCGACCCTCTCGCGCATCAGCTCGGGGTACTGCTCGGCGAAGGACATCACCGTCATCCCGCCCATGGAGTGGCCGACCAGGACGAGCGGCCCCTCGGGCGCGGCGGCGTCGATGACCGCCTTGAGGTCGCGGCCGAGCTGGTCGATGCCGACGTGCACGCCCCGCGCCTGGGCCCGGCCGCGCTCGGAGCGGCCGTGGCTGCGCTGGTCCCAGTGGACGGTGCGGACGAGACCGCGCAGGGCCGCGCGCTGGAAGTGCCAGGAGTCCTGGCCGAGGCAGTAGCCGTGGCTGAAGACGACGGTGACGGGGGCGGGGGCCTTGCGCCCGAAGAGCCGCCGGCGGCGGTGGCCGGACGCGGGTGCTCCGCCCGCCTCGGTACCGCCCGGCTCGGCCTCGTCGATCTCGTAGTACAGCTCGGTGCCGTCGTCCGCGACGGCCCGCCCCGGCAGCCCGCGCAGCGAGCCGTAGGGTCCGGTGGCGTCCAGGGCCAGCCGGGCCCGCTTGCGCATGCTCCGGCCCACCGTCAGCCGCTCGACCGCGACCCCGGCCGCTGCCCCGGCGGCGAGCACGCCTATGGCCGCCCCGGCGATCCCGGCCCGGCGCCATCCGGCCGCCGAGGCGGCCGAAGCCGCGTCCTGCGCGCTGATCCCACTCACCGTGCCGCACTCCTCGTCCGTCGGTCGTCGCTCGTGCCCGGTCAAGGAGCCCGGTCCGGCCCCCGTGCTCCCGAAAGCCGGAGCGCTACGGAGCGTCGTCCCGGTAGACGCGCGGCACCCGGCCGCCGATCCGGGTGACGATCTCGTACGCGATGGTGTCGGCGGCCCGCGCCCAGTCCTCGGCGCTCGGCTCGCCCCGGTCCCCCGGACCGAACAGCACCGCGTCGCTGCCCACCGCCGGCTCGTCGCCGTGCAGATCGACGACGAACTGGTCCATGGCCACCCGGCCCGCGACCGTCCGCCGGGCCCCGCCGACCAGGACCGGGCCGCGCCCCGAAGCATGGCGCGGGATGCCGTCCGCGTAGCCCACGGGCACCAGACCGAGCGTGGTCTCCTCGGACGTCGTGTAGTGGTGCCCATAGCTGATGCCGTGCCCTGCGGGCACCCGCTTGACCAGGGCGACGGAGGCGGCGAGCGTCATCACCGGGCGGAGCCCGAAGTCGGCGGGGGTGCCCAGCTCGGGGCTGGGCGAGATGCCGTACATCGCGATGCCGGTCCGCACCAGGTCGAAGTGGGACGCGGGGACCGTGAGCGTGGCCGGGGAGTTGGCGATGTGCCGCACCTCGGGCTCGACGCCGGCCTTCTCCGCGTACGCCACCATGTCCCGGAAGGTCTCCAGCTGGGCGGTGATCGAGGGGTGGCCGGGCTCGTCGGCGCAGGCGAAGTGGGACCAGAGGCCGGTGACGCGGACGGTGCCGGACCGCTCCGCCGCACGGGCGGCGGCGACCAGTCCGGGCCAGTCGGCGGGCTGGCATCCGTTGCGCCCCAGGCCGGTGTCGGCCTTGAGCTGGATCCTGGCGGGGCGGCCCGCCTGCCCGGCCGCCTCGGTGACCTCGCGCAGCGCCCACATCCCGCTCACGGAGACGTCGACATCGGCCTCGATCGCCTCGCGCCAGGGCCCGCCCGGCGTCCACAGCCAGCACATCACCCGGCCGCCGAGACCGGCGGCGCGCAGCGCCAGCGCCTCCTGCGGGGTCGCGGTGCCCAGCCAGGTCGCCCCGGCCTCCAGCGCGGCGCGCGCACAGCGCTCGGCGCCGTGTCCGTAGGCGTCGGACTTGACCACGGCCATGAGCTGCGCACCGGAGGCCCTGGCGCGCAGAACGCGTACGTTCGCACGCAGTGCGGCAAGGTCGATCTCGGCACGGGCTCTCAAGGACGCGGTCTCGTTCATCGCGCCCAGTCTCTCAGAGCCGCGCCCCCGGGCCCTCGCCCGTGTCCGGAGCGCCGCGCCGAAGCGCAGGTCAGTGGTGGTGCAGCTCGTGCTCCAGCTGGTCGACGAGGACCGGGACGTGGCTGTGCGGAACGTCCTTGACGGCGGTGACGAGGGTCACGGGGCCGTCGTGGACCAGGGCGACCAGCTCGTCCAGGGCCGGGGCGTGGACGGAGTCGGCCAGCTCGGCGCGGTAGCGGTCCACGAAGTCGTCGTAGCGGCCGGCGGGGTCCTGGTGGTACCAGGACCGCAGCTCGGACGAGGGGGTGACGTCCTTGAGCCAGTGGTCGATGGCGGCCTGCTCCTTGGAGACCCCGCGCGGCCAGAGCCGGTCGACGAGGACGCGGGTGCCGTCGTCGTCCTCCCGGGGGTCGTACGCCCGGCGTACCCGCACGTCGGTGCCGCTGTCGCCGCCCATGGCCGGTCTCCTCTCGCCGTCCGCCTCCCAGGATCGCTCAGGCCCGCACGTCCCGCCAGGCCGCCGGGAGGGCGTCCGCGACGTCCTGGGCGGCGACCGGGGAACCGTCGGCGGCGAGCCGGGCGGCGAGGCCGTGCAGATGGGCGCCGACGGACGCGGCGTCGCGCGGGGCGAGTCCGGCGGCCAGCAGCGAGCCGGTCAGTCCGGAGAGCACGTCGCCGCTGCCGGCGGTGGCCAGCCACGGGGTGCCGGTCGGGTTGACCCGGACCGGGGTGTGCGGGTCGTCGGTGGCGACCAGGGTGGTGGAGCCCTTGAGCAGCACGGTGGCGCGGTAGCGGGTGGCCAGGGCGCGTACGGCGGCGAGCCGCCCGGCCTCGACCTCCTCTCGGGCGACGCCGAGCAGCGCGGCGGCCTCCCCGGCGTGCGGGGTGAGCACGGTCGGGGCGGTGCGGGCGCGGACCGCGTCGGCGTCCAGCAGTCGCAGCCCGTCCGCGTCGACGAGCACCGGCACGTCGGTGGCGAGCACGTCGGAGACGGCCAGGGCGGCCTCGGTGCCGTCGCCGAGTCCGGGGCCCACCACCCACGCCTGGACGCGCCCGGCCTCGGACGGCCGCCCGTCGTGGACCAGGGTCTCCGGGTGCCGGGCGATGACGGCCGCGCCGCCCGGCCCGGCGTACCGGACCGCGCCCGCGCCGCCGCGCAGCGCCCCGGAGACGGCGAGCACGGCCGCGCCGGGGTAGCGGGCCGATCCGGCGGCCACGCCGACGACGCCCCGCCGGTACTTGTCGCTCTCGGCGGCGGGCAGCGGCAGCAGCGCGGCGACGTCCGCGTACTGGAGCGCTTCCAGATCGGGGACCTCCGGCAGCTCGGCGCCGAGCCCGATGTCGACGAGGTGGAGGGCGCCGGCGCGTGCGGCGGCCGGGTCGATCAGGAGCGCCGGTTTGTACGCCCCGAAGGTGACGGTCACGTCCGCGCGGACGGCCTCCCCCGGGACCTCACCGGTATCCGCCTCGACGCCGGAGGGCAGGTCGACGGCGAGCATCGGCGCGGGGTGCGCGGCGTACCGCTCGACCAGTCCGGCCGCCGCCGGGCGCAGTCCGCCGCGTCCGCCGATGCCGGTGATCGCGTCCACGACGAGGTCGACGCGGCCGACCCAGTCCCGGTGCGGGCCGAGATGATCGGGGTCCACGACCCGCCCGCCCGCCGCGAGGAGCGCCGCCGTGCCGCCCTCGTGGGCCCGGCCGGGGGTGGCCCGCACGGCCACGACGCCCGCGCCGCGCCGGGCCAGCCGGGCCCCGGCGTACAGCGCGTCGCCGCCGTTGTCGCCGGTGCCGACGAGGAGGACGACCCGGGAGCCGTAGACGCGGCCGGTGCGGCGCAGCAGATCGGCGCAGGCGGCGGCGAGCCCGGCGGCGGCGCGCCGCATCAGCGCGCCCTCCGGCAGCCGTGCCATGAGGGCCTGCTCGGCGGCCCGTACGGTGGAGACGCTGTAGGCGGTACGCATGGCACCAACGTAGGCGCGAACACCGCTCCGCGCCCCGGTTCACGCGGAGGCGCGGAGACCGCTCCCGGCACCGGTCGACGCGTGGACGCGAACACCGCGCCCCGCGCGGCGCGAAGACCACTCCCCGCACCGGTCGACGCGTGGACGCGAACACCGCGCCCGGCGCGGCGCGGGGGCGCGTACACCGCTCCCCGCCCGGCGCGGGCCCCGGACACGCACCCGCTCCGCTTCGCCCGCCCGGCGCGGACCGGGCACGACCACCGCGCCGGCTCACCCCTCGGCGATCACCACCGCCGAGGCGACGCCGGCGTCGTGGCTGAGCGAGACGTGCCAGTGGCGCACGCCGAGCGCGGCGGCGCGGGCGGCGACGGTGCCGCGCACCCGCAGCCGGGGCCGGCCGCCCTCCTCGACGTACACCTCGGCGTCCGTCCAGAGCAGTCCGGCGGGCGCGCCTAGCGCCTTGGCCAGGGCTTCCTTGGCGGCGAAGCGGGCGGCCAGCGAGGCGACCCCGCGCCGCTCGCCGTCGGGCAGCAGCAGCTCGGCGTCGACGAACAGCCGCCGGGCCAGCAGCGGTGTGCGGCGCAGCGCGGCGTCGAACCGCTCGATCTCCGCCACATCGATCCCCACCCCGATGATCACGTACGCACCTTCGTTCTCTCCCGGCTCACTCCACGGTGACGGACTTCGCCAGATTGCGCGGCTGGTCCACCTCGTTGCCGCGGGCGGTGGCCAGTTCGCAGGCGAAGACCTGCAAGGGCACGGTCGCGACCAGCGGCTGAAGCAGCGTAGGCGTTGCGGGGACGCGGATGAGGTGGTCGGCGTACGGGACGACCTCGTCGTCGCCCTCTTCGGCGATGACGACGGTGCGGGCGCCGCGGGCGCGGATCTCCTGGATGTTGGAGACGATCTTGTCGTGCAGGACGGAGCGGCCGGCCGGGGACGGGACGACCACGACGACCGGCAGCCCGTCCTCGATGAGCGCGATGGGCCCGTGTTTCAGCTCGCCCGCGGCGAACCCCTCGGCGTGCATGTAGGCGAGTTCCTTGAGCTTCAGCGCGCCCTCCAGCGCGACCGGGTAGCCGACGTGCCGGCCGAGGAAGAGCACGGTGTCGTGGCCGGCGAGCGAGCGGGCGAGCGCGCGCACCGGCTCCATCGTCTCCAGGACCCGGTCGACGGAGCGGGAGATCTCGGAGAGCTGGCGGATGACGGCGCCGATCTCGTCGCCCCAGGTGGTGCCGCGGACCTGGCCGAGGTAGAGCGCGACGAGGTAGCAGGCGACGAGCTGGGTGAGGAACGCCTTGGTGGAGGCGACGGCGACCTCGGGCCCGGCGTGGGTGTAGAGCACGGCGTCGGACTCGCGGGGGATGGTGGAGCCGTTGGTGTTGCAGATGGCGAGGACCTTGGCGCCCTGTTCGCGGGCGTGCCGCAGGGCCATCAGGGTGTCCATGGTCTCGCCGGACTGGGAGATGGCGATGACCAGGGTGTGCGGGTCCAGGATCGGGTCGCGGTAGCGGAACTCGCTGGCCAGCTCGGTCTCGCAGGGGATGCGGGTCCAGTGCTCGATGGCGTACTTGGCGATCATCCCGGCGTGGAAGGCGGTGCCGCAGGCGACGACGACGACCTTGTGGACCTCGCGCAGTTCGCCGGGGGTGATGCGGACCTCGTCGAGGTGGAGGGTGCCCTCGGGGCCGATGCGGCCGAGGAGGGTGTCGGTGACGGCCTTGGGCTGTTCGGCGATCTCCTTGAGCATGAAGGAGGCGTAGCCGCCCTTCTCGGCGGCGGAGGCGTCCCAGTCCACGTGGTACGCGCGGGTCTCGGCGGGCGCGCCGTCGAAGCCGGTCACGGTGACGCCCTCCCGGCGCAGCTCCACGACCTGGTCCTGGCCGAGTTCGACCGCCGAGCGGGTGTGGGCGATGAAGGCGGCGACATCGGAGGCGAGGAAGGCCTCGTCCTCGCCGATGCCGACGACGAGCGGGGAGTTGCGCCGGGCGCCGACGACCACGTCCGGGGCGTCCGCGAAGACGGCCACCAGGGTGAAGGCCCCCTCCAGGCGGCGGCAGACCTGGCGCATGGACTCGGCCGGGTCCCCGCTCTGCGCGTACGCCTCGGCGAGGAGGTGAGCGACGACCTCGGTGTCGGTCTCGGAGCGCAGATCGTGGCCCCGGCCGCCGAGTTCGGTGCGGAGCGCGGCGAAGTTCTCGATGATGCCGTTGTGGACGACGGCGACGCGTCCGGCGTTGTCGAGGTGCGGGTGGGCGTTGGCGTCGGTGGGGCCGCCGTGGGTGGCCCACCGGGTGTGGCCGATGCCGGCGCCGCCGACCGGCAGCGGCCCTTCGGCCAGCGCCTTCTCCAGGTTGACGAGCTTTCCGGCCCGCTTGGCGGCGGCCAGCCCGCCGTCGGCGAGGACCGCGATCCCGGCGGAGTCGTAGCCCCGGTACTCCAGCCGTTTGAGACCCGCGACGACGACGTCCTGCGCCGACTGCCCACCGACGTAACCCACGATTCCGCACATGGCTGCCCTTTTCTGCCGATTACCCCCTATTCATCGCATATTCGCAGAAGCGAGGCCCTTTTCAAGCCCTGCGCGCGAGGCGCCCCCGCCCCGGTTCGCCGCCCGGCCGCCCTTCACGGGGCGTACGGCGGCTCGCCCAAAGCGTGCGAGAGGCGGTTCGCCACCTCTGCGACTGTGAAGTCCCATCCGGTGAGACGCGGCCCGCTCCAGTTGATCCCCACCCGGATGCCCTCCTCGGCCAACGCGGGCAGAGCCGCGTCCCGCCAGTGCTCCAACGGCAGGGAAACGGCCCCGAACGACGGCCCCCACACCCGGGCGGCGTGGTCCGCACGGGACGCGGACGACCAGTAGGGAAAGGCCCGCTGCCCCGAACCCGTCACCGGGACCGGGCTGCCCTCGTCGTCCCGGACCCACCACACGGTCCGGGTCAGGACGACGTCACGGAAGAACGCCGCCGTCTGCGCCGCGCTCGCACTCACCCGAAGTCCCCGTCCCTGCCGATGTGATGGGATCACCGCGCCGTTCCGGCACCCCTCCCCGGGGGTGGAGGGGACTGTACCCCCGCCCCCACCCGAACGGCGGCCGGGCTCCCCCCAAGGAGTCCGGCCGCCGCGTTCAGTGGTGCCGCTGTTCCGTTGGTCCGCCGGTCATCCCGGGGGTCAGCAGGTGCCGGACGGGCGGTCGCGCTTGACGAGGTCGGTGTAGCCGGTGGTGCCGTCGAGCCAGACGACGCGCTGTCCCTCGTCGGAGTCGCCGAACGCCTGCTCGCCGCGGTTGCAGGAGACGCGTCGCGGGCCGCCCTTGCCGTCGGGCGCGACCTGGTAGAGCTTCATCATCGTGTCGTTGGCCCACCAGGTGGCCGGCAGGACGGTGGAGACGTTGACGGCGTCGTCGGAGGCGGAGAGTGAGTAGGCGTGGAGGGAGCCCGCGCCCGCCTCCGGGGTGATGGTGAGGGGGTTGGTGCCGTCGGGGTTCGCGCGGCGGACGGCGGCCCGGCCGTCGTCGGTGGCGTCGTCGTCCTCGATCCAGAAGACGCCGTCGTCGGTGATCGCGGTCTGGCCGACGCCCATGACGTCGGGGTCGACGGGCATCGAGGTCGTGGTGTGGGTGGCGCCGTCGAAGACGTCGACGCCGAGGACCGGGTCGCCGTTCGCGCCGGGGGCCAGCTTGACGAAGGCGATCTTGCCGTCCTTGACGGAGGGCAGGCCGGAGACGCGGGCGGGGCGTCCGCCGTCGACCAGGCCGACCTCGCCGGTCTTCATGTTGACGTAGCGGACGTTGGTGACGCCGTACTGCGGGTTGACGACGGTGTAGGCGACGTAGTCGCCGTCCACGACGAGACCGGAGACGTTGCTGCCGATGGCGTCGACCACCTTGGCGAGGCCGCCGCCGACCGGGCGCGCCATGATCTTGACGCCGTCGCTGCTGTAGTCGGCCCAGACGACCGTCTTGCCGTCGGTGTTGGCGTAGACGTTGTAGTCGCCGTTGTTGGCGCTCACCAGCTGCGGCCGGCCCTTGCCGGAGGTGCTGCCCAGCCACACCGAGTAGGGCTCGCTGCCGTCCTCGTTGGAGCGGGAGACGACGTACGTGCCGCCGGCGGCGCCGACGCCGGTGTTGTAGATGTTGACCTTGGACATCAGGGTGTCGGTGTCGACGCCGAGCGCCTTCTCCCAGCCGGGGACGATCCCGTGCGCGTCGAAGGAGCGCGTGACGATCTTGAGCTGGGCCTTGGTGGCGCCCAGCTCCTTCGCGGCCGCGACGACCGCGGCGCGGCCCTCGGTGAAGCCGTCGAGCGGGGTCATGTACGCGGAGAGCGCGCGGTAGACGATCTGGTCGGCGAACTCGGCGCCGAGGTCCTGGCGCATGTCCCACAGGGAGCCGGAGAAGATCGTGGAGTTGAGGTGGACGCCGCCGTTGTCACCGCCGTAGGTGACGCCGATGAAGTTCTTCGACGTGGTGGCGCCGTCGTTCAGGTCGCGCAGGGCGCACTCGCGCGGGCCGAGCGTCGTGCACAGGTCCTCGCCGAGGAGACCGGAGTCCGGGTCGTCCATCGACTGGCCGTTGGCCTCCAGGTCGATGGCGTTGCCGAAGTAGTCGGCTATGGCCTCGTTCATCGCGCCGGACTGGCCCGCGTACACCAGGTTCGCGGTGTGGGTGACGACGCCGTGGGTCATCTCGTGGCCGACGACGTCGGTGTCGGCGGAGAAGGTGCGGTAGTCGCCGCCGCCCTGGCCGTAGACCATCTTCTGGCCGTCCCAGAAGGCGTTGTTGTACGGCTTGCCGTTGCTGACGACTCCGACCAGGGAGTAGATGAAGCCGTCCTTGTCGTCCAGGCCCTTCCGGCCGAAGTGGTTCTTGTAGTAGTCGTACACCTTGCCGGCCGCCCAGTGGGCGTCCACGGCACCGGAGTCGGTGTAGTCCTCGCCGAGCTCCGGGGTGGCGGGCGAGAAGTACGTGACGCCCGCGGGCCAGACGCCGGAGGCGCTGGCAGCCTCACGGCCGCGCGCGTCGTAGGTGGCGATCATGGGGCCGTCGAGCGGGGAGTCGGCTGCCCGGCGGCCGTAGTCGATCATCTGGAGGGAACCCTTGATGTCCCGGTACAGATTGATGTCGACCTTCTGGCCGTTGTAGCGGACGCCGCTTCCGTTGACGACGAGCTCGTCGCCGGCGGGGAGCGTCGAGGCGGGGTCGACGGTCTCCGCACCCTGCGCGGGCCCGGTGGCCCCGCCCGTCGCGTCGAAGGTCTGGATACCGCTGTACCGCATGACCGGGAAGCCGGAGTGCGCGTCGATGTACACCTCCTGCTGGACCGGCGAGCCGTCGGCCGGGTTCGTGCCCGTGACGGTGATGTGCCGGGTCAGCACACCGGTGCCCTGCGGAAGGATCGTGACGTCGCCCGCCGTGCCGGTGAAGTCGGCCTTCCCGGGCTTCGCGCCCTTGGCCGGGGCGCGCAGGAGGCCGCGGTCGAACTGCGCGGCGACCTCGCCGACGGCACGCTCGATCGCGGTCTTCTCCGAGACCTTCGGGGCGACCGTGTCCAGCTTCAGCTCGGTGAAGTAGGTGCCGGAGGTGCCGGTGACGGCGCGCTTGCCGTCCTTCTTCGTCATCCGGACCACGTACTGACCGCCGAGGACCGGGACGCCCCGGTACTTCTGCTGGAGCCGGACCGTCTCCTTACCGCCCTTCTCGGTGGTGGTGCCGAGGGAGGCGAGGTCCTTCGCCGAGGTGTCCGCGATGTGGTAGCGGCCGGACTTGGCCCTGAGGTGGCCACGTGCGGCGTCGGCCGCCGGGACGGTCGCGGACACCTGCTCGTTCAGACCGGTCACGAGCGACGGGGTGTCCGTCCCGGTGCCGGGGGTGAGGTCGGACGCGGCCGCCGCCGGCGCGGTGTCCGCGTGGGCGGCGGGCAGGGCCGTCATGACGAGACCGGCTGCGGCGAGCAGGGCCGCCACGCCCTGGCCGACGGCCATGCCGCCACGGGCTCCTGACGATCTGACCGCTCTGCGTGCTGAGCTCCGCACGGTGGTTCCCTCCAGTGGCACGAATGGGCTTCACGGGGTTCGCGAGGTCTTCGCTGCCGCCATGGAAGTGGGGTCACGGGCCGCAGACAATGCGTGGCCGATGGCCACTAGTGGGGGTGCCCACTTGTCTGCACTCCCGCCGTACGGGCTGCGCCGCGCCCGGGTACGGAGGTAAGAGGGACACCCGTTTTGCATGATCATGCGAGATGATGCATAATCTTCCTATGTCTAAGGTCCTCACCTCCCTGCCGGCCGGCGAGCGCGTCGGCATCGCCTTCTCGGGCGGGCTCGACACCTCGGTCGCGGTCGCGTGGATGCGCGACAAGGGTGCCGTCCCGTGCACCTACACCGCCGACATCGGTCAGTACGACGAGCCGGACATCGCCTCCGTGCCGGGCCGCGCCAAGGCGTACGGCGCCGAGCTGGCCCGCCTGGTCGACTGCCGCGCCGCGCTCGTCGAGGAGGGCCTGGCCGCGCTCACCTGCGGCGCTTTCCACATCCGCTCGGGCGGTCGCGCGTACTTCAACACCACGCCGCTGGGCCGCGCCGTCACCGGCACCCTCCTGGTGCGCGCGATGCTCGAGGACAACGTGCAGATCTGGGGCGACGGCTCCACCTTCAAGGGCAACGACATCGAGCGGTTCTACCGCTACGGTCTGCTCGCCAACCCGCACCTGCGCATCTACAAGCCCTGGCTGGACGCGGACTTCGTCACGGAGCTCGGCGGCCGCAAGGAGATGTCGGAGTGGCTGGTCGCCCACGGCCTGCCGTACCGCGACAGCACCGAGAAGGCGTACTCCACGGACGCCAACATCTGGGGCGCCACCCACGAGGCGAAGACCCTGGAGCACCTGAACACCGGTGTGGAGACCGTCGAGCCGATCATGGGCGTGCGGTTCTGGGACCCCTCGGTCGAGATCGAGACCGAGGACGTCACGATCGGCTTCGACCAGGGCCGCCCGGTGACCATCAACGGCGAGAAGTTCGAGTCCGCCGTCGCCCTGGTCATGGCGGCCAACGCCATCGGCGGCCGCCACGGCATGGGCATGTCGGACCAGATCGAGAACCGGATCATCGAGGCCAAGAGCCGCGGCATCTACGAGGCCCCGGGCATGGCCCTGCTGCACGCCGCGTACGAGCGCCTGGTCAACGCGATCCACAACGAGGACACCCTCGCCCAGTACCACAACGAGGGCCGCCGCCTCGGCCGCCTGATGTACGAGGGCCGCTGGCTGGACCCGCAGGCGCTCATGGTGCGCGAGTCCCTCCAGCGCTGGGTCGGCGCGGCCGTCACCGGCGAGGTGACGCTGCGGCTGCGGCGCGGCGAGGACTACTCGATCCTCGACACCACGGGCCCGGCGTTCAGCTACCACCCGGACAAGCTCTCCATGGAGCGCACCGAGGACTCCGCGTTCGGCCCCGTCGACCGCATCGGCCAGCTCACCATGCGCAACCTCGACATCGCCGACTCCCGCGCCAAGCTGGAGCAGTACGCCGGCATCGGCCTCATCGGCACCGCCAACCCGGCCATCGGCGCGGCCCAGGCCGCCGCGACCGGTCTGATCGGCACCCTGCCGGAGGGCGGCGCCGAGGCCATCGCCTCCCGCGGCGAGGTCTCCGACGACGACGAGATGCTGGACCGCGCCGCGATGGAGTTCGGCACGGACTAGTACCGCGCCGGGACACCGCGACACGCACACAGTCACCGCGACGCGTCCGTACACAGACCGGCCGGGCCCCTCCTCCAGGGGCCCGGCCGGTCTTCGTTTCTGCGGGGCGGCGCCTCGTTCACCTCCGGCCGGCCGCCCTCACCTCAGTGCGCGCGCCCCTTTCCCGGCCGCCGCCGCGTCAGGAACAGCGCCCCGCCCGCGGTCATCGCCAGCGCGCCGATCCCGAGGGGCAGCAGGTCCGGCGCTCCGGTCTCGGGCAGCTGGCCACCGGTGTGGCCGCCCCCGGAGGAGGTCTCCTCCGGCCAGGTGGGCGGGTGACTGGGCTGGTGCGTGCCGGTGGGGCTGTGGGTGGGCTTGGGACTGTGCGTGGGCTTGGGACTGTGCGTGTGGGTGGGGGTCGGGGTGGGCGGCGTCGGTTCGGTCGTCGGTTCGGTGACCTGGATCGTCGCCTCGGCCGGCGGGGACGTGACCGTGCCGCCGTTGCCCTTCGCCACGGCCGTGTTGACGACACTCCCCCGTTCCACGTCGTCGGCGCGCACCGTATAGACGCCGGTGCAGGTGGTGCTGTCGCCCGGGGTCCCCTTCGCGGCCAGCGTCGTGGACGCGCAGGTGATGCCCTCGAGCCGGTCGTCCTCGATCACCAGGTCCTCGACGGGGGTGTCGGTGACGTTGCTGACGACGTACGTGTACTCCACCTCGTCCCCGGCGCCGTACGGCTCCGAGTCGTCCACCTCCTTGATCAGGGCGAGCCCGACCCCGCCCTTGCCGCCCAGCGGCAGTTCGACGCTCGACGGCGGGGACTCCACGGACTCCTCACCGCTCTTCCCGGTCGCCGTCGCCGTGTTCGCCACATAGCCGCGGACCGCGTCGGCCGCGGTGACGGTGTACGACGCGGTGCAGGTCATGGTCGCGCCGACGGCCAGCGTGGCGGAGGGGCAGGTCACCGGCCCGACCGTGGGGTCGTCGACGGCCACGTCGGTGAGGTCGGTCTCCCCGGCGTTCGTCACGACGAACTCGTACGGCACCGCCGTGCCCGGCACGATCACCTCGGGCAGCGGTTCGGCGATGCTGACCTGCTTCACCAGGTTCAGCCGGGGCAGCGGCTTCAGGGACCGGGCGGAGAGCGTGCGCAGCAGGTGCACATCGGTGAAGGCACCGGTCGAGGCGCCGAAGCCGAACTTGTACGTGGCCGGCACCGGCTGCGGCGCGGGTGTCTCCAGGACCTGCTGGGCGCCTGCGCCGTCGTGGAAGTCGACGAGGACCGTCAGCACCGGGTCGGGGGCCGGGCTCAGCCGGACCGTCACCGTGCGGCGGGACCGCTCCAGGATCTGCTCGGCCTGCTCGGGCGTCGTGCCCGGAGGGAGGTCGGCCGCCGTCGTCGGCCCGTGGAGCGTGCCGGGCAGGGTGGAGGGCCAGGGCCCGTCCGTCGTCAGGTTGTCCGTGGTGGCGGCCAGGAAGCAGTAGCCCTCGGTGCCGTTTCCGGGGCCGCGCACCGTGACCATGTTGGCCCCGGGCGCCGGAACCCGGAACTCCGTACCGGCCGGGGACCGCCGCGCGCAGCCGTTGCCGCGGTGCTCCCAGTCGCCGAAGTAGTTGCCCAGGACGTCCAGCCCCACGCCGAGGTAGCCGTGGGCGACGCCCGGCAGGAAGTCCCGGCCCGGGTCGTCGTCCGGCAGCTTCTGCGCGTATCCCAGGCTTCCGCCGAAGGCGCCCGGCGCGAAGAGGTCGGCGGCGCCGTCCACCAGGAAGAACGAGATGCCGTCCGCCGGGCTGGCGGCGGGCGTGCCGCCGTACTGCCACTGGTCGAAGGAGACCTCCAGGCCCTCGTTCGCGGGCAGGGCCTTGTTGTGGATCACGGCGGCCGAGCGGTCGTTGCCCACGTCGGTCAGCTGAAGGTAGCCGTGGGGCGCGGCACTGCGGGGCGGTACGGGGCCCACCCCCGGGTCCGGGCAGCCGCCCAGCGGGTGGGCCGTGCCGCCCGGGGGCGGGGTGGCGGGCAGGGCCCCGGTCAGACAGGCGGGCCCCACTGCCGTGAAGTCGGTGTCGGCCGTCGCTCCGGTGAACGTCTCGTCGACCAGGGCCGGTCCCGTGGCGGCGGCGTGGCCGACCGGCACGGTCCCGGGGACGAGGAGGGCGGCCATGACGGCGGCGGTCAGGGCCACGGCCCCGGTCGCCGGCACCGCGCGACCGCGGCGTGACACCTTGGGATGGTTTCGTAGCATAAAGTGACAGTAAGAATGCGTTCGAGGTGGTTCGCACACCACACCGCCCGCCCCGGACCGGGCGCCGCAATGGCGCAACCGGGACGGACCCGAACGGCGGCGCGGCGGCGCGCCCCCGGCGTGACCGAGCCCACCCCCCTGCCCGTTCGTACTCCTGTCGAACTCCCGCAACAATGTTCCCGTGATCACCTCGCCGTCCCGGAGCACGCAGCGTCGCACCGAGCCCGCCGCGACGCCGTACGTCGACCTGTCCCGGGCCGAGTGGAGCGCACTGCGCGACAGGACGCCGCTGCCGCTCAGCGCCGAGGAGGTGGAGCGGCTGCGCGGCCTCGGGGACGTCATCGACCTGGACGAGGTGCGGGACGTCTATCTGCCGCTCTCACGGCTCCTGAACCTGTACGTGCAGGCCACCTCCGGACTGCGCGGCGCCCTGAACACCTTCCTCGGGGACGCCGGGAACGGGCACGGGGCGCAGCGCGGCACCCCGTTCGTCATCGGGGTCGCGGGCAGCGTCGCCGTCGGCAAGTCCACCACCGCCCGCATCCTCCAGGCGCTGCTGGCCCGCTGGCCGGAGCACCCCCGGGTGGAGCTGGTCACCACGGACGGCTTCCTGCTGCCGATGAAGGAGCTCCGCGCTCGCGGGCTGATGTCGCGCAAGGGGTTCCCGGAGTCCTACGACCGGCGCGCCCTGACCCGTTTCGTCGCCGACATCAAGGCCGGCAAGGACGAGGTCACCGCCCCCGTCTACTCGCACCTGATCTACGACATCGTCCCCGGCGAACGGCTCACCGTGCGCCGCCCCGACATCCTCATCGTCGAGGGGCTGAACGTCCTCCAGCCCGCCCTGCCCGGCAAGGACGGCCGCACCAGGGTGGGCCTCGCCGACTACTTCGACTTCAGCGTGTACGTGGACGCCCGGCCCGAGGACATCGAGACCTGGTACCTCAGCCGGTTCCGCAAGCTCCGCGCTACGGCGTTCCAGGACCCCTCCTCGTACTTCCGGAAGTACACCCAGGTCTCCGAGGAGGAGGCCATGGAGTACGCGGCGACGATGTGGCGGACCATCAACCGTCCCAATCTGGTGGAGAACGTGGCCCCGACGCGCGGCCGTGCCACCCTGGTGCTGCGCAAGGGCCCGGACCACAAGGTGCAACGGCTGTCCCTGCGCAAGCTCTGAGCCGGTCGAGCCCCTACGAGGAGCGTTGTGCTGCATCTGCGCCTGATCGTCCCCGCCGACCGCACCGGCGAGGTGACCGCTCTGCTGGAGTCGACGGTCGGCACCGCGCATCTGGTGGTGCTGCCCGGGGTCGCCCGGGACCCGGTGGGCGACGTGGTGCTCTGCGACGTGGCCCGGGAGGCCGGGGACACGCTGATCGGGGAGCTGCGGGCGCTCGGCCTGGACCGCTCCGGGTCGATCACCGTCGAGAGCATGGACCTGACGCTCTCGTCCCGCGCCGACCGCGCCGAGGAGGAGGCGCCGGGCGAGGGCGCGGACGCCGTCCTGTGGGAGGAGCTGACCGACGTCACGCACGAGGAGTCGACGTTCACCCTCACCTACGTGGCGTTCCTGTCCGTGGCGACCATGCTGGCCGCCTGCGGTGTGATGCTCGACAACGCGATCCTGATCGTGGGCGCGATGGCGGTGGGCCCCGAGTTCGGACCGCTCGCCGGGATCAGCACGGCGCTCGTCCAGCGCGCGCCCCGGCTGGTGTGGCGCTCGCTGTGGGCGCTGGTCGTCGGCTTCGCGGTGGCGATGGCGGTGACGGTCGGCTTCGCCTATCTCATGGACGCCTTCGGGCTGTTCAACGCGTCGATGATCGAGGCGACCCGGCCCAACACCTCGTTCATCTGGCAGCCGGACTGGATGTCGTTCGTCGTGGCGTTCCTCGCCGGGATCGCCGGAACGCTCTCGCTGACCTCCACCAAGTCGGGCGCGCTGATCGGCGTCGCCATCTCCGTGACGACGGTGCCCGCCGCCTCGAACGCCGCGATGGCCTTCAGCTACCGCGACTACAGCCAGATGAACGGCTCCGTCCAGCAACTGCTGGCCAACCTCGGCGGGATCGTGCTGGCCGGCACGCTGACCCTGCTCGCGCAGAAGGGCCTGTGGGTGCTGGCCCTGCGCCACCACCGCAGGCACCCCGAGCGGTACGCGAAGAGCGGGGCGCGCCTGCCCCGGTGACGGCCCGGCAGGGTCGGGGCCGCCGATACTGCCGTATTCACCACACGCGCCGCACCCCCCACGGCTGCCACCCTGTCGGTCATGAACGAACCGGGTGACGTCGTCTTCCGCGTGCCCGCGCGGAACGTGTCGTGGTGGGGCTCCGCGGTCTGCGCGGTGGCGGCGATCGCGGCCGTGCTGCTGGCCTGCCTGCGACGGGACGCCCTCGGCGCCGCGTTCTGGGGGTGTGCGGTGATCGCGCTGATGGGCCCGGTCTTCCTGTACCTGGCCACCGCCCGGCTCACCGCCGACGCGTACGGCCTGCGCTCCCGGACCCTGCTGCGCCGCCGCACGGTGCCGTGGACCCGCGTCGTGGAACTGCGGCGGTACATCCAGTACGGCCGGCACACCGACATCCACCGCGTCAGCGTGCTGCTCGACACCGGGCGGTCCTGGCGGCTGCCGATGCCGATGAGCGGCGAGGACCTCGGGCGGTTCGACGCGGAGCTGGCGGCGCTGCGCGCGCTGCACCGCCGTCACGGCCCGGCCACCGCGCCCGACGAGGTCCCCGTCATCGCACGCGGCGCGGCGGGGCGCCGGACCGTCCTGCCCTGGGTCCTGTGCGCCGTGCTGCTCACCGCCTCGGGCGTGGCCGCGACCTACGTGGCCGACGCGGCGGCCGAGCGGCGGGCGTGGCGGGCGGCCGTGCCCTGCACCGCGACCACCCCGGCCGCCGAACGCCGCGCCTGCCTGACCACCCTCACCGGCGTGATCGAGCGGACCGACGTCAACGAGGGCCGGAACAGAACCAGTTGGCTGTACTTCACCGGGGACCGCCCGCTCCACCGGCTCGGTGTCTCCCGGGACGACGCCGCCGCCTTCCGCGCGGGTGAGAAGGTCGAGCTGGTCTTCTGGCACGGCCGGGCCAGGACGGTCACCGGCGAGCGGCACGTCTGGCACGACCACGTCACCGGCCCCGGGGAGATCGCCGTCCTCTCCGCCGTCTGCGCGCTCGGCGCGGGCTACGCGGGGGCGCTGCTGCTGATCCGCCGGCGCGGGCGCCGGCTGCGGGACGACGAGTTCCTGCCCTCGTCCCTTCCGTTCGCGGGCGCGCTCGCCGTGACGGCCGTCTGGCTGCTGCCGCTCTGCGCCCTGCACCCGACGGACCCGCTGGGCTCGACCGGGACGGTTCTCTGGGCGGCGGCCGGCACGGCGGCCACCCTGGTGGCGCTCGTCCTGGCCTGGCGCGCCACCCGCGTCCGCTCCCTGGAGGAGACCCCCGCGCCCGCCGCGCCGGACGGGCGCGACCACTTCCTGTCCGCCCGCTTCCTGGAGCACACCGCGTACAACCCGCACCTCTTCGGCACGCATGTCGTCATCGGCGCCGGCGCGCCCGCCGTGACCCCGCACGCGGGCCCCGGCCGCTTCGCCGCCCGCCCGATCCCCGCGGAGCGGCTCACCGTCCGGGGCGTGCGGCGGGCCCGGGGCGACGAGGGCGACACCGTCCCCACGAGCTGGCACGTCGCCGAGATCGACGACGGCGGCGAGCCGGTCCGCCTGGCCGCCGCCCCCGCCGACCTGGCCCGGATCCTGGCCGCACTGGAGGACGAGCGCCGCACCGCTGGGGCACCGCCGGACACGGGAACGACCCGGCCGTGAGACCGGGTCGTTCCCCCTCGGGCGTGCGGCGAATCAGCCCAGCGCGGACTTCACCACGTCGGCCAGCCGCCCGGCCACCGCGCGCGCCTGCTCGATGTCGGCGGCCTCGACCATGACCCGCACGAGCGGCTCCGTGCCGGACTGGCGCAGCAGCACCCGGCCGGTGGCGCCCAGCTCGCGCTCGGCCTCCGCGACGGCCGCGGCCAGCTCCGGAGAGGTGTTCACCCGGGACTTGTCGACGTCCGGCACATTGACCAGGACCTGCGGCAGCCGCTCCATGACCCCGGCCAGCTCGGCCAGCGGCCGGCCGGTGGCGGCGACCCGGGCCGCCAGCATCAGCCCGGTCAGCGTGCCGTCGCCGGTGGTGGCGTGGTCGAGCACGATGACGTGCCCGGACTGCTCGCCGCCCAGGGCGTAGCCCTCGGCCTTCATCGACTCCAGGACGTACCGGTCGCCCACCGCCGTCTGGACGAGGTGGATGCCCTCGCGCTCCATGGCCAGCTTGAAGCCGAGGTTCGACATCACGGTGCCGACCACGGTGTCCTTGCGCAGTTGCCCGGCCTCGCGCATGGCGAGGGCCAGCACGGCCAGGATCTGGTCGCCGTCGACCTCCTCGCCCGCCGCGTCCACGGCCAGGCAGCGGTCGGCGTCGCCGTCGTGCGCGATGCCCAGGTCGGCGCCGTGCTCGACGACGGCGGCGCGCAGCAGCTCCAGGTGCGTGGAGCCGCAGCCGTCGTTGATGTTCAGCCCGTCGGGCGTGGCACCGATCGTGACGACCTCGGCCCCGGCACGGGCGAAGGCCTCGGGCGAGACGTGGGCGGCCGCGCCGTGCGCCTCGTCCAGGACGATCTTGAGGCCGTCGAGGCGATTGGGCAGTACGCCGATGAGGTGGGCGACGTACCGGTCGAAGCCCTCGACGTAGTCGGTGACGCGGCCGACTCCCGCACCGGTCGGGCGGCTCCACGGCTCACCCGTGCGGTGCTGCTCGTAGACCGTCTCGATCCGGTCCTCCAGCTCGTCGGCCAGCTTGTGCCCGCCCCGGGCGAAGAACTTGACACCGTTGTCCGGCATGGCGTTGTGGCTGGCGGACAGCATGACCCCGATGTCGGCGCCGAGCGCGCCGGTCAGATAGGCCACGGCCGGGGTCGGGAGCACGCCGACGCGCAGGACGTCGACGCCCGCGCTGGCGAGGCCGGCCACCACGGCCGCCTCCAGGAACTCTCCGGAGGCGCGGGGGTCGCGCCCCACCACGGCCGTCGGCCGATGGCCTTCAAAGGTGCCCGCCTCGGCCAGCACGTGCGCCGCCGCGACCGACAGGCCGAGCGCGAGCTCGGCCGTCAGGTCCGCGTTGGCGACGCCGCGCACGCCGTCCGTGCCGAAGAGTCGTCCCACTGGTGTCCTCCGAAGGTGCTCCGAAACGCAAAAACCAAAAATCAGACTAAGCAGCCAACAAGCCTATGAACGCCTTATGCCGTTATATGCCCGAGGCTCTCAATAAACGAACGCCCCGGCAGCACGGGGAGTGCCGCCGGGGCGAACGTGTAACGCGGTTGAGCAGGCGGTTTAGCGCTTGCTGTACTGCGGGGCCTTGCGGGCCTTCTTGAGACCGGCCTTCTTGCGCTCGACCGCACGGTCGTCGCGGGAGAGGAAGCCGGCCTTCTTGAGGGTCGGACGGTTGTTGTCCACGTCCGCCTCGTTCAGCGCACGCGCCACACCGAGACGCAGGGCGCCGGCCTGACCCGAGACACCGCCGCCCGAGATGCGGGCGATGACGTCGTAGCGACCGTCGAGCTCGAGCACCTTGAAGGGCTCGTTGACTTCCTGCTGGTGCACCTTGTTGGGGAAGTAGTCCTCAAGGGTGCGACCGTTGATCTTCCACTTGCCGGAGCCCGGAACGATCCGGACACGGGCGATGGCGTTCTTGCGACGGCCCAGGCCGGCGGCGGGCTGCGGGTCGCCGAAGCGGCCCGCGAGCGACTCGGAGGTGTACTCACCCTCGACGGGGACCTCCGACTCGAAGGTCGTCACCTCGGCGTAGGTCTCCTCGCCGTCGGTGCCCTCGATAGGGGTCTCAACAGTGGTCTCGGCCACGATTCTCCTCAGATCTTTCTTTACGTCTTTGGGGGGAGGCCGGAACTACTGCGCGACCTGGGTGATCTCGTACGGGACCGGCTGCTGCGCAGCGTGCGGGTGCTGGTCACCCGCGTAGACCTTCAGCTTCGAGATCATCTGGCGGCCGAGGCTGTTCTTGGGGATCATGCCCTTGATGGCCTTCTCGACGGCCTTCTCGGGGTTGTTCGCGAGCAGGTCGTCGTACCGCACGGAACGCAGACCACCCGGGAACCCGGAGTGGCGGTAGGCCATCTTCTGGGTCCGCTTGTTGCCGGACAGGTGAACCTTGTCGGCGTTGATGATGATGACGAAGTCGCCCATGTCCATGTGGGGGGCGTAGATCGCCTTGTGCTTACCCCGGAGGAGGTTGGCGGCCGTGGTGGCCAGACGACCCAGGACAACGTCCTGCGCGTCGATGATGTGCCACTGGCGAGTGACATCGCCGGGCTTGGGGCTGTACGTACGCACTTCGTAGCCTTCGCTTCTTCAGTGGATGAGGGCACATGGCACCCCTGAAGCGATCATGCAGCTGGAGCTCACAATGCCGGGACGAGCCCGTATGCGAGCCACTGGGAACTGCTCCAGAGAACCTGCGTCAGGGCCTAGCCCATACGCATAACAGTGCAAGAGCCTACCCGCCCGTACCCGCACGGGTCAAAACGGGGTCCCGTGCTCGGGGTTCCGTCCTCAATCGCCGGACGGGCTTGTTTGTGCGGGTTCCCCGCGGGGCGCCTGATGTTCGGTGGGTGGGGGTCCGGGGTCCCTCCGGGGCGTCTCCTCGAACGACGAACGTGCGGGCACCACGCGTACGCACCCCGGTCTGTGTTCGTCGTTCTGCGGGGACTCCCCTGCACGCCCCCGGACCCGGCCGGTTCTGCGTCTGCGGCCCGGGATTCGCAGGCGGGGGGACGGTAACCGGCGGGGCGCGCTCGCGGGCCTCAGGCCCCACCGGGGGGTGAGACGCCCGACCGGCCGGGTGGGGGCGCGCAGGGGAGTCCCCGCAGGAAATGGCGTACGACCCGGCCCACCTTTCGGACCTGGGTGCACACGCCATTTCTGAGGAGTCTCCCCGGAGGGACCCCGCCCCCACCCACCGGACACAGGCGCACCCGCACCCCGGCCCGGAGGGCCACCGCACCCCGCACCCCGGCCCGGAGGGCTACCGCACCCGCTCCACCCGCCGCTCGTCCCAGACCGGCTCGCGCGTCTCGCGGACGACCCCGTCGGATCCGAAGACCAGGAAGCGGTCGAAGGACTTCGCGAACCAGCGGTCGTGGGTGACGGCGAGGACGGTGCCGTCGTACGCCTCCAGCCCGTCCTGGAGCGCTTCGGCCGATTCCAGGTCGAGGTTGTCGGTGGGCTCGTCCAGGAGGAGGGCCGTGGTGCCGGCCAGCTCCAGGAGGAGGATCTGGAATCGGGCCTGCTGTCCGCCGGACAGCTTCTCGAACGGCTGGTCCCCCTGCCGCTCCAGCTCGTACCGCCGCAGCACCGACATCGCCGCGCCCCGGTCCTTCGCGTGCTCGGTCCACAGGATGTCGACGAGCGTGCGGCCCAGCAGCTCCGGGTGGGCGTGGGTCTGGGCGAAGTGGCCGGCCACCACCCGGGCGCCGAGCTTCCACTCCCCCGTGTGGGCCACCGGCTCCCCGGCCAGCAGCCGCAGGAAGTGGGACTTGCCGGAGCCGTTCGAGCCGAGGACGGCGACGCGCTCGCCGTAGTAGATCTCCAGGTCGAACGGTTTCATCAGACCGGTCAGCTCCAGACCGGTGCAGGTCACCGCCCGCACCCCGGTCCGGCCGCCGCGCAACCGCATCCGGATCTCCTGCTCGCGCGGCGGCTCCGGCGGCGGCCCCGCCTCCTCGAACTTCTTGAACCGGGTCTGCATCGCGTGGTAGCGGCTGGCCATGTCGGGGCTGTTGGCCGCCTGCTGGCGCATCCGCAGGACGAGCGCCTTCAGCCGGGCGCGCTCCTCCTCCCAGCGGCGCAGCAGCTCCTCGAAGCGGGCGAAGCGCTCCTTGCGGGCCTGGTGGTAGGTGGCGAAGCCGCCCCCGTGGACCCAGACGTCGCTGCCGGCCGGGCTGGGCTCGACGCTGACGATCTTCTGGGCGGCGCGGGAGAGCAGCTCCCGGTCGTGGGAGACGAAGAGGACCGTCTTGCGGGTCTCCCTCAGCTTCTCCTCCAGCCAGCGCTTGCCGGGGACGTCGAGATAGTTGTCCGGCTCGTCGAGCAGCAGCACCTCGTCGGGGCCGCGCAGCAGCGCCTCCAGCACGAGCCGCTTCTGCTCACCGCCGGAGAGCGTGCGCACCTCGCGGAACTGCGCCTTCTCGTACGGGACGCCGAGCGCCGCCATGGTGCACATGTCCCAGACGGTCTCGGCCTCGTAGCCGCGCACCTCCGCCCAGTCGCTGAGCGCCTGCGCGTACGCCATCTGCGCGGCCTCGTCGTCGACGGTGAGGATCAGCTCCTCGGCCCGGTCGACGGCCTCGGCCGCCTTGCGGATGCTGGGCTGGGCGACCGAGACGAGCAGGTCGCGCACGGTGCGTTCGTCGCGGACCGAGCCGACGAACTGCCGCATGACGCCGAGCCCGCCGCTGACCGAGACCGAGCCGCCGTGCGGCTGGAGCTCCCCGGACAGCAGGCGCAGCAGGGTGGTCTTGCCGGCGCCGTTGGCCCCGACGAGGGCGACCACGGCTCCGTCCGCCACCCGGAACGAGGCATCGCCGAGCAGCACCCGCCCGTCCGGTAGGTAGTACTCCAGATGACCCGCTTCGAGATGTCCCATGCACAGCATTGTCACGGGCGGGGAAGCGCAGGCCCAACCGGATTACCTTCCGTCCAGGTCCTGTCGTCACCATCACGTCGTCGCCCGGAGGGCGGGCGGGGTGGTGACGACAGGGCCTAGGATTCGCCGCATGAGCTTTGGGCAAGGGGGGCCCTCGTGGGGGCCCGGGGGCAATGGGACTCCGGACTGGGCGGCGCTCGCGGAGGCGTCCGCCGCACGCGCCAGGCGCAAGAGGTGGCTGATGATCGGCGGGGGCGCGCTGGCCACCGCCGCGGTCGCCGCGATCGTGGCCACCGCGGTCATCTCGACCAACAAGAACGGGTCGGGCGGCACCTCCGGCAAGAACGCGAGCGAGCTGCCGTCCGCGACCGACCTGCCCAGCGAGACGGCGCAGCCGGAGCCCTCGTTCTCGTCGGTGGCGCCGCCGCCCCCGCCGAATCCGAAGGACTACATATCCGATGTGAAGAAGGACCGGGCGCCGGTCACGGTGGACGCCTTCTTCCCCGGCAAGAAGCTCACGATGGGCGACCGCGTGTACGCCAAGGGCGCCACGCACCGCACCACGAAGTGCGCCGCCGCCACGCAGGGGGCGCTCGGCTCGATCCTCGTGAACAACGGCTGCGACCAGGTCATCCGGGCCACGTACAGCCGTGACGGCGTCGCCGTGACGCTGGGCCTCGCGGTCTTCGAGACGGAGGCGCAGGCGAAGAAGGCCGCCCAGCAGGCCAGCGGCTCCGTCGCCTCGCTCAGCGGCTCGGGTGTCCCGGTGTTCTGCCGGGGCGGCGCGGTCTGCCGCCGTACCGCGAACTCCTACGGCCGGTACGCGTACTTCGCGATCAGCGGGTTCACCAACGGCAAGAACGTCACCAAGGCCGACAAGAAGGTCTTCGCCGTCGGTGACGACCTGACCAACTTCACCTTCCGCCAGATCCGCCACCGCGGCGAGGTCCAGGCGTCGGCGGCCGCCACGGCGCCGGTCGGCTGACCCTCTCCGGCCCGGTCGGCCCACGTCCCCGGATGGGAAGGACCGCTGTCGTGCGTCTCCTCTTCCTGGTCGCCTTCCTGCGCATCCTGCGCCACCGCGATGCGGTCGGCGCCGATCTGGCGCCGGACGAGGCCGTCGTCCTGGACCCGCCGGACCCCGCGCTGCGGGCGGCGCTGGGCGCGGCGGCGGCCGGGGACCACGGGCCGGCGCGCGAGCTGCTGGCGGCGACCCGGACGCACGCGCAGTGGGAGCGCCGGGACGCGTACGTGGGGCGGCTGGCCCGGACCGCGCTGCACCACGACGGCTGGCTGGAGGCGTGGCTGGAGGAGGCGCCGCGGGATCCGGACGCCCTGCTGGTGGTCGCCGACCTCCGGCTCCGCCAGGCGTGGAAGGTCCGTACGGGGGCCCGCGCCCGGGACGTCGAGCGCGACCGCTTCCAGGCGTTCTTCGCCCTCCTGGAGGATGCCGTCCCGGTCATCGGGGCCGCCGCCGAGGCCAATCCGGGTGATCCGGTGCCGTGGCGGGTGGCGCTCGCCCACGCCCGTTCCATCCAGGCCCCGCGCGAGGTCTTCGACTCCTATCTCGCGGAGGCGGTGGCGCGCGATCCGCACCATTTCGGCTGCCACGCCCAGGCCCTCCAGTACCTGACCGCCCGGTGGTACGGCTCGCACGAGGAGATGTTCGGGTACGCCGAGCGCGTCGCGGACTCGGCGCCGCCCGGCTCCCGGCTGCACGCCCTGCCGCTCCGGGCGGCGCTGGAGTACCGGCTGGCCGAGGACGACGGCGGGCCGCCGGACCCCGATCCGTACGCCGCCCGGGTGGACGCCGCCCTGGCCCGCGCCCGGGACCTCTCGGACACCTACGCCGGGGCGGGCGACCACGAGGCCGCCGGATTCCGCAACGAGACGGCCCTGCTGCTGATCCTCCGGGACCGCCCCGAGGAGGCCCTGGAGGTGTTCCGGGCCATCGGCGTGCACGCCACGGAGTACCCGTGGAACCGGCTCGGGGAGCCGCGTACCGAATTCCTGGAGGCCCGTTCCGAGGCCCGGCTCGATCTGGCGGCGCGGATCCCCTTCTTCGCGCGTCCGCCCGAGCCCCCGGCGCCCGCGCCCGACTGGGCGGCGCTCACCCCTCGCGCGGTGGCGCTGGTGCCGGTGCCGCCGGCCGAGGTCGCCCAGGCGGCCCTCCTGTGCGCGGTCTCGCTGCGTACGGCCCCGGCGGGCGAGGACGGCAGCTATGTGGAGGTGGCCGCGGAGCCCGCCCCGGGGCGGCGGCGGCCGGCACCGCTCCCCCACGAGCCGCTGCTCGCGGCGGCGGAGACGTTCACGACCGGGGAGAGCTGGCCGGCGCTGGTCCTGCACCGCGCCCCGGGGCGCACGGGCGCCACGGCGGTGCACCAGGGCCGCCGGGTCGTCACGCACGTCTGGGACGCCGAGGCACCGGCCGCCGACCACACCGATGTGCAGGAGGCCGCCGGGGAGCTGGCGCGGCTCTACGGGCTGGCGGATCCGCGTCCGCTGGCCCACATCCTGCGCTCCACCGCCGACCCGGCGCGCCACCAGGCCGATCTGGTGACCGCCCTGGGGCTGCCGCCCGTTCCGCCGGACTTCGGCGGGGACACCGAGATCCTGGGCGCCCTTCCGGGGGCCCGGGTGCAGGCCCGCCGCTCCCTCCTGGCCGGGATGCGGGACACGATGCGGACGCGGGCGGGCGTGCACCCGCCGGCCGGGGGCCGCACCCCGCGTACGGTCCGCTGGTGGGTGACGCGCACGGCCGCGCTGGTCGTCGTCTCGGCGGGGGCGGTGCTGGCCTGGTGGAGTCCGGACGTCGACTGGTTCCGGGCCTCGCTGTTGAGCGGAGCCGCGCTGGCGCTGCTCGGGGTCGTCGGGGCGGCGCGGCCCGGCGGGCACCGCGACGACCTCTGAGCGGCGCTCAGCAGCAGCCGGCGCCGGGCAGGGTCCGGACGTTGCGCGCCTCGACGGCACGGGCCGCGAGCAGCGCGTCGGCCGGGTAGGCGACTTCCTCCAGGGTCAGCCCGTGCGGCCGCACCACGTGCACCCCGGGGTCCCGCACCCCGGCGGCCAGCACCTCGGCCGGCCACGCGGCCGGACGCCGCCCGTCGCCCACGAAGAGCATCGCCCCGACCAGCGCCCGCACCATGTTGTGGCAGAACGCGTCGGCCTGCACGGTCCCGGTGAGCGTGCCGGACGCCTCGTCCCGCACCCACCTCAGCGTCTGGAGCGTCCGGATGGTCGTGGCGCCCTCGCGCTTCTTGCAGTACGCGGCGAAGTCGTGCTCCCCCGTCATGCGCGCCGCCGCCTCGTTCATCGCGTCGGCGTCCAACGGCCGGTCGTGCCACAGGACATGCCCCCGCACCAGCGGGTCGGCGCCGCCCGGCCGGTCGGAGATCCGGTACGCGTACCGCCGCCACAGCGCCGAGAAGCGGGCGTTGAACCCGGCGGGGGCCTCGGCGATCCGCCAGACCCGGACGTCCGGCGCCATCCGCCCGGCCAGCCGCCGCAGCAGCTTGTCCCCGTGCTCGGCCCAGACCTCCGCCGGAAGGTCCACGTGGGCCACCTGGCCGCGCGCGTGCACCCCGGCGTCGGTGCGTCCGGCGACCGTGAGGTCGAAGGTGCGCGGGGAGCGCGTCACGGTCCGCAGCGCGTCCTCGATCTCCCCCTGCACCGTCCGCCGGCCGGTCTGCTTCGCCCAGCCGGAGAAGTCCTTGCCGTCGTAGGCCAGGTCCAGCCGCACCCGGACCAGGCCGGGCTCCACCACATCACTCACACCGCGATCCTCTCACCCCGCCCGGACAGCGGAACGGGCCCGCACCTCCCCGAGGGGTGATGCGGGCCCGTCCGGAGACCGTCAGAACGCTCAGGCGTCCTTGGACTCCTCGGCCTCGGCCGGCTTGGCGTCCTCGACGGACTCGACCGGGGTCTCGTCCTTCTTGGCCGCCTCTTCCTTGACCGCACGCTTCGTGGCGGCCTCGGCCTCACCGGTGGCCTGCTGGGCCACGGTCAGCGCCTCGACCAGCTCGATGACGGCCATCGGGGCGTTGTCGCCACGACGGTTGCCGATCTTGGTGATGCGGGTGTAACCACCGGGGCGGTTCTCGTACCGCGGGGCGATCTCGGTGAAGAGCGTGTGGACGACGCCCTTGTCCGTGATCGACTGCAGCACCAGGCGACGGTTGTGGATGTCGCCCTTCTTCGCCTTGGTGATGAAACGCTCGGCGACCGGACGCAGGCGGCGGGCCTTGGCCTCGGTCGTGGTGATGCGGCCGTGCTCGAACAGCGACTTCGCGAGGTTGTTGAGAAGAAGCTTCTCGTGCGCGGCGCTGCCGCCCAGACGGGCACCCTTGGCGGGCTTCGGCATGGTGTTTCTCCTTGAGTGCTGCACCGGCCGTATCAGGTACCGGTGTCAGTTCCCGCACGGCGGTCGCCGCGCGGAAGTATGTGCTGTCGCCGGTCCGGGGCACCCGTCGGAAGACAGGCACCCCGGCCGGAGGCGACTCAGTACTGCTCGGTCTCCACGAAACCGGCGTCCGCGTCGTCGTCGGCGCCGAAGGCGTCCGCGGCGGCGGTCGGGTCGAAGCCGGGAGGCGAGTCCTTCAGCGCCAGGCCCATACCGGCCAGCTTCGCCTTGACCTCGTCGATCGACTTCGCACCGAAGTTGCGGATGTCGAGCAGGTCCGCCTCGGAGCGGGCCACCAGCTCGCCCACCGAGTGGATGCCCTCGCGCTTGAGGCAGTTGTACGAGCGGACCGTGAGCTCCAGCTCCTCGATCGGCAGCGCCAGGTCGGCCGCGAGCGCGGCGTCCGTCGGCGACGGGCCCATGTCGATGCCCTCGGCGTCGATGTTGAGCTCGCGCGCCAGGCCGAACAGCTCGACCAGGGTCTTGCCGGCCGACGCCATGGCGTCACGGGGACGCATGGCCTGCTTGGTCTCGACGTCGACGATCAGCTTGTCGAAGTCGGTGCGCTGCTCGACACGGGTCGCCTCGACCTTGTACGTGACCTTGAGCACCGGCGAGTAGATGGAGTCGACCGGAATCCGGCCGATCTCCTGGCCCACCTGCTTGTTCTGGACGGCGGAGACGTAGCCGCGACCGCGCTCGACGGTCAGCTCCATCTCCAGCTTGCCCTTGCCGTTCAGCGTGGCCAGGACGAGATCCGGGTTGTGGACCTCGACACCGGCCGGCGGGGCGATGTCGGCGGCGGTGACCAGGCCGGGGCCCTGCTTGCGCAGGTACATCACGACCGGCTCGTCGTGCTCCGAGGAGACGACCAGCTGCTTGATGTTGAGGATGAGGTCGGTCACGTCCTCCTTGACGCCCGGCACGGTGGTGAACTCGTGCAGGACACCGTCGATGCGGATGCTGGTGACAGCGGCACCCGGGATCGAGGAGAGGAGCGTGCGGCGCAGGGAGTTGCCGAGCGTGTAGCCGAAGCCCGGCTCCAGCGGCTCGATGACGAACCGCGAGCGGAACTCGTCAACGACCTCTTCGGTCAGCGACGGACGCTGAGCGATAAGCATGTGTGAATCCTTCAGTCGTGGGCGCCCACTATTTGACACCCGACAGATGAAACAAGGATACGGGCGGCACACCCCCGCAGGGGGCATACCGCCCGTACCCACGCTTCTGCCGTACGGCCGTCACCGGCCGTCACGGATCAGACGCGGCGACGCTTCGGCGGACGGCAGCCGTTGTGCGGCGTCGGGGTGACGTCCTGGATCGAACCGACCTCCAGGCCCGTGGCCTGCAGGGAGCGGATCGCGGTCTCACGGCCGGAGCCGGGACCCTTGACGAAGACGTCGACCTTGCGCATGCCGTGCTCCTGCGCGCGGCGGGCGGCCGACTCGGCGGCCATCTGCGCGGCGAAGGGGGTGGACTTGCGCGAGCCCTTGAAGCCGACGTGGCCGGCGGAGGCCCAGGAGATCACGTTGCCCGAGGGGTCCGTGATCGAGACGATGGTGTTGTTGAACGTGCTCTTGATGTGCGCGTGGCCGTGAGCGACGTTCTTCTTTTCCTTGCGACGCACCTTCTTGGCTGCGCCCTGACGACCCTTGGGGGGCATGTCTTGACTCCAGATGGAGAGGGGAGGTGATCGGTCCTACAGCGAAGACCGCTGGTTGCTGCGTCGGTCCGGAGGCCCGGACGCGCGCAGTGCGTCCGCTGAGGACTACTTCTTGCCGGGCTTCTTCTTGCCGGCGATCGCGCGACGCGGACCCTTGCGGGTACGGGCGTTCGTGCTGGTGCGCTGACCGTGGACGGGCAGACCGCGACGGTGGCGGAGACCCTGGTAGCAACCGATCTCGACCTTGCGGCGGATGTCGGCCTGGATCTCGCGGCGGAGGTCACCCTCGGTGCGGAGGTTGGCGTCCACGTACTCGCGGATCTTGACCAGGTCCTCTTCGGCCAGGTCGCGAACGCGGGTGTTCGGGTTCACGCCGGTGGTGGCGAGGATCTCCTTGGACCGGGTGCGCCCGATGCCGAAGACGTAGGTGAGGGCAACCTCCACGCGCTTGTCGCGCGGGATGTCAACACCTGAAACGCGTGCCATTCAATGGCTCCAGTTGTTATTTCGGGGGTCTTCCGCAGAACCACTCCCGACCGCCGACCTCTCGCTGGGAGAGGTGGTACGCCCGGGTCCCCGGCCCCCGCCGGAGGTGTCGTCAGCCGTGGCTTGGACGGGCTCTGCGTATGTACGTATAGCGTGCGTCGCGCGAAGTACTGCGAGATGCAGGGGGTCGTGCGTCAGCCCTGGCGCTGCTTGTGGCGCAGGTTGTCGCAGATGACCATGACCCGACCGTGACGGCGGATCACCTTGCACTTGTCGCAGATCTTCTTGACGCTCGGCTTGACCTTCATGGGATGTCAGGTTCTCCGGGTCAGTGCCGGCACCCCGCGTGAACGGGATGAAGGCAAGATCTACTTGTAGCGGTAGACGATCCGGCCACGCGTCAGGTCGTACGGAGAGAGCTCCACCACGACCCGGTCGTCCGGGAGGATTCGGATGTAGTGCATCCGCATCTTGCCGGAGATGTGCGCGAGGACCTTGTGACCGTTCTGGAGCTCCACCTTGAACATGGCGTTCGGGAGGGACTCGATCACGGTGCCCTCAATTTCGATGGCACCTTGCTTCTTGGCCACGCTTCGCCTTTCGAATCGGCTACCTTGATCGACTCTCCACCGCCGTATGCGGACACACGGATGCACGAGAGCCGACGAGTCAGTCTACGTCAGCGGACTCCAAAAGACGAATCCGTCAAGTTTGCCCACCGCCGGAGATCCTTAGACCTCCGGCGGCCCGCGAATCAGCCCAGGGGGTCCGGAGCCGCCTCCACGCCGTACCGCGCCAGCCGCTCACGGCCGCAGTCGGGGGCGGTCAGCACCAGCGGGCCCTGTTCGGTGAGGGCGATCGAGTGCTCCCAGTGCGAGGACCAGGTGCCGTCCGTGGTGATGACGGTCCACTCGTCCTCCAGCACCTCGGTGTGCGGGGTGCCCAGCGAGACCATCGGCTCGATCGCCAGGCAGACGCCCGGGACCAGCTTGATGCCCTTGCCGCGCTTGCGCGCGACGTAGTTCAGCAGATGCGGGTCCATGTGCATCTCGGTGCCGATGCCGTGCCCGCCGTAGTCCTCGATGATCCCGTACTTGCCGGTGGCCGGCCGGGGCTGGCGGCGGATGTAGGTCTCGATCGCCCGGGAGATGTCGACCAGCCGGCCGTTCACCTTCATCGCGGCGATCCCGGCCCACATCGACTCCTCGGTCACCCGGGACAGCTCGATCAGCTCCGGAGCGTGACCGGTGCCGACGAAGGCGGTGTACGCGGCGTCGCCGTGCCAGCCGTCCACGATGGCGCCGGCGTCGATGGAGATGATGTCGCCGTCCTTGAGGACGGTCTTGTCGTCCGGGATGCCGTGGACGACGACCTCGTTGACCGAGGTGCAGATGGTCGCGGGGAACCCGCCGTACCCCAGGAAGTTCGACTTCGCCCCGTGCTCGGCGATCACCTTGCGCGCGACCTCGTCCAGGTCCCGGGTGGTGGCGCCGGGCACCGCCGCCTCGCGGGTGGCCGCGTGAATGGCAGCGACCACCAGCCCCGCCTCACGCATCTTCGCGATCTGCTCGGGGGTCTTGATCTGCACCATTGCGCGGCGCCTTTCTGCATACGGGGACGGGGGCGGCCTACTCCACGATACGGCCGCACGCCGATATCGCAGCCGTGCACGGCAACGGGGTCCAGTCGTGCACCCCGCCGCAGTTCCTTCCGATGTGCGGCC
>NZ_JBSFHN010000057.1:0-33572 GCF_053597115.1 Streptomyces sp. NPDC001515
GTTTCCGGGCCCCGGGCCGTTTCCGGGCCCCGGGCCGTTTCCGGGCCCCGGGCCGTTTCCGGGCCCCGGGGCGGTACGCGAAGGTGCCTCAGCCCGCCGCCGCGACGCGGCCGGCCGGCCCGGACGCCTTGAGCTCCACCTCGCGCCGCCGGCGGCGGGCCAGCGCGACCCGCCGTTCGGCCGCGGTGAGACCGCCCCAGACCCCGTACGGCTCCGGCTGCACCAGTGCGTGCTCCCGGCATTCGGTCATCACCGGGCAGCGTGCGCAGACCCGCTTGGCGGACTCCTCCCGCGACAGCCGGGCGGCGGTCGGCTCCTTGGACGGGGCGAAGAACAGCCCGGCCTCGTCCCGGCGGCACACCGCCTCCGAGTGCCAGGGACCGGCCTGATCCTCCCGGACGGGGGTCCGCTGCGGAGGCACGGCGGCGACCTGCGACTGATGCGGCAGTGACAGCACGGTCTACTCCTGACGACGGCTTCGCGAGCGAGAGACGATGCAGCACTCCCTACCCGCTGTGCGCACGCCTATGCACTGCGTGGCACTCCGTTCGCACGCCGCAGAAATGCGTGAGCCCCGATTCGGTGCCGAATCCGCGCCGAATCGGCGTCAGTGGCCGAGGTGTTTGCCGATGTTCTTGTCGAGATGCCTGTCGAGGTGCTTGTCCAGGTGTTTGCGCACCCGGTCCTGGAGATCCGCGATGAACTTGCCGCGCTTGGGCTTTGCCTCGACGCTGCCGAACACCGAATATCCGTTGACGACGACCACGGGGGCCTCGGGCTCGGCCGATTCCAGGGTGACGACTTCGAAATTCCCGAAGATGCCCGTACCGCTGCCGCGCAGCGAGATGTTCTCCGGAACCCTGATGTCCACGCTGCCGAAGACGGAGGTCGCGTTGATCACGGTGAGCCGCTGGCCGAACAGGGCCTCGGTCAGGTCGATTTCGACGCTGCCGAACAGCGCGAACGCGTTCGTCCGCGCGCCGACGCGCCAGCGCCCCTTGCGGGTGGAGCTGCTGAAGATCGCCACCAGGTTGTCGGCCGGGCCCGCCGGCCCGTCCGGGACGCCGGCGGCAGGGGCGGCGGCCCGGGGGACGCCGCCCGGCGTCGGAAGGTCCCGCACGAGCGGTTCGAGCTCCCCGAGGGTCTTCGCGCGGTAGACGGAGTCGACCCGCTCGGCGTGCTCGTCGGCGGTCAGCCGGCCCTCGGCCATCGCCTCCCGCAGGATGTCCGCGATCCGGTCGCGGTCCGCGTCGGAGGCACGGATGCCTTCGGGTTCCGCCGGTGCGGCCGGCTGCTGGGGGTGCTTTTCGAGGTCCACCGACCCAGCGTACCCAAACGCGATAGATCGCGACTAGGGGCGGGTGGCGCCCTCGCGTGTCCGGAGACGGGACGGAACGGGACCTGACGGGACGGCGGGACGACGGGACGGGGCGACGGGAACGGTGAGCCCTACCTCACAAGCCCGGCACGCGCGCGGGGTCCTACCCTGGTGGATGCGCTGTCCAAGGGTGGCCAGCCGCTGTCTGCCGAGTGAGGAATGGCCGTAATGCCAGAGTTTGCGTACTCCGATCTGCTCCCCGTGGGCGAGGACACCACCCCGTACCGCCTGGTCACCGCCGAGGGTGTGTCCACCTTCGAGGCCGACGGCCGTACGTTCCTCAAGGTCGAGCCGGAGGCGCTGCGCACCCTGGCCGCCGAGGCCATGCACGACATCTCGCACTACCTGCGCCCTGCCCACCTGGCGCAGCTGCGGCGGATCGTGGACGACCCGGAGGCCTCGTCGAACGACAAGTTCGTCGCGCTCGACCTGCTGAAGAACGCGAACATCGCCGCCGCGGGCGTGCTGCCGATGTGCCAGGACACCGGCACCGCGATCGTGATGGGCAAGCGCGGGCAGAACGTGCTGACCGAGGGCGGTGACGAGGAGGCCCTGTCGCACGGCATCTTCGACGCGTACACCAAGCTCAATCTGCGCTACTCGCAGATGGCCCCGCTGACCATGTGGGACGAGAAGAACACCGGTTCCAACCTGCCGGCCCAGATCGAGCTGTACGCGACCGACGGCGGCGCGTACAAGTTCCTCTTCATGGCCAAGGGCGGCGGCTCGGCCAACAAGTCGTTCCTCTTCCAGGAGACCAAGGCGGTCCTCAACGAGGCGTCCATGATGACGTTCCTGGAGGAGAAGATCCGTTCGCTGGGCACCGCGGCCTGCCCGCCGTACCACCTGGCGATCGTCGTCGGCGGCACGTCCGCCGAGTTCGCGCTGAAGACCGCGAAGTACGCCTCCGCGCACTATCTGGACGAGCTGCCCACCGAGGGCTCCCCCACCGGTCACGGCTTCCGTGACAAGGAGCTGGAGGAGAAGGTCTTCGAGCTGACGCAGAAGATCGGGATCGGGGCGCAGTTCGGCGGGAAGTACTTCTGCCACGACGTCCGCGTGGTCCGCCTGCCCCGGCACGGCGCCTCGCTGCCCGTCGCGATCGCCGTGTCCTGCTCGGCGGACCGCCAGGCCACCGCGAAGATCACCGCCGAGGGCGTCTTCCTGGAGCAGCTGGAGAAGGACCCGGCGCGCTTCCTGCCGGACACCACCGACGAGCACCTCGACGCGTCGGGCGACGTGGTGAGGATCGACCTCAACCGGCCGATGGACGAGATCCTCGCCGAGCTGACCAAGTACCCGGTCAAGACCCGGCTGTCGCTGACCGGTCCGCTGGTCGTGGCGCGCGACATCGCGCACGCCAAGATCAAGGAACGCCTCGACGCGGGCGAGGAGATGCCGCAGTATCTGAAGGACCACCCGGTGTACTACGCGGGTCCGGCGAAGACGCCCGAGGGGTACGCCTCCGGCTCCTTCGGCCCGACGACGGCCGGCCGGATGGACAGCTATGTCGCGCAGTTCCAGGCGGCGGGCGGCTCCAAGGTGATGCTGGCGAAGGGCAATCGCTCGAAGCAGGTCACCGACGCGTGCGGCGAGCACGGCGGTTTCTACCTCGGCTCGATCGGCGGCCCGGCGGCCCGGCTCGCGCAGGACTGCATCAAGAAGGTCGAGGTCGTCGAGTACGAGGAGCTCGGCATGGAGGCGGTCTGGAGGATCGAGGTGGAGGACTTCCCGGCGTTCGTCGTCGTCGACGACAAGGGCAACGACTTCTTCACCGAGCCCGCCCCGGCACCCACGTTCACCAGCATTCCGGTGCGCGGCCCGGGCCTGGGCTGAGTACGGCGCCGCCGGGATGACGTCCGGGACCGGGTCCGCCGCCCCCGGCCGCCCCGTGGGAACACCGTTCACCGCGCGCGGTGAACGGCGTTTCCGCGTGCTGGTGGCGGGCTACGCCGTCTCTTCGTACGGCACGTTCCTGAATATGGTGGCGCTCAATCTGTTCGTCTACGAGACGACGGGGCGCGCGTTCGCGATGGGGCTGTTCATGGCGGTCCGGCTCGGTTCGGGATTCGCCGCCGGGCTGACGGCGGGCGCGCTGCTGGCGCGTTTCACGGCGAAAAGCCTCATGCTCTGGACGAATATCGCGCAGGCGGCGGTGATGCTGCTGCTGATCTGCGCGCCGGACGGCCTGCGGACGGCCGCGCTGGTCTCCGTCTCCGTGGTGGTCGGGGCGTGCGGGACGCTGTTCATGGTGGCGCTGCGCAGTTCCGTTCCGGAGATGGTCGGCGAGGAGCGGCGGTCCTGGGCGAACTCGCTGTCGATCACCGGGCGTTCGATGGCGATGGTGGCCGGTTTCGCCTCGGCGGGCGTGGTCGTCTCGCTCGTCGGGTACACCGCCGCGTTCGTGGTGGACATGGCGACGTTCGCGGTCTGCGCGGTGACGGTGGCGCTGCTGCCGATCGCGGGCGGCGGGCGGGGAGAGCCGGAACGGCCCGCGGCACAGGCCCCGTCGGCCCGGCGGCGGACGCCCGTCGCGTTCGCCGCGCTGTCCGCCGTGCCCGGGATGGCGCTGATGGTGGCGCTGCGCGGGGTGGACGCGCTCGGCTCCTCGTCGCACAACGCGGCGCTGCCGGTCTACTCCAGCACGCTCGACGCCGCGCGCCCCGCCGTGTTCGTCAGCGCCTTCTGGTGTCTGTGGGCGCTGGGCAACATCGCGGCCCAGCAGGCCATCCAGCGCTACGGGAGGCGGACCGGCCGCTCGCCGGGGGCGCCGGCCTTCGGTTACGGCACCTGTCTGATGTCGGGCTCCTTCATCCTGGCGTTCGCGGGGTTCCCGCCGGTGGCCACGGTGGTGATCGCCCTGGTCGCCGGGGCCGCCGACGGGCTCACCGAGGTCGCGTACACCTCGCATCTCCAGACCCTGCCGGCCGGGCCCCGGGCGCATGCCTTCGGGCTCTCGGCGACGGTGGAGAACCTGGGCTTCGGGGCCGGGATGATCCTCGTGGCGGCGGCCCTGGACCGCTTCAGCCCGCTGGCGGTCGTGGGGTGGTCGCACGGGGTGGCCCTGCTGGTGGCGGTGGTGTTCCTGATCCGGGTGTCGAGGGCGCGCGAGGCCGAGCCGGCGCCGTGAACCGGTGCGGCGGACCCGGCCCTCCGACGAACCGGTGCGGCGGGCCCCGGCACCCCGATGAACCGGTGCGGCGGACCTGGCCCTCCGGTGAACCGGTGCGGCGGACCCCGGTACCCCGACGAACCGGTGCGGCGGACCCCGGTACCCCGACGAACCGGTGCGGCGGACCTGGCCCTCCGGTGAACCGGTGCGGCGCCCACGCGCCCCCGTGGCTCCCGCCCCACCGACGAATTCCAGCCAATCTCGTGTCGTACACCCCCGTGGCGCACGCCCCGTCGCGGTGGGCGGAGCGCCCCGTGGCCGGGTGCCCGGCGGGCAGCGGGCGGGCGGTGAGCGGGGCCGCGCGCGGGCGCGCCGGGGCCGTGCCGCCCCACCGGTCCCCTCCGTCTCCCCCGCCCCGGCGGACAGGGCCCCGGTCCCCGCCCGGAGGCCACCGCCTCTTTTCCGCAGCGCCCCGGCCCCACCGCTTGCGGGACGGACGGCCGGTGCGGTGAGTTGTCCGAGGTTGCCGGGGCCGCCCCCGTTCCCATGACCCTGCCCGAACCGTCCCCTCTCGCTCCGCGGCCGATCCCCCGCGCCCGCACCCTCCCACTCCGGAAAGGCGGACACCGCATGACGCCGGTTCCCCCTCGCAGCCACGCCGACGACCTGCTCTCCTTCATCAGCGCCAGCCCGTCCCCGTACCACGCGGTGGCGAGCGCCGCCCAGCGGCTGGAGAAGGCCGGCTTCCGCGAGCTGCGCGGCACGGACGACTGGACGGGCGTCACCGGGGGCTGCTTCACCGTCCGCGGCGGCGCCCTGATCGCCTGGTACGCCCCGGCCGGGACGCCCGCCCACACCCCGTTCCGGATCATCGGCACCCACACCGACTCGCCGAACCTGCGCGTCAAGCCCAGCCCCGACACCGCGTCGGCCGGCTGGCGGCAGATCGCCGTGGAGATCTACGGCGGGGTCCCGCTCAACACCTGGCTCGACCGCGATCTCGGCGTCTCGGGCCGGCTCGCGCTGCGCGGCCCCGGCGGCGTCACCGAGTCCCGGCTGGTCCAGATCGACGAACCGCTGCTGCGCGTACCGCAGCTGGCGATCCATCTGGACCGCACGGTCAACGAGGGCCTGGCCCTGGACCGGCAGCGGCACATCTCCCCGGTCTGGTCGCTGGGCCGGGCCGAGGAGGGGGCGCTGCTGCGCCGGGTCGCGGAGGCGGCGGAGGCGGAGCCCGACGAGGTGCTGGGCTGGGACCTGATGCTCCATGACGTGCAGCCGCCCGGATATCTGGGCGCGGAGCGGGAGTTCCTGGTCTCCTCGCGGCTCGACAACCTGGTCTCGGTGCACGCCGGGGTGAGCGCGCTGACGGCGGCGGCCGCCTCGGGGGCGGAGCCCGCGTACGTGCCGGTGCTGGCGGCGTTCGACCACGAGGAGGTGGGCAGCGGTTCGGACACCGGGGCGCAGAGCCCGCTGCTGGAGCGGGTGCTGAGCCGTTCCGTGACGGCCAAGGGCGGCAGCGGCGAGGACTGGGAGCGGGCCCTGTCGGGGGCGTTCTGCGTCTCGGCCGACATGGCGCACGCCGTGCACCCGAACTACGCGGAGCGCCACGACCCCGACCACCGCCCGCTGCCCAACGGCGGTCCGGCGGTGAAGGTCAACGTCAACCAGCGGTACGCCACCGACTCCTCCGGGATCGCGGTGTTCGCCTCGGCGTGCGAGCGGGCGGGCACGCCCTGGCAGCCGTTCGTCTCCAACAACGCGATGCCGTGCGGCACCTCGATCGGCCCGCTCACGGCGGCCCGGCTGGGGGTGCCGACCGTGGACGTGGGCGTTCCGGGGCTCTCGATGCACTCGGCGCGCGAGCTGTGCGGGGCGGAGGACCCGGCCCGTCTGGCGGCGGTCCTCGGCGCCTTCGTGACCGGCGGCTGAGCGGTGCGGGGAGGGGCGGCGCCCCCTCCCCGCACCGTCGTGCGAGGGCGTGCGGCTACGCGAAGCGCTGCTGGGCGCCTCCGTCGCAGGGCTGGAGCCGCAGCGGGTCGTGGGCGCCCGCCAGGGTCGCGCACAGCCCGGTCGCGGCGGCCGGGCGCAGGGTGCCGGACTGCCGGACGAACTGCTGGTTGGCCGCGCCCGAGCAGTTGTAGAGGATCAGCGCGGCGCCCGCCTTGTAGTCGGCGCCCGGGACGTCCAGGCAGCGGTCGTGGCTCAGCTCGGTGCGCAGGGTCCGGGTGCCGGAGTCGTACCACCAGCCCTGGTTGCGTCCGCCGTGGCACTCCCAGCCGGTGACCCCGGTGTTGTTGCGGGTGACCGAGGCGGGGGCGTCCAGGCAGCTGCCGGTCGCCTCGCCGCGCACCGGCGTGAAGACGTCGTCCCAGGCCAGCGGCTGGAGCACCGGCTTTCCGGTGGACGCGGGGTCGGCGCAGCTCGCCTCGCGCACCCCCGCGTTGTAGATCTGGGTGAGGCAGGAGGCGAAGGCGCCGTGGCCGGCGGCGTTGGGGTGGAAGGACTGCCGGACGGAGTTGGAGTCCGGCGGGAAGTGCGAGAGGTCGATGTACAGACCGCGGGCCCAGGTGGACTCGCTGCAGACCTCGTGGCCGTGGAAGAGCCGGGAGTTGTCGAGGTAGACCGCTCCGGTGTCGGCGGCGGCCCGGCGCATGCCCCGTTCGAAGGCGGGGACGGCGACGTTGCGGCCCCAGGCGGCGTCGGAGTCGTATCCGGCGCAGCCGCCGGGAAGCTTGCCGGGGAAGTTCGGGTTGTCGTAGAAGTCCGGGCCGATGGGGCTCGGGTAGCCCATGACGACGAGCTTGTAGTCGTTGTCCGCGTAGCCGGCGCCGGTCATGACGGCGCGCAGATCGCGGACGGTCTTCTCGACCTTGGGGACGAGCCCGTCGACGCGGGCCTGCCAGCCGGCGGCGTACTTGGGCTCGCAGGTGCCCTGCGAGAGGACCCAGCGCGTGACGCAGTCCGTCATGACCGGGCCGAACTGGAGGTCGTCGTTGGCGCCCGCGACCAGCACGATCATCTTGATGCGGGTGTTGCGCGCCTTGATGGCGAGGTTGTCGCTCTGCACCAGTTCGTCGGCGTACTGCTTCGAGCCGCCGACGACGATGTTGCCGGTGTACGCGCCGGAGCAGGAGACGTTGTACGTGACGTCGGCCGGGATGCCGGTGCGGTGGATGGCGGCGTCGGGCGAGCGGTGGCACCAGTTGTCGGGGCCGTTGGTGCCCGCCTCGTACGTGCCGACGCCCTCGCCGGAGATCTCGCTGTCGCCGAGCGAGATGAGTCCGGTCTTGCGCTGGGCGAGGGGCCGCTCGGCCGGGTCGCCGTACAGCCGGGTGGCCTCGGCGGCGCGGATGGCCTCCAGTTCGGGCGGCAGTGCGGTGGATGCGGTAGTGCTGGACGCGGGCTGGGCCGCTCCCGCCGGTCCGGCGGCGACGGTCATGCCGCCGAGTGCGGCCGCCATGGCCGCGGCGGCCGCGACGGTACGGCGGAATCTGTGCCTGGTGCGCCTCATTGCGCCTCCCCGGGTTGTGGTTACCCCCGGTATTTACTGGTCGGTAGGCGACATGGGAATACATGGAACAAGACAAGTGCTCATCTTTTTGGGTGACTTCGAGGAGAGAGAACGATGACGGATCACGGAACGGGCGAGGGCTACCGCGTCGAACACGACTCGATGGGCGAGGTCAGGGTGCCCGCCGACGCGAAGTGGCGGGCCCAGACGCAGCGCGCCGTGGAGAACTTCCCGCTCTCCGGGCAGCGCCTGGAACGGGCCCACATCGAGGCCCTGGCCCGCGTCAAGGCCGCCGCGGCGAAGGTCAACGCCGAGCTGGGGGTCCTCGACCCGGACATCGCGCGGGCGATCCAGGAGGCGGCCGGCGAGGTCGCCGAGGGCCGCTGGGACGCGCAGTTCCCGGTCGACGTCTTCCAGACCGGCTCGGGTACCTCCTCGAACATGAACACCAACGAGGTGCTGGCCACTCTCGCCGCCGAACGCCTCGGCCGCGAGGTCCACCCCAACGACCACGTCAACGCCTCGCAGTCCTCCAACGACGTCTTCCCCTCCTCCATCCACATCGCCGCCACCGCCGCCGTGACCGGCGATCTGATCCCGGCCCTGGAGCACCTGGCGGCCGCCCTGGAGCGCAAGGCCGCCGAGTTCGCCGACGTCGTGAAGTCCGGGCGCACCCATCTGATGGACGCCACGCCCGTCACGCTCGGCCAGGAGTTCGGCGGGTACGCCGCCCAGATCCGCTACGGCGTGGAACGGCTGCGCGCCTCGCTGCCCCGCCTCGCCGAGCTGCCGCTGGGCGGCACCGCCGTGGGCACCGGCATCAACACCCCGCCCGGCTTCTCCGCCGCCGTGATCGCCGAGGTCGCGCGGGTGACGGGGCTGCCGCTCACCGAGGCCCGCGACCACTTCGAGGCGCAGGGCGCCCGGGACGGCCTGGTCGAGACCTCCGGCCAGCTCCGCACGATCGCGGGCTCGCTGACCAAGATCTGCAACGATCTGCGCTGGATGGCCTCGGGCCCGCGCACCGGCCTCGCCGAGATCGGCCTCCCCGACCTCCAGCCGGGCTCCTCGATCATGCCGGGCAAGGTGAATCCGGTCGTCCCCGAGGCGGTGCTGATGGTCGCCGCGCAGGTGACGGGGAACGACGCCACGGTGGCCGCAGCCGGGGCCGCCGGCAACTTCGAGCTGAACGTGATGCTCCCGGTCATGGCGAAGAACCTGCTGGAGTCCGTCCGGCTGCTGGCCAACGCCTCCCGGCTGCTCGCGGACCGCACGGTCGACGGGATCACCGCCCACACCGAGCGGGCCCGGGAGTACGCCGAGTCCTCCCCCTCCGTCGTCACCCCGCTGAACAGGTACATCGGCTACGAGGAGGCCGCCAAGGTCGCCAAGCGGTCGCTGGCCGAGCGCCGCACCATCCGCGAGGTGGTGCTCGACGCGGGCTACGTCGAACGCGGCGACCTCACCGTGGAACAGCTCGACGAGGCGCTGGACGTGTTGCGCATGACCCGCCCGTGACGTGCGTCGCTGCGACGGGGGCGGCGGTCTCATTAGGATTTCTCCATGACAGGTACCGGAGAGAGTCAGCACTGGGCCCCGGGTGATCAGATCCTGTGGCGCTACCGCGGCAACGGCCCGCGGCGGCGCGGCCCGGACCTGGACCCGGCGCCCTGTCCCGTGCACATCTGCCGCCCGGTCACCGTCGTCCAGGACACCGACGACCTGCTCGCCGTCTGGGTGGCGCCCGGCACCGAGTGCGTGAAGCCGGTGCTGGCCGACGGCACCGACGTGCACGCCGAACCGCTCGCCACCCGGTACACCGCCCCGCGCACCACCGCCCGCACCCCCTGGCTGGGCAACGGGGTGCTCAAGCTGGCCCGGCCGGGCGAGCCCTGGTCCGTCTGGCTCTTCTGGGAGCGCTCCTGGCAGTTCCGCAGCTGGTACGTGAACCTGGAGGAGCCGCGCACCCGCTGGCGGGGCGGGATCGACTCCGAGGACCACTTCCTCGACATCTCGGTCTACCCGGACCGCAGCTGGCTCTGGCGCGACGAGGACGAGTTCGCCCAGGCCCAGCGGGCCGGGCTGATGTCCCCGGACCAGGCCCGGCGGGTGCGGGCGGCGGGCCGGGCGGCGGTCGGGGTGATCAACGCCTGGGGGACGCCGTTCCGCGACGGCTGGGAGGACTGGCGGCCCGATCCGCGCTGGCGGGTGCCCGAGCTGCCGGCCGACTGGGACCGGCTCCCGGATGACGGGGACCGCACCCCTTCCGCCATGCCGACATGAGACCCTTGATGCACCCCGCGGGGGCAAACGTAGGATCGTCGGCCGGAGCCGGGCTCCGCCCCAACCCACGGGCGCGGACCACGGCCTGACCGCGAGTCACCGAGTTGTCGCAGACATCGCCCGCTTCATGAACCGCATCAGCCGTATGAGTCGCACGAGTTGCCCGACACCGCAGAAGCCACGACGAGGGGGTGGAGACGTGCTCGCTGTCCGCCGACCCGGCACCGGAAACGTTGTCATCGGCCCTCCCGGCCGGCGAACGGTTTCGGCCCCCTGCCCCGGGGTACGGGAACGCGGCCGTTGTGACGGCCCCTCCCGCCGGGGCACAGTAGCGCCTCACGGGGTCAGGGCCACGGCCACTGCCTCATACAACCGGCCCGGACGGACGGAACCCCACGCGTGACGGAGCAGCCCACCTCCCACGAAGGCCGACAGCCCCTCGCTGCCCGGTCGCAGGAACGCACCCGGCCCCGGCAGCGTGATGCCGGGGCCGCGCCCGCCCCTGCCACCGCGGCGATCCCGGCCCCGGCCAAGGGCCCGAATCCGGCTCCGGCCGGACCGGTCCCCGATCCGCAGGCCGTGGCCCGCCGCGAGGGCGACCGGCTGCGCTTCGTGGGGGCCGCGACCCGGCGGATCGCCCGCGGCATCGACCTGGACGAGATCGTGCTGGGACTGTGCCGGGCCAGTGTGCCGACGTTCTCCGACGCCATACTCGTCTATCTGCGCGATCCGCTCCCGGTCGGCGACGAGCGCCCCGTCAGCCCGTTCGTGCTGCGGCTGCGCCGCTCCGACCGGCTTCGGCTGAGCGACGAGGACACCGAGAGCCTGTCGGAGACCGAGCGGCTGCGGCCCGTCGTCGACCCGCAGACCGATCCCACCCCCGCCGCCGAGCTGTGCGAGGTGCTGGCCGGCGGTGCGCTGGCCGAGGTGCTGCGCGGGGTGCGGCCGGTCTTCGGGGACTCCGCGGCGGCCCGGGTGGCGCTGCCCGAACTGCTGGGCGCAGACCGGGTCGTGCCCTCCGGGCACCGGGCCATCCTGGCGCCGCTGCGCGGGCGGCGCCGGGTGATCGGCGCGGCCGTCTTCCTGCGCGGCACCGAGCGCCCGTCCTTCGAGGCCAACGACCTGCTGGTCGCCGCCCAGCTGGCCACGCACACCGCGCTCGGCATCGACAAGGCCGTGCTGTACGGCCGCGAGGCCTACATCGCCGACGAGCTCCAGCGCACCATGCTCCCCGACTCCCTCCCCCAGCCCACCGGTGTCCGCCTCGCCTCGCGCTACCTCCCGGCCGCCGAGACGGCCCGGGTCGGCGGCGACTGGTACGACGCGATCCCGCTGCCCGGCAGCCGGGTCGCCCTCGTCGTCGGCGATGTGATGGGCCACTCCATGACCTCCGCCGCGATCATGGGCCAGCTGCGCACCACCGCGCAGACCCTGGCCGGACTCGATCTGCCGCCGCAGGAGGTCCTGCACCACCTGGACGAACAGGCCCAGCGGCTCGGCAGCGACCGCATGGCGACCTGCCTGTACGCGGTGTACGACCCCGTCGCGCACCGGATCACCATCGCCAACGCCGGCCACCCGCCGCCCGTCCTGCTCCACCTCGGGGGCCGGGCCGAGGTGCTGAAGGTGCCGCCCGGGGCCCCGATCGGGGTCGGCGGGGTGGACTTCGAGGCCGTGGAGCTGGACGCGCCCGCGGGCGCCACCCTGCTGCTGTACACCGACGGACTGGTGGAGTCCCGGCTGCGGGACGTGTGGACCGGCATCGAGCAGCTGCGCGAGCGGCTGGCCGCCACGGCCCGGCTGACCGGCCCGGACCACTCGCCGCCGCTGGAGGCCCTCTGCGACGACGTCCTGGACATGCTCGGACCGGGCGACCGGGACGACGACATCGCGCTGCTCGCGGCCCGCTTCGACGGGATCGCGCCCAGCGACGTGGCGTACTGGCATCTGGACCCGGAGGACTCCGCCCCGGGCCGGGCCCGCCGGCTGGCCCGCAGAGCGCTGAGCCGCTGGGGGCTGGACGATCTCGCGGACTCGGTGGAGCTGCTGGTCAGCGAGGTGGTGACCAATGCCGTGCGGTACGCGGAACGGCCGGTGACGCTGCGGCTGCTGCGGACCGACATGCTGCGCTGCGAGGTCGGCGACGACGCCCCGCAGCTGCCCCGGCAGCGGCGCGCCCGGGACATGGACGAGGGCGGGCGGGGCCTGTTCCTGGTCAACCGGCTGGCCCGGCGGTGGGGCGCGACCCGGCTGTCGACCGGCAAGGTCGTCTGGTTCGAGATGCCCACCCGGGGGCAGTGACCACCTCACCCGCTCGCTGTCACCCCGGGTGACCGAAATGTTGCCGACCCTCCCGTCCCGGAGTTGACTTCAGTCGTGTGTGCCACGCGGCCTGACCGAAACCCCACCGACGGGAGGCGCCCGGTGACCGAGGAACCCAGGACCCAGACCACCGCCTACACCACGAACAACGCAGGCATTCCGGTGGAGAGCGACGAGCACTCGCTCACCGTCGGCCCCGACGGGCCGATCCTGCTCCAGGACCACTACCTGATCGAGAAGATGGCCCAGTTCAACCGGGAGCGGGTCCCCGAGCGGGTCGTGCACGCCAAGGGATCCGGGGCGTACGGCGTCTTCCAGGTGACCAACGACGTCAGCCAGTTCACCAAGGCCGACCTCTTCCAGCCGGGCAGGCGGACCGCGATGCTCGCCCGCTTCTCCACGGTCGCCGGGGAGCAGGGCTCCCCCGACACCTGGCGCGACCCGCGCGGCTTCGCGCTGAAGTTCTACACCGAGCACGGCAACTACGACATGGTCGGCAACAACACGCCGGTCTTCTTCGTCCGCGACCCGATGAAGTTCCAGGACTTCATCCGCTCGCAGAAGCGCCGCCCCGACAACGGGGTGCGCGACCACGACATGCAGTGGGACTTCTGGACGCTGTCCCCGGAGAGCGCCCACCAGGTGACCTGGCTGATGGGCGACCGGGGCATCCCGAAGACGTACCGCCACATGGACGGCTTCAGCTCGCACACCTATCTCTGGGTGAACGCGGGCGGCGAGCGGTTCTGGGTGAAGTACCACTTCAAGACGGACCAGGGCATCGCGTTCTACACCCAGGACGAGGCCGACGCGATGGCCGGGACCGACGGGGACGTGCACCGCCGGGACCTGTTCGAGGCCATCAAGCGGGGCGACCACCCGAGCTGGACGCTCTCCGTCCAGGTGATGCCGTTCGACGACGCCCCGGACTACCGGTTCAACCCCTTCGATCTGACGAAGGTGTGGCCGCACGGCGACTACCCGCTGATCGAGGTCGGCCGGATGACGCTGAACGAGAACCCCGAGGACTTCTTCGTCCACATCGAGCAGGCGTCCTTCGAGCCGTCGAACCTGGTGCCCGGCATCGGGCCGTCCCCCGACAAGATGCTGCTGGGCCGGCTCTTCTCCTACCCGGACACCCACCGCTACCGGATCGGCCCGAACTACGCGCAGCTCCCGCCGAACCGCCCGCGTTCCGGGGTGAACTCGTACGCCAAGGACGGCCCGATGCGGTACGAGCCGTCCCGCACGGGCGCGGTCTACGCGCCGAACTCGTACGGCGGCCCGGCGGCCGACACCGCGCGCTTCGGCGAGCCGGCGGGCTGGGCCTCGGCGGGCGAGATGGTGCACCAGGCGTACACGCCGCGCCGGGACGACGACGACTGGGGCCAGGCGGGCACGCTGGTGCGCGAGGTCCTCGACGACGCGGCGCGCGAGCGGCTGGTGTCCAACATTTCCGGCCATCTGCTGGACGGGGTGAGCCGGCCGGTCCTGGAGCGGGCCTTCCAGTACTGGCGCAATGTGGACCGGGACCTCGGCGACCGGGTCGCGAAGAGGGTCGGCGGCTGACCGGCAGGCCCGGAGCGGACAGCCGGACGGGCGGGGTACGAGGAGTGGCCTCGTACCCCGCCCGTCGGCGTTCCCGGTGCGGTCCGCGCGGTCAGCGGACCACCGCGTCGCCGTTCTCCGGGCGGTCGTCGCCCGGTTTCAGCGGGGGTTCGGGGGAGTCCGAGGGCCCCGGTTCGGTCGACGGCTGGGTGGGCGGCTCGCTCGTCGCCTCACCGGTGGGGCTGGCCGGCGGGGTGGGGGCGGGCGACTGGCTCCGGGTGGGCGGGGTGGAGGCCGGCGGGGTGTGCGACGGGCTGCCGGACGGGGAGGCGTCGTCCGAGGGCGAGGCGGAGGCGGACGGCGAGCTGGTGTCCGGTTCCGGGGAGACCGCGGCGCCCATGTCGGTGTCGAGGTCGAACTCGCTGGGCTCGCCCATCGCCTTGGCGGTGTAGTCCGCCCAGATCTTCGCCGGGAAGCCGCCGCCGTTGACGCGACCGCCGCCGCCCGCGCCCTTCAGGGTCACCTGGGCGCCCTTCTGGATCTTCTTGCCGTCGTCGTCGGTCCGCGCGTAGGCGGCCTCGCCGAAGAGGCCGACCGAGGTGACCAGGTCCGGGGTGTAGCCGGTGAACCAGGCGGACTTGTTGTCGTCCGAGGTTCCGGTCTTGCCGGCGATGTCCTGGTCGGACAGGCCCTCGGCGCCGCGCACCGAGCGCTGGGCCGTACCGTCGTCGACCACACCGGTGAGCACGGAGGTCACGGAGTCCGCGGCCTCCCGGCTGATCACCTGGTCGCCCACGGCGGCGGGCATCTTCACCGGGTCGTCGCCGTGGTGCACGGCCGACTTCACGATCTGCGGGGTGACCTTCTTGCCGTGGTTGTCGAGCGTGGCGTAGACCCCGGCCATGGCCATCGGGCTGGCGCCCATGGAGCCGAGCGTCTGCGCGGGCACCGCTTCCAGCTTCTCCACGTCCATGCCGAGCTTGCCGGCGGTCTCCAGCACCTTGTCCATGCCGACGTCGACGCCCATCTGCGCGAAGACGGAGTTGATGGACTTGTTCATCGCGGTCTGGACGGTGACCGGGCCGTAGTCCTGGTCGTCCTCGTTCTCCGGGGCGAAGTACTGGTCGCTGCCCTCGACGGGCCGCTTGCTGGTGCCGTCGTAGCGGGTGCTCGCGGTGATCGGCTCCCCGTCCTGGGTCTCCGACTCCTGGTCGAGCGCGGCGGCCAGGATGACGGGCTTGAACGTGGAGGCGGGCTGGTAATCCTTGCGCTCGGCGTTCGACACCCAGTGCTCGTTCTGGCCGCGCCCGCCGTACAGGGCGACCACCGCGCCGGTCTTGCGGTCCACGGAGACGGCGCCGGCCTGGATGTCCTGGTCGAGCTTGCGCTTCTTGGTGTCGAGGTTGTCGTTCAGCTGGGTCCGGACGGACTTCTCCAGCTGCGCCTGCTTCTTCTTGTCGATGTTGACGGTGACGGTCCAGCCGCCGAGGTCGAACTGGTCGCGGGTGAGACCGGTCTCCTTGAGCACGGCGTCACGGGCGGCCTCGACGATGTAGCCCTTCTGGCCGGAGATGCCGTTGCTGGGCTTCGGGTTCTTCGGAACGGGGAACGTGAGGCCCTTGCGGGCGCTCGCGTCCAGCCACTCCTCCTCCACCATGTTGTCCAGGACGTAGTTCCAGCGCTCCTTGACGAGCGCCTTGCCGCGCGGACCGGCGACGGCCCAGTCGTACTGGCTGGGGGCCTGGAGCAGGGCGGCGAGGTACGCGCCCTCGGCGACGTTCAGGTCCTTGGCGTCCTTGTTGTAGTACGCCTGCGCCGCGGCCTGGATGCCGTAGGCGCCCCGGCCGTAGTAGCTGGTGTTGATGTACCCGGCCAGGATCTCCTTCTTGCCCTTCTTCTGGTCGACCTTGAGGGAGATGACCAGTTCCTTGAGCTTGCGGGTGACCGTCTGTTCCTGGTCCAGGTAGTAGTTCTTGACGTACTGCTGGGTGATGGTCGAACCACCCTGCTTGCCCTTGCCGGAGAGGGTGTTCAGCAGGCCGCGCGCGGTGCCTTTGAAGTCGACGCCCTTGTCCTGGTAGAAGGACTTGTTCTCGGCGGCGACGAAGGTCATCTGGACCTCCTTGGGCACCTGCGCGAGGTCGACGATCTCCCGGTTCACCTCGCCCGTCCTGGCCAGCAGGGTGCCGTCGGAGTACTTGTAGATGTTGCTCTGGAGCTTGGCCTGGGCGTTGCCCTCGGGCACGTCCACGAGCATGTAGAGCACGGCGAAGGCGCCCATGCCCATGAGGCAGAGGGCGAAGACCGTCCCCAGCATCTTCTTCCAGGTGAAGAGTCCGCGTATGCCGCCGCTCTTCACGGCCCGCCGCGCACCGCGCCGCTGGGCTCGTCGCGCATCCGCTCGACCCATCGCTGTGTTGCTCCCGCTTCTCTGCTCTCCGGATCAGCTCGGACCTGCCAGCTAACACCGTCGGGACGGTGAAAATACGAGCGATCCCGCATTTTCCGGACGTGACAATCAGCACCCGCCCTCAGGGGAACCGACTCACGAGAGGTGCGCAGGGTTGCGAGAACCGTTAATGTGTAATCACATTGCTAGCGGACAGCTAGCCACCCGAAACGGGGGATTCCATGACCGACCCGACCAACCCCGCCACACCCGACGGCCCCGGCACCGACCTCGCGCCGGACGCGCCCGAGATGCCGGAACCGCAGGTCCGCGAGGTTCCGGCGCACAGCATCCCCGGTGGCCTCGGGCTGCTGCTGACGGTGATCGGCGTGATCGTCGGCGTCCTCCTCGCGATCGTCGGCGGGGTCGTCGGATCGAACGGGAACAACGCCGTGGGCATCCCGGTGTGCGTGCTCGGCATCCTGCTCGCGCTCGCCTCGTTCTTCTGCATGGGCGGTGTGAAGATGGTCGCACCGGGCGAGGCCCGGGTCATCCAGCTCTTCGGCCGGTACGTGGGCACGATCCGCGCGGACGGCCTGCGCTGGGTCAACCCGCTGACCTCCAGCCGGAAGATCTCCACCCGGGTCCGCAACCACGAGACCGCGGTCCTCAAGGTGAACGACGCGTACGGCAACCCGATCGAGCTGGCCGCGATCGTCGTCTGGAAGGTCGAGGACACCGCCCAGGCGCTCTTCGAGGTCGACGACTTCCTGGAGTTCGTCGCCACCCAGACCGAGTCCGCCGTCCGCCACATCGCCCTGGAGTACCCGTACGACGCCCACGAGGAGGGCGGCCTCTCGCTCCGGGGCAACGCCGAGGAGATCACCGAGAAGCTGGCCGCCGAGCTCACCGCCCGGGTCCAGGCCGCCGGGGTCCGGATCATCGAGTCCCGCTTCAGCCACCTCGCGTACGCCCCCGAGATCGCCTCCGCGATGCTCCAGCGCCAGCAGGCGGGAGCGGTCGTGGCGGCCCGTCAGCAGATCGTCGAGGGCGCGGTCGGCATGGTCGAGATGGCGCTCACCCGGATCGCCGAGCAGGACATCGTCGAGCTGGACTCCGAGCGCAAGGCGGCCATGGTGAGCAACCTCATGGTGGTGCTGTGCGGTGACCGGGCGGCGCAGCCGGTCCTCAACACGGGCACGCTCTACCAGTGACCGACCAGCCCCCGCGGCGCCCCGCGCCGCCGTCCGGGCCGCAGCGGCGCAAGCAGATGCTGCTGCGGCTGGACCCGGCGGTGCACGACGCGCTGGCCCGCTGGGCCTCGGACGAACTGCGCAGCGCCAACGCGCAGATCGAGTTCCTGCTGCGGCGGGCGCTCGCCGAAGCCGGCCGGCTGCCCGGCGGCGCGGCGCCGATCGCGCGCCGGGGCCGCCCTCCGAAGCGTCCGGAGCCGGAGCCCACGGACCGGGAGGCGCGGGCCCCCGCGCCCCCGGACCGGGAGGCCCCCGGCCGGGACTGACCGGGCGCGGGGTGTGCCGGGCGGCCCGGCCCGGGGCGGTCCGGCCCCCGCCCACCGGTATACATGGCAGGTATACACACCGTGTACAGTCCTCCCCATGTCTATCGGCCACACCCTGCTCGGGCTGCTTGAGTCCGGGCCCCGCCACGGTTACGACCTCAAGCGGACCTTCGACGAGAAGTTCGGGCACGACCGCCCGCTGCACTACGGGCAGGTCTACTCGACGATGTCCCGGCTCCTGAAGAACGGCCTCGTCGAGGTCGACGGCGTGGAGACCGACGGCGGCCCGGAACGCAAGCGCTACGCCATCACCGACGCCGGGATCACCGATGTCGCCACCTGGCTCGCGCAGCCCGAGAAGCCGGAGCCGTACCTCCAGTCGACCCTGTACACCAAGGTCGTCCTGGCCATGCTCACCGGCCGCAGCGCCGCCGACGTGCTGGACGCCCAGCGCTCCGAGCACCTGCGCCTGATGCGCGTCCTCACCGACCGCAAGCGCAAGGGCGATCTGGCCGATCAGCTGATCTGCGACCACGCGCTGTTCCATCTGGAGGCCGATCTGCGCTGGCTGGAACTGACCGCGGCCCGGCTCGGCCAGCTCCAGAAGGTGGTGGCCCCGTGATACCCGACGGCTCCCTGCTCAGCGCCCGCGATCTGCGCAAGACCTACGGCTCGACCCCCGCCCTCGACGGGGCCTCGTTCTCCGTCCACCCCGGTGAGGTCGTCGCCGTGATGGGCCCCTCCGGCTCCGGCAAGTCCACCCTGCTGCACTGCCTGGCCGGGATCATCACCCCGGACTCCGGCACCATCACCTACGCCGGCCGCGAGCTGTCCGCGCTCTCCGACGCCGAGCGCAGCGCGCTGCGCCGCAGCGACTTCGGCTTCGTGTTCCAGTTCGGCCAGCTCGTCCCCGAGCTGACCTGCGTGGAGAACGTCGCCCTGCCGCTGCGGCTGAACGGCACCCGCCGCAAGGCCGCCGAGCGCACCGCCCTGGAGTGGATGGAGCGCCTGGAGGTCGACACCGTCGGCGACAAGCGCCCCGGCGAGGTCTCCGGAGGCCAGGGCCAGCGGGTCGCGGTGGCCCGCGCGCTGGCCGCCTCCCCGAAGGTGATCTTCGCGGACGAGCCGACCGGCGCCCTGGACTCCCTCAACGGCGAGCGCGTGATGCAGCTGCTCACCGACGCCGCCCGCTCCGCCAACGTGGCCGTGGTCCTGGTGACCCACGAGGCCCGCGTCGCCGCCTACTCGGACCGTGACATCACCGTCCGCGACGGCCGCGCCCTCGATCTGGAGCACGCCGGATGACCCTGCTCGACCGGCCCCGGACGGCTCCGCCGGCCCCGGACCGCCCCACCCGCGTGCCCGTACCGCTGCGCGATCTCTGGCTCGGCATCCGCTTCGCCGCCGGCGGCGGACGCGAGGGCTGGATACGGACCCTGCTCACCGGGCTCGGTGTGGGCCTGGGCGTGGCCCTGCTGCTCACCGCCGCCTCCGTACCGCACATGCTGGACGAGCGCTCCGCCCGCGACCAGGCCCGCTCCGAGACGAAGATCTCGGAGTCCCCGGACGCCGGGGCGAAGAAGTCGGACACCTCGGTCCTGCGGATCGAGGCCAGCACGGAGTACCACGACCGCTCGATCACCGGCTTCCTGATGCGCGCCGACGGCGGCCACCCGGTCGTCCCGCCGGGCGTCCGGGCCTTCCCCGCCCCCGGCACGATGGTGGTCTCCCCCGCCCTCGGCACGCTCCTGAAGGACCCCGGCAACGAGCTGCTGAGGGAGCGGCTGCCGTACGAGGTGACCGGCACGATCTCCCAGGCGGGCCTGCGCTCACCGGGCGAACTGTGGTTCTACGCCGGCAGCGACACCCTGACCGGGGCGTCGGGCGGCCACCGGATCTCCGGATACGGCAACGCCGGCCCGACCGATCCGATGCCGCCGATCCTCATCGTGCTGAGCATCATGGTCTGCGTGGTGCTGCTGGCCCCCGTGGCCATCTTCATCGCCACCGCCGTGCGCTTCGGCGGCGACCGCCGCGACCGCCGGCTCGCCGCGCTGCGCCTGGTGGGGACGGACATCCGCTCGACGCGCCGGATCGCCGCGGGCGAGGCGCTGTTCGGCTCGGCGCTCGGCCTGCTGATCGGGGTGGCGCTGTTCGCGGTGGGCCGTGAGTACGTCGACCGCGTCGAGGTCTGGGACGCCAGCGTCTTCCCCTCCGACCTCTCCCCCGACGCCCGGCTCGCGCTGCTGATCGCGGTCGCGGTCCCGCTCACCGCGGTGCTCGTCACCCTGACGGCGATGCGCTCGGTGGTCATCGAACCGCTCGGCGTCGTGCGCAACGGCCGCGACCGCAGGCGCAGGCTCTGGTGGCGCCTGCTGCTGCCGGTCGCCGGAATCGCGGTCTTCGTCGTCAACGGCAAGGTCGAGGAGTACGGCCCGGTCAATCCGTACCCGGTCGCCGGGGGAGCGGTGCTGGTCCTGGTCGGGCTGGCTCTGCTGCTGCCGTGGCTGGTCGACGCCCTGACCGGACGGCTGCGCGGCGGCCCGGTGCCCTGGCAGCTGGCCACCCGCCGGCTCCAGCTGAGCGGCGGCGCGGCCTCCCGCGCGGTCAGCGGCGTCACCGTCGCGGTGGCCGGCGCGGTGGCCCTCCAGATGCTGTTCGCCGCGATGAACGACGACTTCAACAGGATCACCGGGCAGGACCCGTCCCGCGCCCAGTTCTATGCCGCCTCCGAGATCGTCCGCGGCGACGCCGCACTGCGCTCCATCAAGGAGTTCCGGGCCACCAAGGGCGTCACCAAGGTGATCGGCACGGTCGAGGCGTACGCCACGAAGCCGGGGAAGTACGCCGACGACGACATCCAGCCGACCACCTCGTTCACCGTCGGCGACTGCGCGACCCTGATCGAGCTGGCCCGGATCACCTCCTGCCGGGACGGCGACACCTTCGTCTCCCACCCCAAGGACAAGGAGCAGGCCGGCTGGGTCGACCAGACCGCCCGCAAGGGTGGCGTGATCGAGTTCGACAGCTACGGTTCGGGCAAGCCGCTGCACTGGACGCTGCCGGCCGACACCCGCACCGTCCCCGCCCGGACCGATCCGCACGGCGAGGAGCGCTCGGGCATCCTGGTGACGCCCGGGGCGATCGACGCGCGGACCCTGCCGGGGGCCCAGACGATCGCGCAGATCCGGGTGGACGAGAGCGTCCCGGAGGCCGCCGAGTACGTCCGCAACACGGCCGCGCGGCTCGACCCGGGGATGCGGCTGGTCACGCTCAACTCGGTGGAGCGCGACCGGCAGTACGCCAGCATCCAGAACGGCCTCCAGGTCGGAGCGACCGCGACGCTGCTGCTGATCGCCGCGTCCATGCTGGTCTCCCAGCTGGAGCAGTTGCGCGAGCGCAAGCGGCTGCTGTCGGTGCTGGTCGCCTTCGGCACCCGCCGCTCCACGCTCGGCTGGTCGGTGCTGTGGCAGACCGCGATCCCGGTGGCCGTGGGGCTGGTGGTGGCCGTGGCGGGCGGTCTGGGGCTGGGCGCGACGCTGTGCTGGATGGTGGACAAGCAGGTGACCGAGTGGTTCCTGTTCCTGCCGATGGCGGGGGTGGGCGGGGCGCTGATCCTGCTGGTCACGCTGTTGTCGCTGCCGGTGCTGTGGCGTCTGATGCGGCCCGACGGGCTCCGCAGCGAGTAGTCCCGGCGCGACGGCCGGCCGGAGCCTCGCTTCAGCTCCGGCCGGCCGTCGCCACGCGGACCGGCAGGGCCGTCATCGCCTCGCGGAGCGCCGCGGCGAACTCCTCGAACTCCTCGTGTCGGGCGGTCCCGGTCCGCATCCCCAGCGCCACCCGCCGCGCGGGCGCCGGGTCCGCGAAGTACGCGGTGGCCAGCGCCTCGTTGCGGCCGGTCTCCACGGTCACGGCGGTGCGCGGCAGCAGGGTCACCCCGAGTCCGCCGGCCACCAGCTGCACCAGCGTGGAGAGCCCGGCGGCGGTCGTGGTGACCGGGGTGCCCTCGGTGCGTCCGGCCTCGCGGCAGATGTCGAGCGCCTGGTCGCGCAGGCAGTGCCCCTCGTCGAGCAGCAGCAGCGGCAGCTCCCGCAGGGCCTCGCGCGGGATGTCCTGCCGGCCGCCGAGCCAGTGGTCGCGCTCCATGACCAGCACGAAGTCCTCGTCGAAGAGCGGGATCTCGGTGACGCCCGGCGCGCCGAGCGGGACGGCGAGCAGCAGCAGGTCGAGCCGCCCGGCGGCCAGTCCCTCCAGCAGCGAGGCGGTCTGCTCCTCGTGCACCTGGAGGTCGAGGTCCGGGTAGCGCTCGTGGACCAGGCGCAGCACGGTGGGGAGCAGATACGGGGCGACGGTGGGGATGACCCCGAGCCGGAGCACCCCGGTGAAGGGCGCCCGGACCGCCTCGGCCTCCTCCATCAGCTCGCCGACGCAGGCCAGCACGGCCCGCGCCCGGACCGCGAGCCGCTCGCCGGCCGGCGAGAGCAGCACCTTGCGCGTCGTACGCTCGATGAGCTGGACACCCAGTGCCTCCTCCAGTGCGGAGACGGCGCCGGAGAGCGCGGGCTGACTCATCCCGATCGATGCCGCCGCGTCCCGGAAGTGCAGATGTTCCGCCACGGCCGCGAAGGCGCGCAGCTGCGAGAGGCTGGGTTGTTTGGGCCGGTTGCCCGGTATGGACTGGGCCACTGATAGGCACCTCCGATCATCACGACCGAGTGTAGCTATTTCCGCGATCAATGCACTCTGTGCCAAGGTGGAGACCGTCCAACCCTCAGGAAGTCCCCCAAAAAGGGTCTTCCTACGCTGCAAGGAGTGCGCGTGCTCACTGTCGGTGACAAGTTCCCCGAGTTCGACCTGACCGCCTGTGTCTCGCTGGAGAGCGGCAAGGAATTCGAGCAGATCAACCACAAGACCTACGAGGGTCAGTGGAAGGTCGTCTTCGCCTGGCCGAAGGACTTCACCTTCGTGTGCCCCACCGAGATCGCCGCGTTCGGCAAGCTGAACGACGAGTTCGCCGACCGTGACGCGCAGATCCTCGGCTTCTCCGGTGACTCCGAGTTCGTGCACCACGCCTGGCGCAAGGACCACCCGGACCTGACCGACCTGCCCTTCCCGATGATGGCCGACTCCAAGCACGAGCTGATGCGCGACCTCGGCATCGAGGGCGCGGACGGCTTCGCGCAGCGCGCCGTCTTCATCGTCGACCCGAACAACGAGATCCAGTTCACGATGGTGACCGCCGGTTCCGTGGGCCGTAACCCCAAGGAGGTCCTGCGGGTCCTCGACGCCCTGCAGACCGACGAGCTGTGCCCGTGCAACTGGACCAAGGGCGAGAACACCCTCGACCCGGTCGCGCTCCTCGCGGGCGAGTGAGCTGATCCGACCATGGCTCTCGACGCACTCAAGTCCGCCATACCGGACTTCGCCAAGGACCTGAAACTCAACCTGGGCTCCGTCATCGGCAACAGCGAACTGCCGCAGCAGCAGCTCTGGGGCACCGTCCTGGCCTGCGCGATCGCCTCGCGCTCGCCGAAGGTGCTCCAGGAGCTGGAGCCGGAGGCGAAGGCCAACCTCTCCGCGGAGGCGTACACCGCCGCGAAGTCGGCCGCCGCCATCATGGCCATGAACAACGTGTTCTACCGGACCCGGCACCTGCTGTCGGACCCGGAGTACGGCAACCTCCGCGCCGGGCTGCGGATGAACGTGATCGGCAAGCCGGGCGTGGAGAAGGTCGACTTCGAGCTGTGGTCGCTCGCCGTCTCCGCGATCAACGGCTGCGGCCAGTGCCTGGACTCGCACGAGCAGGTGCTCCGCAAGGCCGGCGTGGACCGCGAGACCGTCCAGGAGGCCGTCAAGATCGCCGCGGTGATCCAGGCGGTGGGCGTGACCCTCGACGCCGAGGGCGTGCTCGCCGAGTAGGACCCGCACACCGGCGAAGGGCCCCGGCCGTCCCCCTGGATTCCAGGGGGACGGCCGGGGCCCTTCCGCGTCTGCGGTCAGCGTGCCTTCGGCGGTTGCGCCGCGGGCTCCTCGTCGCTGCCGTCGTCGATGTCCTCGGGCGGTGAGCCGGGCGCCGGGGTGGGGGCCGTGTCCAGGGCCGTGGCGCCGTGCGGCGGCGGCGAGTTGCGCAGCGCCTCCTCCTGCCCGTACGCCCGCAGATAGCCGACGACGGTGTTGGTGACGGCGACCAGCGGGACGGCGACGACCGCGCCGCCGATGCCGGCGATCATGCCGCCGGCGGCGACCGAGAGCACCACGGCCAGCGGGTGCACCCGCACCGCGCGTCCCAGGATGAACGGCTGGAGGATGTGGCCCTCGATCTGCTGCACCGCGAGGACCACCACGAGCACCATCAGGGCCGTGAAGACGCCCTCGGTGACGAGCGCGACGACCACCGCGAGCGCCCCGGACACCACCGCCCCGACGAGCGGGATGAAGGCGAACAGGAAGATGAACACGGCCAGCGGCACGGCCATCGGCACATTGAGGAAGTAGATCCCCAGCCCGATGAAGATCGCGTCGATCAGCGCGACTATGACGGTCCCCCGCACATAGGCGGTGAGGGTCCGCCAGGCGCGCGGTCCGGCCCCGGCGACGCCCGGCCGGGCCTGGGCGGGCACCAGCCTGAGCACCCAGTGCCAGATGCGCTTGCCGTCGTACAACAGGAAGAGCGTGGAGAACATCGCCAGGAGCATCCCGGTGAGCAGCTCCACCATGACGGTGACGCCCTGGAGCCCGGCGGAGGTGATCGCCTCGGTGTTGGTGCCGATGGTGTCGCTCAGGTTCTTGGCGATGTTGTTGATCTGTTTGTCGGTCACATGGAACGGGCTGTCCAGCAGCCAGTTCTTCAGATCGTCGATCCCCGTCGTCACCTTGTCCGAGAGGGTGTCGATGTTGTCCATGACCTGCCAGACCACGAACCAGCCGACCAGGCCCATGATGACGAAGCCCAGGACCGCGGTGACGGCGGTGGCCAGGCCGCGCGGCAGACCGTAGCGTCTGAGCCGGGCGACGGTCGGCTGGAGCATCGCGGTGACGAGCAGCGCGGCGACGAAGGCCAGCACCACCAGTTGCACCGCGCTGATGACCCGCATCAGCACCCAGAGCGTGCCGGCGAGGACCAGCAGCCGCCAGCCCGCCTCGGCCGCGACGCGCATGCCCCAGGGAATGGCGGCGACCGGATCCGGGCGGGCGGTGACGGCGGGGGCGTACGCGGGCGGCGCCGGCACGGTGCCGGTGACGGCGGCGGCGTCCTTCGCGGGCGGCGGGACGGGATCGGACAGTCCGCCGGACGGGGGCATGTCCTCCTCGGCGGCCCGCCGTTCCTCCAGGCGCTCCCCCAGTCTGGTGAGTTCCTCGCCCAGTTGTCCGAGCCACCCCGGCAGTTTCGACATTCGGTTCCTCTACCCCCGTCCGCTCTCCCCACCGCTCCACAAGAACGGCTCCCCGACCGTACACGCGCGAAGCCCCTCACCGAAGGACGGTGAGGGGCTTCGCGAGGTTGAGACCGGAACCTCTCGGGTTCCTAGTACCAGTGGTTGGCCTGCCAGAAGGACCAGGCACCGCACGGGCTGCCGTAGCGGCTGTCCATGTAGTTCAGGCCCCACTTGATCTGGGTGGCCGGGTTGGTCTGCCAGTCGGCACCGGCGGACGCCATCTTCGAGCCCGGCAGCGCCTGGACGAGGCCGTAGGCACCGGAGGACGGGTTGCTCGCCCGGTAGTTCCAGCTCGACTCGTGGTTCACGATGTTGCTGAAGCACTGGAACTGGTCGCCGGGGATCATCTGGCGGGCCATCGCCTGGACTTCGGCCACGGTGTACGAGCCCTGGGTGGCGAACGCGGAGGCGCTGCGGACCGCGGACCGGCTGGCGCGCGCGGCGTCCTCCTTGGCCTTCCGGTCCTTCTCCAGCTTCTCCTCGGCCGCCGCCTTCTTGGACTTGGCGTCCTTGGCGGCCTGCACGCGGGCGGATTCCTCGGCGGACTTCTTCGCCGCCGCGTCGGCCGCGGACGCCTGGGCGTCGGCCTGCTGCGTCAGGGAAGCGGTCTGCACCTGGGCCTGCTGGCCCGCGGGGATGTCTGCGAGCAGCGTGGTGTCGGCTGCGGTCGCCTCGAAGTTGTTGTCATCGGCAGCGGGAGTGCTGCCCGACGCAACGCCGACGACGGCGCCTACGGTGGTGACCGCGGTGGCGGATGCCACGGCGAACCCCCGGACCGAAATCCGGCTCACACGGTGTCCTTCCAGCATCGCCCGCTTAGGTGACCTCGCGGGCGCAATCGTGCCCCTGGCACTGGCCTCCCTACTGCTTGGGTCACGGGAGGCACGGGCCCGGTGGGCGACTCCCCGGAGGGAGCGCCGCGTGGTGCTCGCGGGCGGCATACGGACGGCGATTGTTGAGTTGTGTGGTGCGTGGCGCCTGTGAAGGTGCCGGTGTGCCGTATGCGGGGCCTGACGGAAGCAAGACTCTGCCGGAACGTCCCGCCGCGAAGCAATTCTCTCTTGCGTGTGAAAGCTCACACCTCGTTTGGCGCACGTGAATCGAGGAAAAGGTGCCGCAACACGTGGCCGCCCGGCTAGGCTCTTCGGCCCGCCGGGCGGCTCAACGTGCGCAAGGCGTATTAGATCTGGACGTCCTCCAGCATTTCGGTCACCAGTGCGGCGATACGGGAGCGCTCCGAACGCGTGAGCGTCACATGGGCGAAGAGCGGATGCCCCTTCAGCTTCTCGACGACGGCCACCACGCCGTCGTAGCGGCCGACCCGGAGGTTGTCCCGCTGGGCGACGTCATGGGTGAGCACCACCCGCGAATTCGCCCCGATCCGGGACAACACGGTCAGCAGGACGTTCCGTTCGAGGGACTGGGCCTCGTCCACGATCACGAACGCGTCGTGCAGGGACCGGCCCCGGATGTGAGTGAGCGGCAGAACCTCCAGCATGCCGCGCCCCAGCACCTCCTCGATCACCTCGCGGCCGGACACCGCCGAGAGCGTGTCGAAGACCGCCTGGGCCCAGGGGCTCATCTTCTCGGCCTCGCTGCCCGGGAGATAGCCGAGCTCCTGCCCGCCCACCGCGTACAGCGGCCGGAAGACCATCACCTTCTTGTGCTGGCCGCGCTCCAGCACCGCCTCCAGGCCGGCGCAGAGCGCCAGCGCGGACTTCCCGGTGCCGGCCCGGCCGCCGAGCGAGACGATGCCGACCTCCGGGTCCAGCAGGAGGTCCAGGGCGATGCGCTGCTCTGCGCTGCGGCCGTGGATGCCGAAGGCCTCCCGGTCGCCGCGGACGAGCCGGACGTTGCCCTCCGCCGTGACCCGGCCGAGCGCCTTGCCCCGTTCGGACTGGAGGACCAGTCCGGTGTGGACGGGCAGTTCGGCCGCCTCGGGGACGTACAGCGTCTCCTCGGAGAAGAGCAGGTCCACCTGCTCAGCGCCGAGGGTGAGTTCGGACATGCCCGTCCAGCCGGAATCGGTGACGGCCAGTTCGGCCCGGTACTCCTCGGCGAGCAGGCCGACGGAGGACGCCTTGATGCGCAGGGGCAGGTCCTTGGAGACGACCGTGACGTCGTACCCCTCGGCCTGGAGGTTGCGTGCGACGGCGAGGATCCGTGCGTCGTTGTCCCCCAACCGGTAGCCGGCGGGAAGGACGCCGGGATCGGAGTGGTTGAGCTCGACACGGAGCGTCCCGCCCAGGTCCCCCAGGGGGATCGGGGCGTCCAGCCGGCCGTACCGGACCCGGAGGTCGTCCAGCAGGCGCAGGGCCTGGCGGGCGAAGTACCCGAGTTCGGGGTGGTGCCGTTTGGCCTCCAGCTCCGTGACCACGACGATCGGGAGCACGACCTCGTGCTCGTCGAAGCGGGTCAGGGCGTTGGGGTCGGCCAGCAGGACGCTGGTGTCGAGAACGTAGGTGCGCCGGTCGGGCATGCGGCGCTTTGTGCTGGTCACCACGGAAGGACGTACCCCCTCGGAAGAGGTTGGGGTGCGACGGCGTCGCGGAGCATCCCAAAAGGAGAGGACGGACCGGGCTCCGGCCACCTTGCGCGGGCCGAGCGCCGGCCCTCCGCGTCAGCCGCACTGTATGTACGGTCCTTCGTGTGCAAAGGGCCTCCCGGGCGAGCGGACTGGGAGCCGCTCACTTGGACACGACGTCCGCCTGGTTGGCGACCGGACGTCGACCTGTCTGGGGTATGCCCTCGAACGCGCCGCCCCATGCCGATCGGGCCACGTCCGGACGAAGAGGTTCAGCCGCCGTAACGGCGGTGGCGGGCGGCGTAGTCGCGCAGCGCCCGCAGGAAGTCGACCCGGCGGAACGCCGGCCAGAAGACCTCGCAGAAGTAGTACTCGGAGTGCGCGCTCTGCCAGAGCATGAAGCCGGAGAGGCGCTGTTCGCCGCTGGTGCGGATCACCAGGTCGGGGTCGGGCTGGCCCCGGGTGTAGAGGTGCTCGGAGATCAGGTCGGTGGAGACGATCTCGGCCAGGTCCTCGAACGAGGTGCCCTTCTCGGAGTGCTCCAGGAGCAGGGAGCGCACGGCGTCCGCGATCTCCTGGCGGCCGCCGTAGCCCACGGCGACGTTCACCAGTATTCCGTCGACCCCCAGGGTGGCCTGTTCGGCCTCCTTGAGGACGGTCTGGGTGTGCGCGGGCAGCAGGTCGAGGGTGCCGACGTGGTGGACGCGCCAGCGGCCGTCGGCGACCAGGTCGCGCACGGTGTTCTCGATGATGCCGAGGAGGGGGATCAGCTCCGACTCGGGCCGGTCGAAGTTGTCCGTGGAGAGCATCCACAGCGTGACGACCTCGACGTCGGTCTCGCTGCACCAGCCGAGCAGTTCCTTGATCTTGTCCGCGCCGGCCTGGTGGCCCTGCGCGGTCGTGCCCCCGGACGCCTTCGCCCAGCGCCGGTTCCCGTCGAGGATGACTCCGATGTGCTTGGGCACCTGGGCGTGGTCGAGGCGGGCCTCCACCCGGCGCGCGTAGAGCCCGTACACCAGGTCGCGCAAGTTCACTGAGTCCACCTCTCGGTTCCGTGCGGGGCCGCCCGCCCCTGTGCCCCGGGCTGCCCCCTGGGGATCGGATCGCCGCACCGGAAGGGGGCCGTCGCCCCGCCGTGCCGTGGCAGTCCCGAAGCCGCCACATTACTGCTCGGGCCCCGCACCGGCCCAACCCGGCCTGTCACAAGTCCGTGATAAGGAGGGAAACGTGACTGATTCCTCCTCCCCCTACGTGGCCGCCGGCAGCCGGTACGACTCCATGGAGTACCGCCGCACCGGCCGCAGCGGCCTCAAGCTCCCCGCGGTCTCCCTCGGCCTCTGGCACAACTTCGGCGACGACCGCACGCTGGACTCGCAGCGCGCCATCCTGCGCCGCGCCTTCGACCTCGGTGTGACCCACTTCGACCTGGCCAACAACTACGGGCCGCCGCCCGGCTCCGCCGAGCTCAACTTCGGGAAGATCTTCGCCCAGGACTTCGCCCCCTACCGGGACGAGCTGATCGTCTCGACCAAAGCGGGCTACGAGATGCACCCCGGCCCCTACGGCGAGTGGGGCTCCCGGAAGTACCTGCTCTCCTCGCTCGACGCCTCGCTGCGGCGCACGGGCCTGGAGTACGTCGACATCTTCTACTCCCACCGCTTCGACCCGGACACCCCGCTGGAGGAGACGATGGGGGCACTGGCCTCCGCCGTGCAGCAGGGCAAGGCGCTGTACGCGGGGGTGTCCTCGTACACCTCCGCGCAGACCGCCGAGGCGGCCCGGCTGCTGAAGGAGATGGGGGTGCCGGCCCTGATCCACCAGCCGTCCTACTCGATGATCAACCGCTGGACCGAGGACGACGGGCTGCTGGACACCCTGGAGGCGGCCGGCATGGGCTGCATCTCCTTCGTGCCGCTCGCGCAGGGGCTGCTGACGGGGAAGTACCTGAAGGGCATCCCGGAGGGTTCGCGGGCCACCCAGGGCAAGTCCCTGGACCCGGACCTGCTCTCGGACGAGGTGGTGCGCCGGCTGAACGGGCTGAACGACATCGCCGCCCGCCGCGGCCAGTCGCTGGCCCAGCTGGCGCTCAACTGGGTGCTGCGCGACCCGCGCATGACGTCGGCTCTGATCGGGGCGTCGAGCGTGGCGCAGCTGGAGGAGAACGTCGCGGCGCTGTCCGGGCCGGAGCTGTCCGCCGACGAACTGAGGGAGATCGACACCTTCGCCGTGGACACCGAGGGAACCAACATCTGGGCCGGGCGGGGTTAGGGCACAAAAAACGGGCCGGTCCGTGGGGGGGGTTACGGACCGGCCCGAGGGGGGGTTTCCACCATAACCCTTCGTAAGTGATGCTGCGTGCCACGACGCGAAATAATTACTCTCCGAATGTGCGGAACTGCGCTGCGGACACAGAATCCGGCCTTCCGCACCGTTCTGAACTGCACGGACGTCCCCGGGCGCCGTATTGACGCCCGATCGGCTCCCAGGACGTACACAGGATGTGCACATTCCGCGCGGCGCCGGGTGCGGCGGGCGTCCGGGGTCAGTGCGTGGCGGGTGCGCCCCGGTGGCCCCGGGTGAAGCGGAGGGAGACCGTGTCGCCGCCGGTCACCACGAACCGGCCGCCCTCGCAGTGGATGACGGCCTCCTGGACCGCGCCCCACGCGTCCGCGCGCTCCTCGGTGCGCAGCACGGTCCATCCGCCGTCGGGCGGCCGGGGCAGCGAGGCCATCGGGGCGTACGCCCACTGCGCGGCGGGCACGCACCAGCCGGGCAGGTCGGGCCAGGCGCCCGCGCCGATGTGCAGACTGCCGTCCGAGGCGCAGGTCAGCAGCACGGACTGGCCGTCGGAGAGCAGGAAGGCGACCGCCTCGGGCTCGCCCATGGGGCCTTCGGGGCGGTAGAGGACGCCGAGCACGCCGACGATCCTGGCCCCCGCGAGCCATTCGGAGCCGCCCTGCCTCGCGCCGCGTCCCGCGCCCCCGCCGTTGCCGTCCGTCATCGCGCGCTCCCTCCCCTGGTGACCAGGGTGCCACTCTTCGGCGCCCGGGGAGGGGGCGCCCGCTCACTCGGTGGCGCCGGTTCTCCCGGGGCCGCCGGGCCGTCACGGGTGGCGGGCCTCGATGAGGAAGCGGGTGGTGTGGGCGACGAACGGCCCCTCGGTCTCGATGCGGTGGTGCAGGGCCTCCAGCCGGTCGCGGTAGGCGTCGACGGTGAAGCCGGGGACCATCCAGATCACCTTGCGCAGGAAGTAGACGACGGCGCCGATGTCGAGGAACTCGGTGCGCAGCCGTTCCAGCCGCAGATCGACGACGTCGAGCCCGGCGGCCTCGGCGGCGGCGCGGGCGGCTTCCGGGTCGCGCCGGCCCCGTACCTCGGGCGGCTGCGGGCCGAGGAAGAACTCGACGAGTTCGAAGACGCTGGCCGGGCCGACCTGCTGGGAGAAGTACGTGCCGCCGGGGGCCAGGACGCGGGCGATCTCGGTCCACCAGGTGGTGACCGGGTGGCGGCTGACCACGAGGTCGAAGGCGTCGTCGCCGAAGGGCAGCGGGGGTTCGTCCGCGTCCGCGACGACGACGGCTCCGCGCGGGTGCAGCAGGGCGGTGGCGCGGGCGACGTTGGGCGGCCAGCCCTCGGTGGCGACGGTCAGCGGGGCCAGCTTCGGCGCGGAGGCCAGCACCTCGCCGCCCCCGGTCTGGATGTCGAGCGCGGCGTGCGCCCGGCCGAGGCGTTCGGCCATGGCGCGGGCGTACCCCCAGGAGGGGCGCTCCTCGGTGGCCCGCCCGTCGAGCCAGGAGAAGTCCCACGCCGCCACGGAGACGGCGTCGGCCTCGGCGACCAGGGCGTCGAAGCGTTCCCGCTCGGCGGGTGTCAGAACGGTCCGTGCGGTGCGGGGGGTGTCGGTCATACGGCGCATCGTCGCAGCCGGGCGCGGACACCCGCGACCGCGTTTCGCGGCGGCCCCGGCGTGTCAGGCGGCGAGTGCGCCGAAGAGCAGACCGAGCAGCGCGCCCGCGATCATGAACGGGCCGAACGGGATGCCCGTCTTGCGCCCGGCGCGCCGCATGATCACGAGCACCAGCCCGTACAGCGCGCCGAACAGGAACCCGGCGAACCCCCCGGCGAACACGACCGCCCAGCCGTACCAGCCGAGCACGACGCCCAGCGAGAGGGCGAGCTTGACGTCCCCGAAGCCCATGCCGTTCGGGTTGATGAGGAAGAGGACGAAGTAGAAGGCGCCGAGGGCGGCCCCGCCGAGGAGCGCGGAGAGCCAGCTGCCCGCGTGCTCGGGCAGCAGCGCGGCGGCCCCCAGGAGGACGGCGGCGGCGCCCGCCGCCGACAGGGTCAGCTGGTCGGGCAGCCGGTGGACGCGGCGGTCGATGGACGCCAGGAGGACGCCGACGGGCGCGAGCAGCAGCCAGACGACGAGTTCGGGGCGGGTCCCGGTGGCCGCGGCGAGGGCGGCGCAGCCGAGGGCGGTGACGACGGGGGCGAGGAGGCGCGGGGCGTAGCGGCCGTCGCGGCGGGGGGCCGCGGACGGCGCCCCGTCCTTGTCCCCGGCGGTCGCCTCGGCATCGGCGCCGGCGTCGCGCGGTGCGGCGGCGGCGGGTTCGGGCGCGGCCGTCCCGGCGGTGGTGCGTACGGAGACGGCCGCTCCCACCTCGGCGCAGGTGGCGCAGCGGGTGGAGCCCAGCCAGCCCCCGGCGGGCCCGGTGAGGGCGTGGCCGGCGGGGCAGGTGTCCCGCCGTGGCTCCTCCGGTTCGACGGAGAACCGGTAGGCGGCGCGCGGGACCAGCAGTCCGGTCGCGGCCCCCCAGAGGGCGGCGACCCCGATCAGGATGGCGTACACGTCATCGACCCTAGGGCGCGTGCGGAGACGGGTCATGGGCCCTGGGGCCCACTGCGGGCGGTTACGGGCCCAGAGGCCGTCACGTGGCGCTACCGTCATGGCCATGGCTCGATGGCGCAATGGAACAGGAACGCTGACGATCACGGACGGGGACCGGGAGACGGAGGTGCCGCTGCGGATCGCGGCCTCGTACCGGCACCGCGCCCGGGGGCTGCTCGGGCAGGACGGGGTGGACGGGGCCCTGCTGATCACCCCGTGCGGGAGCGTGCACTCCTTCCGCATGCGGTTCACGATCGATGTGGCCTATCTGGACCGGAAGTTCACCGTGCTCGCGGTGCACACGATGAAGCCCGGCCGGCTGGGGCTCCCCCGGCTGCGGGCCCGGCACGTGATCGAGTCGGAGGCCGGGGCGATGGCCACGTGGGGGCTGCGCCCCGGTGCGCGGGTGCGGATCGACCGGCACGTCTGAACGGGCGCCCCGCACGGGCCCGATGGGCGGGGCTCAGGGTTGGGGCCCTGGGCCCAAGACGTCGCGCCCTTTGCCCCGTAGGGTCGAAACCATGCCATTCATGGGGGAGTTGCGTCGTCGGGTGCGGCGGGGTATGCCGCGTACGAGTGTGCGGTTGCCGGGTGCGCGGCTGCGGGGGCGGCGGGACCGGGGGCAGGGTGCTCTGGAGTACGTCGGTCTGACGCTGGTC
>NZ_JBSFHN010000058.1:0-29073 GCF_053597115.1 Streptomyces sp. NPDC001515
CCCGGCCCCCGCGTGCGGTCCTCCTTGGGGCGGGGCGCGGGTGCGGACGCCGCGCGGCCGGGGTTCGGGCGCTCAGCCGCGGAACGGCCCCGTGACCTCGTAGGTGATGCCGCCGGACGAACTGCCGCTGGTCCCGCGCTGCGAGGAGAAGTAGAGCCTGCTGCCGTCCGGGGAGAAGGCCGGGCCGGTGATCTCCGAGCCCGACTGGCCGCTGATCCGCAGGAACGGGGCGACCGTGTCGTCCGGGGTGATCAGGCAGATCTCCATGTTCCCGCCGTCCTCGGCGACGTACAGATCGCCCGAGGCCGACCGGGTGACGTTGTCGACGCCCGTCAGCGGGGCGCTGCCGCCCGTGACCAGCGAGTCGTCGTAGGCGAGCGAGAGGCTGGACGCGTTCGCGTCGTACGCCCACACCCGGTTGTCGCCCTTCGTGGTGAACCAGCAGGTGCCCGCCGCGTAGAAGCAGCCCTCACCGCCGTTGAACACCTTGGCGCCCGCGACCTGGTAGCGGGTCTGGGTGGGCGAGCCGTCCGGGTCGGGGACCGTCGACCAGGTCACCGGGCCCGAGGTGCCGGTCCCCGCCACCAGCACCTGGAGCGTGCCGGCGGACAGGTCGCCCCAGGTCGTGGGGCGGAAGCGGTAGAAGCGGCCGTCCGTCTCGTCCTCGGTGAGGTAGACGTATCCGTGGTCCGGGTCGACCGCCGCGGCCTCGTGCTTGAAGCGCCCCAGCGCCGGGCGCTGCACGGCCGCGTTCACCCCCCACGGGTCGGTCTCGTAGACGAAGCCGCGGCTGACCTCCTCGCAGGACAGCCAGGTGTTCCACGAGGTGCGACCGCCCGCGCAGTTGTTGTTCGTGCCGGACAGGATCCGGTAGGCGGAGGTGACCGTACCGGAGGCGTTGAAGCGCACCGCGCTCGCCCCGCCGCCGCTGCCGGAGGAGACCTCGGCGTTGGAGACGTAGATCCAGCCGCTGCCGTCGGCGAACGTGGCGCCCCCGTCGGGCGCGCTGTGCCAGGCGTACGAGGTGCCGGGGACGGTCTGCCCCGAGCGGGCGACGATCCTGCTGGTGAAGCCGGCCGGCAGCAGGATTCCGTTGCCGTTGGCCGCCTGGAGCGCGCCGTACGGGCCGGTGGCCGGCTGGGCGGGACCGGCGAAGGCGGCACCCCGCCACAGGGTGCCGCCGAAGGCCGCGGACGAGCCGCCGATCACGGCGGTGCGAAGGAAGGTCCGACGTTCCACGATCACTCCACGGGTGAGTGAGGGCCCGCCGGTCCGGTCGGCCGGCGGGTCGAACGTCAGGACAGTAGAGGGACGCGGTTGACGGAGCGGCAACGCGCGGTGAACGCGCCGCGTTCAGTCCGCGCGGACCTCGAAGACCGGGACGGACACCTCGTCGTCGTCCAGGCAGGCCCCCGTCGCCAGGTCGAAGCGCTGCTTCAGCAGCGGCGAGGCGACGAAGGGCTGTCCGCCCGCCGAGCCGACCAGCCCGCGCGAGAGGACGTACGCCCCGGTGAACGGGTCGCGGTTGTCGATCGCATACGCCCGCCCCGCCCGGTCCAGGAACAGCGCCACCTGCCGGCCGTCCGGCAGCAGGACCGCGACCCCCCGGCCGGGCGTCAGCACCGAGCGGTCGCACACCGTGAGCCAGCCGTCCCCGGCCGCGAGCCGCACGGCCCCGTTCGCCGCCCGCTCCGGCCGCGGGGCCGTCGTCCGCGGGGTCATCGTCTCTGTCGTCATCAGGAGGGGGTCCCTTCGAGGGTGCGGACGGCGAGGACGGGGCCCGCGAGGATGTCCAGATCGGGCTTGACCTGGTCGCGCTCGGGGACGAACCTCACCGACGGGTCGGGCGCGTCGGGCGCGTTGACGAAGGTGACGAAGCGGCGCAGCCGCTCCGGGTCGTTGATGGTCTCGGCCCACTCGTCGCGGTAGCCGCGGACGTGGTCGGCCATCATCCGCTCCAGCTCGTCGCAGAGCCCGAGCGAGTCGTGCACGACGACGTCCCGGACGTGCTCCAGGCCGCCCTCGATGCGCTCCAGCCAGGCCGAGGTGCGCTCCAGCCGGTCCGCGGTGCGGATGTAGAACATCAGGAAGCGGTCGATCAGCCGCACCAGTTCGGCGTCGGACAGGTCCTGGGCGAGCAGATCGGCGTGGCGCGGGGTCGCGCCGCCGTTGCCGCCCACGTACAGGTTCCAGCCCCCGGCGGTGGCGATGATCCCGAAGTCCTTGCCGCGCGCCTCCGCGCACTCCCGGGCGCACCCGGAGACCGCCGACTTCAGCTTGTGCGGGGAGCGCAGGCCCCGATAGCGCAGCTCCAGGTCGATCGCCATCTTCACGGAGTCCTGGACGCCGTAGCGGCACCAGGTCTGCCCCACACAGGACTTGACCGTCCGCAGCGACTTCCCGTACGCGTGCCCCGATTCGAAGCCCGCGTCGACGAGCCGCGTCCAGATCAGCGGCAACTGGTCCACCCGGGCGCCGAACAGGTCGATCCGCTGGCCCCCGGTGATCTTCGTGTAGAGCCCGAAGTCGCGGGCCACCTCGCCGATCACGATCAGCTTCTCCGGGGTGATCTCCCCGCCGGGGATGCGCGGCACGATCGAGTACGAGCCGTTGCGCTGGAGGTTGGCGAGGAAGTGGTCGTTGGTGTCCTGGAGCGCGGCCTGCTCGCCGTCCAGGACATAGCCGCTGGCGCCGACCGTGGGGGCCAGTGAGGCGATCACCGAGCCGACCGCCGGCTTGCAGATCTCGCAGCCGTCGCCGCCGCGCGCCTCCTCCCGCCCGTGCGAGTCCAGCAGTTCCGCGTACGAGGTGATCCCGAGGGTGCGGACGATCTCGTACAGCTCGCTCCTGGTGTACGCGAAGCAGCCGCACAGCCCCCGGTCCCGGCTCTGCGGCAGCAACTGGCCGATCACCTTGACGCAACTGCCGCAGCCGGTGCCCGCCTTGGTGCACTTCTTCACCTCGGGCAGGGCGGTGTGCGCGCGGATCGCGCCCTTGGTGACGTTGTGGCAGGAGCAGATCACCGCCTCGTCGGGCAGCGCGGACGGGCCGAGGGCGACCGGGGCGCCGGCCCCGGCGGGCAGGACGAGGTGTTCCGGGGCGACCGGCGGCACCGTCCCGGTCAGCGGGCGCAGTGTGCCGTACTGCTCGGCGTCCCCGACCAGCACCCCGCCCAGCAGCGTGCCGTCCCGGCCGATGACGAGCTTCTTGTAGACGCCCGAGCGGGCGTCGGCGTACACCACGTCGAGGCAGTCCTCGGCGGTGCCGTGCGCGTCGCCGAAGGACGCCACGTCCACCCCGAGCAGCTTCAGCTTCGTCGAGAGATCGGCGCCCGTGAACGCGGCCTCCTCGCCCGCGATCACCTCGGCGGCCGTCCGCGCCATCTCGTAGCCCGGCGCCACCAGCCCGTACACCCGGCCGTCGGCGGCCAGCGCGCACTCGCCGATCGCGAAGACCGCCGGGTCGGAGGTGCGGCACGCCTCGTCGACGACGATGCCGCCGCGCTCCCCGACCTCCAGCCCGCACTCCCGGGCCAGCCGGTCGCGGGGGCGGACCCCGGCCGAGAACACCACCAGGTCCGTGGCGAGAGCGGAGCCGTCCGAGAGCGCCATCCCGGTCACCGCGCCGTCCTCGCCGGTCAGGACCTCCTGGGTGCCGACCCCCGTGTGGACGGTCAGCCCCATCTCCTCGATGGTGCGCAGCAGCGCCGCGCCGCCGCCCTCGTCGACCTGGACCGGCATCAGCCGGGGCGCGAACTCCACCACATGGGTCTCCAGCCCCAGGCCCTTCAGGGCGCCCGCCGCCTCCAGCCCGAGCAGTCCGCCGCCGACCACCGCGCCGGTCGTCGCCGTTCTCGCGTACGCCTCGATCGCGAGCAGGTCCTCGATCGTGCGGTAGACGAAGCAGCCCGTGCCGTCCCTGCCGGGGACCGGCGGGACGAACGGGTACGAGCCGGTGGCCAGCACCAGCGTGTCGTACGCGAGGACCTCCCCGGACCGCGCGGTGACCGTGCGCGCCGCCCGGTCCACGGACACCGCCGGATCGCCGGTCCGCAGCTCGAAGCCGTGCCGCTCCATGAAGCCGTCCTCGACCAGCGACAGCTCCTCGGGGGTCCGCCCCGCGAAGTACGAGGTCAGCCGCACCCGGTCGTAGGCGGGGCGGGGCTCCTCGCAGAGCACGACGACCCGGGCGGTGCCCTCGGCGGCCGTCAGCCCGCGCTCGGCGAGGGACTCCAGGAAGCGCTGGCCGACCATGCCGTGCCCGACGACCACGATCGTCGGCACGGGCGTCGCGGTGGAGGTTCGGTCGGTCGGGGAAGGGGACTCCGGCATCTCAAGGGCCTCCGTCGTCGCTCGGCGGACACCACGTCCGTGTCCTCATGCCAGGAAGCGTGCCGGGAGGGTGTTACCCGGCCGGATCCCCGCTGTTTCCCGGGAGGAACCGTGCGCTCAGCGCCCCGGACCGCCGTCTGTGAGGGCCGGGGGAGGGGCCTTCGGCCTGCGCGGTCCGCCCCGGGCTCAGATGTAGCTCAAGCTTTCGCCCACGGTTGGACGCGATACATGCCCCTTCCATACAGTCGCCGACATGCCTGACATCACCCTGACCACCCTGGTCGTGCTGTGCCTCGCCGCGGCCGCGGCCGGCTGGATCGACGCCGTGGTCGGGGGCGGCGGGCTGCTCCTGCTGCCGGCACTGCTGCTCGGCCTGCCGCACCTGCCGGCCGCCCAGGTCCTCGGCACCAACAAGGCCGTCGCCATCGTCGGCACCTCGGGCGCCGCCGTCACCTACGCCCGCAAGGCGCCGGTCCGCGTCGGCACCGCCGTCCGGATCGGTCTGGCCGCCCTGGCCGGCTCGATGACCGGGGCCTTCTTCGCCGCCGGGATCAGCAGTGAGGTGCTGCGCCCGGTGATCATGGTGGTGCTGCTGGCGGTCGCCGCGTTCGTGATGCTGCGGCCCCAGTTCGGCCGGGCCTCCGGCGACGGTACGGCTCCGAAGGTCACCCGGGCCCGCACCGTCACCGCGATCGTCCTGGTCGGCGGCGGGATCGGACTGTACGACGGGCTCTTCGGGCCCGGCACCGGGACCTTCCTGGTGCTGGCGCTGACCGCGGTGCTCCACCTCGATCTGGTGACGGCCTCCGCCACCGCCAAGATCGTCAACGTCTGCACCAACGGCGGCGCCCTCGCGATGTTCGCCTACCAGGGCAACGTGCTGTGGCAGCTGGCCGCCCTGATGGCCGTGTTCAACCTGGCGGGCGGGCTGCTCGGGGCGCGGATGGCGCTCAGCCGGGGCAGCGAGTTCGTCCGGGGCGTGCTGCTGGTCGTCGTGTTCTCCCTGGTCGCGAAGCTCGCCTTCGACCAGTGGCACGCCTGAGCGGCACGGCCCCGGGCGGTCCGGTCAGCGCACCCCGGTGAGATGGGCGTACGCCACGACGTTCCCCCGGTAGCCCGTCGCGGACGAGAAGCCGCCGCCGCAGGTGATCAGCCGCAGCGAGGCGTGCTCCGAGGCTCCGTAGACCCGCCGGTCGGGGAAGTCCTCGTTCTCGTACACCTCGATCGCGTCGAGCGTGAAGACGGCGGTGCGGCCGTCCTGGCGCAGCACCTCGATGGCGCTGCCCTTCTTCATCGCGCCCAGGTCGTAGAAGACCGAGGGCCCGTCGGCGTTGTCGACGTGGCCGGCGACGATCGCGGTGCCCTTGGCGCCGGGCGGGGTGCCGTCCTTGTACCAGCCGACGATGTCGGTGTTCCCGGCCGGAGGGACGTCGAGGCTGCCGTCAGGGCCGAGCCCGAGCCGCATCATCGGGGCGTCCACCCGGATCGCGGGGATCCTGATGCGCACCGGCGCGGAGGGCTTCAGCGGGGCCGCGACCGGGGAGCCGGGCAGCAGCCCGGGGCCGGCGGCGAACGCGTCGGCGGCGGCCGGGGCGGGCGGCGTCAGCTGGGTGCCGGCCCCGTTGCGGATCAGCCAGAGACCGGCCAGCGCCGCGACGACGAGCAGCCAGCCCTTGGCCTTCTGGGACACGGTCGTCCTCCGGGAGACGAGTGCCGGACGGGGGAGAGGGGCCCGTCCCGGTGGCGCGGGGCCACCGGGACGGGACCGGGCGGTCACGGAGAGGTGGAAGTCTCCGTCAGCCGTCCCGCGTGCCGCTCGCCCGGCGACGCAGGAGCCAGGCTCCGCCGACGGCGGTCGCGGCGAGAACGCCGGCTCCCGCCGCGATCTGGGTGGTGTCCGGGCCGACGCTGCCGCCGACACCGGTCCTCACGTGCCCCGTGGGGGCGGTGGGCTCGGCCGAGGGGTGGCGGCCGGCCGGGGTCTCGTGGCCGGAGGACGTGTCGTCGCGGCCGGGGGAGGAACTCGCGCGACCGGGCGCGCTCGGGGGCTGCGACGGGCTCGCCCAGTCCTCGGACGAGGACAGGCCGGCGGCGTCCGGGGCGTCCGGCACCAGCGCCGAACCCTCAGCCTCGGCCTCGTCGAGCCCGGCCGACGGCTCGGTGCCGTACGCGTCGGAGGGCAGACCGCTCCCGGAGGCGTCGTCCGCCGCGTCCCCGGACCCGGGCGCGCGGTCCGTCGCGCCCTGGCCGGCCGCGTCCTCGCCGGGCCGGTCCCCGGCGGACCGCGCCGCGCCGGGGGAGTCCTTGGACGGGGTGCCGGCCGCCCGCACCTCGATCTCGCCGGTGGCCCGCTTGCCGTTCGCGCAGTCCACGCCGATGCGGTACGGCCCCGGCTCGGCGTTGCCCGGAATGGTGAACGTCCCGGCCAGCACCTCCTGGAGCGTGGCCGGTGCCAGCGGGAACTCCGGTGCGTCCAGGGCCTTCGCGTCCCCGGTGGCGGCCGTGTCGCCGCCGCACGCCGAGGTGTTCACCGTGACCACGGCACCCGGGGCGGCGCTCGCCGGGGTGAACTCCAGGGACGCGGCCGGCTCCCCGTACGCGGACGGGGCGGCGGCACCCAGGCCGAGCGCGGCGGCGGTGAGGGCGGCGGCGGCGGTGCCGGTCACGAGGCGGGCAGGACGGCGCATGAGGAGTTCCTCCGAGCGGGACGGCGCGGGCTGGTGTGTCCTGCTCCGAGCCAACCGCCGCCCCGCCGCCGACGCGCGCTGACACCGGGTCAGCTTTCACCCGACCGGACCGGCGCCGCTTCCTTGCCAACCGGCATGACCGCAGGTCACAGCGGTGAATCCGGGCCATGGGGCGGCCGGTCCGGCAGCGGGTGCCGATCGGGTGACGGCCGCCGCGAAGAAAACGTTCCCGCCGACGCGCATGACCCGGCCGCGGGCGGGCACATGAAGCACACCCCCCACGGGACGGTGCGACACCGCCGCCCCCGGCCACCGCCCCCACCGGGCCCACCCCCCCTGGGCCCGGTGGGGGCGGATCGTCGGAGCGGGCCGGGCGGCCCTTACCGGGGCGCGGCCCTCAGATCTCGTCCGCCGGGACCGCCTCGTACACCGCCGCCAGCCGGCCCATCAGCTCCTCGTCGACGGCGAACCGGGCCGTCCCGATCCGGGCGACCGGCGCCATGCCCTGCGAGTTGGTGACGAACGCCGCGCGGCAGCCGCCCAGCCCCTCCACGGTCACGGACCGGCGCACCGAGGGAACGCCCGCGCCCGGCAGCCCCCGCTCCAGCAGCGCCATCGTGATGCCCAGCAGCGCGGGGGCCTGCGGCCACACCACCGAGGTGCCGTCCCAGAATCCGATGTTGGTGATCGCGCCCTCGGTCACCTCGCCGTCCGGCAGGGTCAGCAGCGCGTCGTCGAACCCGGCCCGGCGGGCCAGCAGCCCGGAGTGGACCTGCCCGAAGTCGCCGGCCCGCTTGAGGTGCGGCGCGGTGCGCGCGTACGGCACCGGCAGAAGGCTCGTGGGCTCCGGTGCCATCCGCGCCGGTCCGCGCACCGTGACCACCGGCAGCGCCCCGGCCCCGTCCGGCGCCCGCAGCCCGTACACCCGCACCGAGGCATCCACCGCCCCCGCGCCCTTCATCGCCCGCCGGACCAGCTCCCGCACCCGGTCGCCCTCCAGGGGCAGCCCGAACAGCTCCCGGTGCGCGGAGTCCAGGCGCTCCAGATGCAGGGCGAGCCCGCGCACCCGGCCGCCCCTGACCTGCATGGCGGTGAAGTGCCCGAACCCGGCGAAGGCCATCGCCCGCAGATCGTCCTCGGTGGCGGGCCGCCCGTCGAACTCGGCGTAGGGGAGCGGGGCGGAGGGAGTCGTCATGGCGCCCACCGTAGGCGGCGTACGCACACCCGGAAAAGGCGGCGAGGCACCGCGCCTCCGGCGCACCGCGAGCCGCCGCTTGACCTCAACCGAACTTGATGTACGAACCTCTCGGCATGGACCTCACCACAGCCGGAAACCCGGCCAACGACGCATCCCCGACCGGCCCGCTGAAAGTCGCGGTCATCCTCGCCAGCAACCGCGAGGGGCGCTTCGCCCCCGTCGTCGCCGACTGGTTCCTCTCCCGTACCGAGGAGCATCCCGGCCTCACGACCGATCTGCTCGACGTCGCCGAACTGAACCTGCCGACCGCCCTCTCCTACGGCCCCGGGCCCGAGGACCGGGCGCTGCTCGCGGAGGTCTCGACCCGGCTGGCGGACGCCGACGCCTTCGTCGTCGTCACCCCCGAGTACAACCACTCCTACCCCGCCCCGCTCAAGAACCTCATCGACTGGCACCGCGCCGAATGGCAGGCCAAGCCGGTGGCGTTCGTCTCCTACGGGGGCATCTCCGGCGGTCTGCGCGCGGTCGAGCACCTGCGCCAGGTCTTCGCCGAACTGCACAGCGTCTCGATCCGCGACACCGTCTCCTTCCACAACGCCGGCGCCCTCTTCGACGACGAGGGCCGCCACCGCGACCCGGCCGTCCCCGAGGCCGCCGCCAAGTCGCTCCTGGACCAACTGCTGTGGTGGGGCCGGGCCCTGAAGGAGGCCAGGACCGCCCACCCGTACGCCGCCTGAGCCGCGGATCCGGGCGGCAGGACCGACAATCGAGACGGACCCGCCGCCCGGACCGAGGAGAGACCGACCGTGACCCAGACCCCGTCCACCTGGCTGACCGTGCTCACCACCACGGACAGCGAGCAGAAGGCCCGGACGCTCGCCCAGGGCGTGGTGGAGGCCCGGCTCGCCGCCTGCGTCCAGATCTCCGGGCCCGTCACCTCCGTCTACCGCTGGGAGAACGGCATCGAGACCGCCGAGGAGTGGCAGCTCTTCCTCAAGACGACGGCCGAACGGTACGAGGAGCTGGAGGCCCACATCGAGCGCGTACACGACTACGACACCCCGGAGGTCATCGCGCTCCCGGTGGTCCGGGGCAGCGCCCGCTACCTGGGCTGGGTCTCCGCCGAGACGGCACCGGTCACCTCGCTCTGACCCGGGCCGCCGCCGGCGCCCTCACCGGGCGGCGGCCCCCGCCAGCGCCTCGCGGACCCCCGGCTCCTTCGGCCCCAGGAAGTGGGGGTCCGGCGCGAACAGCGCGTCCAGCGCCGCCTTCCCGGCGGCGAACACCTCGCGCGTCCCGCCGTAGTACCAGGTCGCGTCATGGACGTCGTCGACGCCGACGCCGTACGCGTCGATCCCCGCCGCCCGGCACAGCGCCGTCGCCCGCCGGATGTGGAAGCGCTGGCTCACCAGGACCGCCCGGTCGACCCCGAAGATCTTCTTCGCCCGGACGCAGGAGTCCCAGGTGTCGAAGCCCGCGAAATCGCTGACCACGCGGGCATCCGGCACGCCCCGGGCCACCAGATAGGCGCGCATCGCGTCCGGCTCGTCGTACTCCGCCCGGCTGTTGTCACCGGTCACCAGCACGACCCGCACCTTGCCCTCCCGGTACAGCCCGGCCGCCGCCGAGAGCCGCCGCGCCAGATACGGGGACGGCTTCCCGTCCCACAGCCCCGCGCCGAACACCACCGCCACGTCCCGGGCCGGCGCCTCGGCCGCCGTCCCGGTCCGCCCCTCGGCGGCCAGACGCAGCCAGGTGGCCGGGGCCAGCGCCAGCACACACGCGGCCACCACCCCCTGAACGGCCCGCCGCCGCCCGCGCCGGGTCCGCGGCACGCACCGCACGGCCGCCCCACGCACCCGCGCCCCGGCCCCCCGCAGCCGCTCCCGCACCGCCCGGCCGCCCCGTGGCCTCCACCGCATCCGGCACCGTCCCCTCGTCACCGGGGCGGCGCTCCGCCGCACCACCCCCCAGTGACGGACGAACTGACGGCCGAAAGGGTTCTCCGGCCCCGGCCGCCGATAGCATCACCCGATGGTGTTCCCACGACTGATCGCCTCGGATCTCGACGGCACGCTCCTGCGCGGCGACGGCACCGTGTCGCCCCGCACGCTGCGCGCCCTGCGCACGGCGGAGGAGGCCGGCACGGAGATCGTCATCGTCACCGCCCGGCCACCCCGCTTCGTCGACCGGCTCGCCGAGGCCACCGGCCTCACCGGCACGGCCGTGTGCAGCAACGGCGCCCTCGTCTACGACATCGCCACGCGCACGATCGTCTCCTCCCGCGTCCTGCCCCTGCCCCTCGCCCGCCGGGTGGCCGACGCGCTCGCCGCCGCACTGCCCGAGGTGGGCTTCGCCCTGGAGACCGGCAACCACGTCCTGTACGAACCCGCCTACCGGCTGCGGCTGTCCGAGGACGCCGGCGCCGAACTCCCCGTCCCCTCCCTCGCCGACCTCTGGCTGACCGAGGCGCCCGTCACCAAACTGCTCGCCTGGTCCGACCGGCTCGACGCCGACACCCTGCTCGCCGCGGCCCGGCGCGGCACCGGCGACGAGGTGCAGCTGACCCACTCGGGCGGCCGGGGACTCCTGGAGATCAGCGCCCCGGGCGTGACCAAGGCCGGCACCCTGGACCTCCTCTGCACGGCCCGGGGCATCACCGCCGCCGAGGTCATCGCCTTCGGCGACATGCCCAACGACCTCACCGTCCTCACCTGGGCGGGCACCGGCTACGCCATGGCCAACGCCCACCCGACCGTCCTCGCCGCCGTCCCCGTCCACACCGCCAGCAACGAGGCGGACGGCGTCGCCGAGGTCATCGAACGCCTCTTCACGATCTGACGACCCGGGCCGGTCCGGACGCCCGCGCCCGCCCCGCGACGCCCTCCGGGCGTACGACGGGACGCCCCGGACACCCCCCGGACACGCCCCGGGGCTGACGGCGGTCCGGAGCGCCCCGTGAGGCGGTCCGAAAGCTCCCGTGACCGGCACGCAACGCGACGGCAACCCACGCCCGGCACCCTCGGTCCATGAACCCCTCGGCAGCCCCGGAGCCCCCGCCCCTCGACAGCACTGCGCACCTGCTCACGCGCATCGGCGCCGAGCTCGGTGCCGCACTCGGCCGCGTCGCGCCGCAGGGCCCGCGCCCCGCGCCCCGTACCCGGCCGCACCCACTGCCGCCCCGCGCCCCCGCCCTCGTGGCCGTCGCCCACGGCAGCCGCGACCCCCGGGCCCTGCACACCGTGACCCGGCTGCTGGACCGGGTGCGGGAACTGCGCCCCGGGCTCGACGTCCGGCTCGGCCACATCGAGCTGAACGCCCCGCTGCTGCCCGACACCCTGGCCGGGCTCCGGGGCGGCGAGGCCGTCCTCGTCCCGCTGCTGCTGGGCCGGGGCCACCACGTCACGCACGACATCCCGCGCGCCGCCGAGGCCGCGCCCGCCGTGCGCACCCGCCGCGCCGCCCCGCTCGGGCCGCACCCCCTGCTGGTCGAGGCGCTCCACGGGCGGCTCACCGAGGCGGGCTGGCGGACCTCGGACGACGGCAACCGCAACAGCGCCGTGGTGCTGGCCGCCGCCGGCTCCCGCGCCCCCGAGTCCGCCGCCGACACCCGCCGCACCGCCCACCTGCTGGCCGAACGGCTCGGCGGAGTGCCCGTCGTACCCGCGTACGCCTCCGCCGCCGCGCCCACCGTCCCGGCCGCCCTGCGCGCGCTCGCCGCCCGGGGCCACCGCCGCATTGCCGTCGCCTCGTACTTCACCGCCCCCGGACGCTTCGCCTCCGCCGCGGCCGAGCGGGCGCCCTGGATCGCCGCCGAACCGCTCGGCGCGCATCCGGCGATGGCCCGGCTGCTGCTCCACCGCTACGACCGCGCCCTTACGGAACCGGACCCGTGGCAGCCCGGCCCCGGGCGGGACCACCGCGCCCCGGCGCCCGCCCGCCTCCCGGCCCCCGCCTGAGCCGTACGGCCGCCGTCGCGGCCCGTTCGTCAGAGGCGCGGATTACTGTCGATGCCATGGACGGCACCCAGCCCACACACCCCACAGCCGGCAGACAGGACCACGGCACCGCGCCCTACGGCCCGGCCGACGCCGAGCGCTGGGACCCCGAGCCGGACAAACGGCCCGGCCGCACCGCCTTCCAGCGCGACCGCGCCCGGGTGCTGCACTCCGCCGCGCTGCGCCGGCTGGCCGGGAAGACCCAGGTCGTCGCCCCCGGCACCCGCAGCCACGTCTGGGACGCCAGCCCCCGCACCCGGCTCACCCACTCCCTGGAATGCGCCCAGGTCGGCCGGGAACTCGGCGCCGCGCTCGGCTGCGACCCCGACCTCGTCGAGGCCGCCTGCCTCTCCCACGACATGGGACACCCGCCCTTCGGCCACAACGGCGAACAGGCGCTGAACGACTTCGCCTCCGACTGCGGCGGCTTCGAGGGCAACGCCCAGTCGCTGCGGCTGCTCACCCGCCTGGAACCCAAGCGCTTCGTGCCCGACACCCGCACCGGAGACCTCGTCAGCGTCGGCCTCAACCTCACCCGCGCCGCACTCGACGCCGCGACCAAGTACCCCTGGCCCCGGGGCGCCCACCCCACCGCCCCCGGCTCACCGAAGTTCGGCGTCTACGAGGACGACCTGCCCGTCTTCCGCTGGTTCCGCGAGGGCGCCCCCGAGGACCGCACCTGCTTCGAGGCCCAGGTCATGGACTGGTCCGACGACGTCGCCTACTCCGTCCACGACTTCGAGGACGGGCTGCACGCCGGACACATCGACCCCAACTGCCTGGACGCCGAGCCCGAACGCCGCGCGATCTGGGACGTCGCCGTCGGACGGTACGTCCCCGCCGGCACCGACCCGGCCGAACTGGCCGAGGCCCTGGACCGGCTCATGGACCAGGAGTGGTGGCCGCACGGCTACGACGGCTCGGCCGTCGCCCAGGCCCGGCTGAAGGACGCCACCAGCCAGCTCATCGGCCGCTTCTGCCTGGCCGCCGAGAGCGCCACCCGCCAGACCTACGGCGGCGGACGGCTCACCCGCTACGGGGCCGCGCTCGTCGTCCCCCGCGAGACCCGCAACGAATGCGCCGTCCTCAAGGCGGTCGCCGACCGCTATGTGATGCAGCGCGCCGAACAGGAGGCGATCCGCGCCGACCAGCGCATCGTCATCGCCGAACTGGCGGCGGCGCTGACCGCCCGCGCCCCCGAGGGCCTGGAACCGCAGCTGCGCGCCCTCTACGAGTCCGCCCCGGACGACCGGGCCCGCAAACGCGTCCTGGTCGACCAGATCGCCGCGCTCACCGACGCCTCGGCCCGCACCCTGCACCGCACCCTCACCACCCGCCCCCGCTGACCTGCCCGGCGGGCACCGCCGCCCGCGCCTCCCGCCGGGACGCCCCGGCGGCGGGTGCCGGACACACCCCGTCCATCAGCGCGTCGCCCAGTGGCGTCCGCCGGTGCACCACCGAGGGCCCGCGCCGCTCCGACACGACCAGCCCCGCCTCCCGCAGCACCGAGGCGTGCCGGCTCGCCGTCGACAGCGCCAGCCGCAGCACCGCGCCCAGCTGCGTCGTGCTCATCGGCCGCTCCAGCACCTCCAGCACCGCCGCCCGGGTGTGCCCGACCAACTGCGCCACCGCCGGCCGGACCGCGTCCCCCCGCTCGTCCCCGTCCGCCCCGGCCCGCTCCAGCCAGCCCGGCCGGGGGGTCAGCGGATGGACGAGGACCTGGTCCAGCCCCGGATCGGCCAGCGCCACCGGATGACGGACGCAGAAGAACGCCGGGATCAGCGTCAGCGCCCGCCCGTCCAGCCACTTCTCGCTCGCCACCGGATACGGCGCCTCCAGCACCCGGTTCTCGTCCCGCCAGGTCAGATCCGGCTGATAGGTCGCGAGCAGCCCGTCGCTGCCCCGGTCCAGCGCCGCCTGCGCCCGGACCGGCCGGTCCGCCTCCACCGCCGCCCGGATCACCCCGGCGTACGGGGCGACCGCCACCGCGTAATAGCGGCGCAGCGCGTCCCCGAGCCGGCCCAGCGCGCCCCGGTCGCCCTCGGCCAGCCGCCGCGCCCCCGAGGGCATCCGGCCCGGCCCGTACAGCTGGGACACCTCGCCGGCCAGCCGGGGGACCGGGGTCGACAGCACCCGGTCGATCCCGGTCTCCAGCTCCGTGACGCCCTGCCCCGGGGTCAGGAAGTCCGGGAAGTACGTGGCGAACGGGCAGAGCCGGGCCAGGTCCGCCACCGTGTCGGTCAGTCCGGCCCGCGCGAGCCCCGCGCGGACCTCCCGGCGCCACGGGTCGAAGACCAGCGCCGCCTGCCGGTTCTGGAGCAGGTGCAGCGACAGCACCAGCTCCCACATGGGATCGGGACCCCCGGCCACGCGCAGCCTGGTCAGGTCCTCGCTGGTGAAGTGGATACGTAACATGCGTCCCCCGAGCGCTCCACGTACACACCGCCCGGCGCGCCGCGAGTGAGGTGCGCACCGGCCGGACCCTCACGGTAGCCGGATCCCGGTCCTCTCCGCCCGCCCTGCGGACACCTTTGCGTTCTCGTCGAAAGGCGCGGCGGCGGGTCCGCCGGACCCGGGGCGACCACTGGGCGTGACCTGATCGGGTCACACCCCCTTTCGCCATTACGCTGCGTGCGGGACGCTCGCAGTTGGCGCCGCGCAGCAAGCACCGAGGAGGCATCAAGTGGTTGACGCACATCGGACGTTCGTGATCGTGGGCGGAGGGCTGGCCGGGGCGAAGGCCGCCGAGACGCTCAGGGCGGAGGGGTTCAGCGGCCGGGTCATCCTGATCGGCGACGAGCGGGACCACCCCTACGAACGCCCGCCGCTGTCCAAGGGCTACCTGGCCGGGAAGGAGGACCGCGACAGCGTCTTCGTCCACGAGACGGGCTGGTACGCGGGTGCCGAGGTCGAACTGCACCTCGGCCAGCCGGTCACCGCGCTGAACCGCGAGGCCCGCTCCGTGGAACTGGGCGACGGCACCGTCGTCCGCTACGACAAGCTGCTCCTGGCCACCGGCGCGGAACCGCGCCGCCTCGACATCCCCGGCACGGACCTGGCCGGCGTCCACCACCTGCGCCGCCTCGCCCACGCCGACCGGCTGCGCCACGTGCTGGCCGCCCTCGGCCGGGACAACGGGCACCTGGTGATCGCCGGAGCCGGCTGGATCGGACTGGAGGTCGCGGCGGCGGCCCGGGGCTACGGCGCCGAGGTCACCGTCGTGGAACCGGAGCCGACCCCGCTGCACCGCGTCATCGGACCCGAACTCGGCCAGATCTTCACCGAACTGCACAGCGACCACGGCGTCCGCTTCCACTTCGGCGGCCGGCTCACCGAGATCGTCGGCCAGGACGGCATGGTCCTCGCGGTCCGCACCGACGACGGCGAGGAACACCCCGCCCACGACGTCCTCGCCGCGATCGGCGCCGCCCCGCGCGCCGCGCTCGCCGAGGCCGCGGGCCTGGCCGTCGCCCCGCGCGAACAAGGCGGCGGGATCGCCGTGGACGCCTCGCTGCGCACCAGCGACCCGCACATCTACGCGGCCGGCGACGTCGCCAACGTGGCCCATCCGCTGCTCGGCGCCCGGCTCCGCGTCGAGCACTGGGCCAACGCGCTGAACAGCGGCCCGGCGGCGGCCCGCGCGATGCTGGGCCAGGAGGTCTCCTACGACCGGGTGCCGTACTTCTTCTCCGACCAGTACGACCTCGGCCTGGAGTACTCCGGCTGGGCCCCGCCCGGCTCCTACGACCAGGTGGTGATCCGGGGCGACGCGGGCAAGCGCGAGTTCATCGCGTTCTGGCTGAAGGACCGCAAGGTGCTCGCCGGGATGAACGTGAACGTGTGGGACGTCACCGAGACCGTCCAGCAGCTGATCAGGGTGGGCAGCCCGGTCGACCCGGACGCCCTGGCCGACCCCTCGGTGCCCCTGGAATCACTGGTCTGAGCCGGATCCGCCCCGGCCCCGGGCCCCGCCCGCGCCCCGGCCGGCGGGGACGGGGCCCGGGGCCGGATCGCACCCGGCGGCGGCCGGACCGTCCGACCCCACCCGTAGACTTCACTCGTGGCAGGCAGGATCAATGACGACGATGTGAAGGCGGTGCGGGACGCGGTCCCGATCGACGCCGTCGTGTCCGAGTACCTCCAGCTGCGCAACGCGGGCGGGGGCAACCTCAAGGGACTGTGCCCCTTCCACGACGAGAAGTCCCCCTCCTTCCAGGTCAGTCCGAGCAAGGGCCTCTTCCACTGCTTCGGCTGCCAGGAGGGCGGCGACACGATCGCCTTCGTCCAGAAGATCGACCACCTCACCTTCACCGAGGTCGTCGAGCGGCTGGCCGCCAAGGCCGGGATCACCCTGCGGTACGAGGAGGGCGGCTACAACCCCTCCCACCAGCGCGGCGAGCGGATCCGCCTGGTCGAGGCGCACAAGGCGGCCGCCGCGTTCTACGTCCAGCAGCTGGAGGGCCCCGAGGCCGAGATCGGTCGGAAGTTCCTCGCCGAGCGCGGCTTCGACCAGGCCGCCGCCGCCCATTTCGGCATCGGCTACAGCCCGGCCGGCTGGGACCACCTCACCCGCTTCCTGCGCGGCAAGGGCTTCAGCGACCGCGAGCTGATCACCTCCGGCCTCTCCCAGGACGGCCGGCGCGGCCCCATCGACCGCTTCCGGGGCCGGCTGATGTGGCCCATCAGCGACACCTCCGGCGACATCGTCGGCTTCGGCGCCCGCAAGCTGCGCGACGACGACAACGGGCCGAAGTACCTCAACACCCCCGAGACCCCGATCTACAAGAAGTCCCAGGTGCTGTACGGCATCGACCTGGCCAAGAAGGACATCGCCAAGTCCAGCAGGGCCGTCGTCGTCGAGGGCTACACCGACGTGATGGCCTGCCACCTCGCCGGGATCACCACCGCCATCGCCACCTGCGGCACCGCCTTCGGCGGCGACCACATCAAGATCCTGCGCCGGCTGCTCATGGACAACGGCAGCGCCCGCGTGATCTTCACCTTCGACGGGGACGCGGCCGGCCAGAAGGCCGCCCTGCGCGCCTTCGAGGACGACCAGAAGTTCGCCGCCGAGACCTACATCGCGATCGCCCCGGACAACATGGACCCGTGCGATCTGCGCCTGGCCAAGGGCGACGACGCCGTCCGCGACCTGGTCGAGCCGCGCACCCCGCTCTTCGAGTTCGCCCTGCGCCAGATCGTCGCCCGCTACGACCTGGAGACCCCGGCCGGCCGGGCCGCCGCCCTGGACGAGGCCGCCCCCGTCGTCGCCAAGATCAAGACGGGCAGCATGCAGCGCGAGGTCGCCGTCCAGCTGGCCGGCCTCGTCGGCATCCTGGACCAGGAGTACGTCGTCCACCGGGTCAACCAGCTCGCCCAGTGGGCCCGCGGACGCGGCGGCGACCGGCGCGGCCCCGCGTCCACGGGGCGCGGCGGTCCGCGCCACCAGGAGGCCCCGGCCCCGGTGGCCCACTCCGGCCCCGCGCTCAACCTCCGCAGCCCCGCCCACCGCACCGAGCGCGAGCTGCTCAAGCTCGCCCTGCAACGGCCCGAGCTGGTCTCGCCCGCCTTCGACGCCTACGGGGCCGACGAGTTCACCGCCCCGCCCTACGCCGCCGTGCGCGAGTGCGTCGCGGAGGCCGGCGGCGCCGAGTCGGGCCTCGCCGACAACCGCGAATACCTGGTCCGGGTGCTCGACGCGACCCCCAACGAATCGGTCCGCAAGCTGATCACGGAGCTGGCCGTCGAGGTCTTCCACGGCAAGTCCATCGACGAGACCTACGCCGGCGAGCACCTGGTCAAGGTCCGGCTGCGCGCCGTCGACCGCCGCATCGCCGACGTCCAGGGCAGCCTGGCGCGCCTCGGCAGCAATGTCGCCCCCGACCACCTGGCCGCCGCGCAGAACGAGGTCTGGGTCCTCCAGCAGTACGCCCAGTCGCTGCGCAGCCACGGCGCCGCCGCGCTCTGACGGCCCGCCCCGCCCCCAGAAAGTGCCCGCACGCCCCTCGTGGTGGCTGTGTGTCGTACCCCACACTGGGGAGCGGTGCAGGAGTCATCGGAACGCGGCCGGCCCACCGAGCGGTGGCCCCCGTCCCGCGGTCCGGCAGCGATCACCTGGAGGTCGCCCCCGTGCAGACCCGGACCGTGACCCAAACCGGGCATGTCCCGGCCCTCCCCGCGCAGAACCGGGCCGCGCGCCACCCCGAGACAGCGGTGGACCCCCCGCCGGTCCGAGCCGCCCGCCCGGACCCGGACCCGCCGGAGCCCGCCGAAATGCCGGACGCGGCCCCGCCGCCGGCCGCCGAGGTGCCGGACCCGGACCCGGACCCGCCGGAGCCCGCCGCTGAGGTGCCGGACCCGGACCCGGACCCGCCGGAGCCCGCCGCTGAGGTACCGGACTCGGACTCGCCGGAGCCCGCCGCTGAGGTACCGGACCCGGACCTGGACCCGCCGGAGGCCGCCGCTGAGGTACCGGACTCGGACTCGCCGGAGCCCGCCGAGCCGTCCGAACCGCCCGAGGCCGCCATGGAGGACTCCGGGCTCCCCGAACCGCCGGAGCCCCGGGCCCGGCCGGAGACCGCAGGGCCCTCCTCCGACCTGTTCCGCCAGTACCTCCGCGAGATCGGCCGCATCCCGCTGCTCACCGCCGCCGACGAGGTGGAACTGGCCCGCCGCGTCGAGGCCGGCCTCTTCGCCGAGGAACGCCTGGCCCGCACCCCCGACCCCGACACCCGCCTCGCCGTCGACCTGGACCGGCTCGTCGTCATGGGCCGGACGGCCAAACGCCGCCTCATCGAGGCCAACCTCCGGCTCGTGGTCTCCGTCGCCAAACGCTATGTCGGACGCGGGCTCACCATGCTCGACCTGGTCCAGGAGGGCAATCTCGGCCTGATCAGGGCGGTCGAGAAGTTCGACTACGCCCGCGGCTACAAGTTCTCCACGTACGCGACCTGGTGGATCCGCCAGGCCATGTCCCGCGCCCTCGCCGACCAGGCGCGGACCATACGGGTCCCCGTCCACGTGGTCGAACTCATCAACCGGGTCGTCCGTGTCCAGCGCCGCATGCTCCAGGAACGCGGCTACGAACCGACGGCCGAGGAGGTCGCCGCCCAGCTCGACCTCACCCCGGAACGCGTCGGCGAGGTGCTGCGCCTGGCCCAGGAACCCATCTCCCTGCACGCCCCCGTGGGGGAGGAGGACGACGTCTCCCTGGGCGATCTGATCGAGGACGGCGACGCCGCGTCCCCCGTGGAGTCCGCGGCCTTCCTGCTGCTGCGCGAGCACCTGGAGGCGGTGCTCTCCACCCTCAACGAGCGCGAACGCAAGGTCGTCCAGCTGCGCTACGGACTGGCCGACGGCCGCCCGCGCACCCTGGAGGAGATCGGCCGCATCTTCGGCGTGACCCGCGAGCGCATCCGCCAGATCGAGTCCAAGACCCTCTCCAGACTCCGCGACCACGCCTACGCGGACCAGCTCCGCGGCTACCTGGACTGACGCGTCGTCCCCGACGCGCGAGCCCCGGCAGCCGCGGGAGCACGGAAGGCCCGGCTAGTCGACCTCGGCGACCGCCTGCGCGAACTGCGCCGCGTACAGCCGCGCGTAGGCGCCGTGCGCCTCCAGCAGCTCGTCGTGGGTGCCCTGCTCGACGATCGAGCCGTTCTCCATCACCAGGATGACGTCGGCGTCCCGGATCGTGGAGAGGCGGTGGGCGATCACGAAGCTGGTACGGCCGTGCGCGAGGCGCGCCATGGCCTTCTGGATCAGCACCTCGGTCCGGGTGTCGACCGAGCTGGTGGCCTCGTCGAGGACGAGTATCACCGGGTCGGACAGGAACGCCCGCGCGATGGTGATGAGCTGCTTCTCGCCCGCGCTGACGCCCGAGCCCTCGTCGTCGATCACCGTGTCGTAGCCCTGCGGCAGGGTCCGGATGAAACGGTCGGCGTGGGCCGCCCGCGCCGCCTCCTCGATCCGCTCGCGGCTCACGTCGCCGGGCGCCCCGTACGCGATGTTCTCCGCGATGGTCCCGCCGAACAGCCAGGTGTCCTGGAGGACCATGCCGATCCCGGCCCGCAGGTCGTCGCGGGACATCGACGCGATGTCGACCCCGTCGAGCGTGATGCGGCCGCCGGTCACCTCGTAGAACCGCATCAGCAGATTGACCAGCGTCGTCTTGCCGGCCCCGGTCGGGCCGACGATCGCCACGGTGTGGCCCGGATCGACGCTCAGCGAGAGGTCCTCGATGAGCGGCTTCTCCGGGTCGTAGCGGAACGACACCTTCTCCAGCGCGACGTTGCCACGCAGCTCCCGCGGGTAGGCGGCGTCGCCCTTCGCCGGGTCGGGGGTCTGCTCCTCGGCGTCGAGCAGCTCGAAGATCCGCTCGGCCGACGCCACCCCGGACTGCACCAGGTTCGCCATCGAGGCGACCTGGGTCAGCGGCATGGAGAACTGCCGGGAGTACTGGATGAACGCCTGCACATCACCGATCGACAGCGCCCCGGAGGCGACCCGCAGCCCGCCGACCACGGCGATCAGCACATAGTTCAGGTTCGACACGAACATCATCAGCGGCTGCATGATCCCGCTGTTGAACTGTGCCCTGAACCCGGCCTCGTACAGCGCCTCGTTCTGCTCGGCGAAGTCCCGCGCGGACTCCTCCTGACGGCCGAAGACCTTCACGAGGGTGTGGCCGGTGTACATCTCCTCGATGTGGGCGTTGAGCTTGCCCGTCACCTTCCACTGCTGGACGAACTGCGGCTGCGAGCGCTTGCCGACCTTCGTGGCGACGACCACCGACAGCGGCACCGTCACCAGGGCGACCAGCGCCAGCAGCGGCGAGATCCAGAACATCATCACCAGCACGCCGACGATGGTCAGCAGCGAGTTGATGAGCTGGCCCATCGTCTGCTGCATCGTCTGCGAGATGTTGTCGATGTCGTTGGTCGCGCGGCTCAGCACCTCGCCGCGCTTCTGGCTGTCGAAGTACGACAGCGGCAGCCGCGCCAGCTTGGTCTGGATGTCCTCGCGCAACTGGAAGACGACCCGGTTGATCACCCGGATCGACAGCCGCGTCGCCACCAGCATGAGCAGCCCCGCGCCGACGTACACGGCCAGCGCCATCAGCAGCACCCGGCCGATGGCGTCGAAGTCCATCCCCTGTCCCGGGACGAAGTCCACCGAGGAGAGCATGTCCGCCAGACCGCTGTTGGTCCGGCGGATGCCCTCGACGGCCTGCTCCTTCGTGGCCCCCGGGTCCATCCGGCCGCCGACGATCCCGGCGAACACCAGGTCGGTGGCCCTGCCGAGGATCTTCGGGCCGACCACGGAGAGCGCCACGCTCACCGCTATGGCCGCCAGCATCAGATACAGGGTCGACTTCTCCGCGGCGAAGCGCCTCAGCAGCCGCTTCGAGGACCCCTTGAAGTCCATGGACCGCTCGGTCGGCGCCCCGCCCGCCATCATGCGTCCGCCAGGCCCGGCCATTACGCGGCCTCCGCTTCCGTCAGCTGGGAGAGGACGATCTCCCGGTAGGTCTCATTGCCTTCCATCAGCTCGTGGTGGCTGCCGGTGCCGACGACGCGGCCCTCGTCCAGCACCACGATCCGGTCGGCGTCGCGGATGGTCGACACCCGCTGCGCGACGATCACCACCGTCGCCCCCGCCGTCTCCCGCTGGAGCGCCGCGCGCAGCGCCGCGTCCGTGGCGTAGTCCAGCGCCGAGAAGGAGTCGTCGAACAGATAGATCTCCGGCCGCTGCACCAGCGTCCGGGCGATCGAGAGCCGCTGGCGCTGTCCGCCGGAGACGTTCGTGCCGCCCTGGGCGATCGGGGCGTCGAGACCGTGCTCCAGACCCTCGACGAACTCCTTGGCCTGCGCGATCTCCAGCGCCCGCCACAGCTCCTCGTCGGTGGCGTCCGGATTCCCGTACCGCAGGTTCGTGGCCACCGTCCCGGAGAAGAGGTACGGCTTCTGCGGCACCAGGCTCACGGTCTTCGCCAGCAGGGCCGGGTCCAGGGTCCGCACGTCCGTGCCGTCGACCAGCACCTGGCCGTCCGTCACGTCGAAGAGCCGGGGGACGAGCCCGAGCAGCGTCGACTTGCCGCTGCCGGTCGACCCGATGATCGCGGTCGTCTCACCGGCCCGCGCGACGACGTCGATGGAGCGCAGCACCGGCTCCTCGGCGCCGGGGTAGCGGAAGTCCGCCCCGCGCAGCTCCAGATGCCCCCGGGCCCGCAGCTCCGTCACCGGGTCCACCGGCGGCACCACACTGGACTCGGTCTCCAGGACCTCCTGGATGCGCTCGGCGCAGACCTCGGCGCGCGGCACCATCATGAACATGAAGGTGGCCATCATCACCGACATGACGATCTGCATGAGGTACGAGAGGAACGCGGTGAGCGCGCCGATCTCCATCCCGCCGCTGTCGATGCGGTGCGCGCCGAACCAGACGACGGCGATCGACGACACGTTCACGACCGTCATCACGGTCGGGAACATCAGCGCCATCAGCCGGCCCGTGGACAGCGCCACGTCCGTCAGCTCGGTGTTGGCTCCCCGGAACCGCTCCTCCTCGTAGCCGTCGCGGACGAAGGCGCGGATGACGCGGTTGCCGGTGATCTGCTCGCGCAGCACCCGGTTGACCGTGTCCAGCCGCTCCTGCATCAGACGGAACAGCGGGCGCATCCTCCGCACGATGAGGCTCACCGCGATGCCGAGGACCGGCACCACCGCCAGCAGCACCGCGGAGAGCGGGACGTCCTGGCCGAGCGCCATGACGACGCCGCCGACGCACATGATCGGCGCCGACACCATCAGCGTGAACGTCATCAGCGTCAGCATCTGGATCTGCTGGACGTCGTTGGTCGTCCGGGTGATCAGCGAAGGGGCCCCGAAGCGGCCGACCTCACGGGCCGAGAAGGACTGCACCCGGTCGAAGACGCCGGCCCGGATGTCACGGCCGAGCGCGGACGCGGTACGGGCACCGATGTAGACGGCTCCGATGTTGCAGACGACCTGGGCGACGCTGACGACGATCATCACGCCGCCGAACCGCAGGATGTAGCCGGTGTCGCCCTGGACGACACCGTTGTCGATGATGTCGGCGTTGAGCGTGGGCAGATAGAGCGTGGCGCAGGTCTGCAGCAACTGGAAGACGACCAGCAGCGCGAGGGGTTTCTTGTACGGACCGAGATAGGCCCGCAGAATTTTTATGAGCACGCGTGTCTCTCGGAGTCGGCGTAGGTCGGGAGTCGACCCATTTTCGAGCACCCGGCACCGGGACGGCGAACGTTTTTATTCAAGTCCAGGTCAAAAAACAGACCGGGTCCACAATTTCCGGGTCCCGACTCACCGGGGGTCCCGCCCCCGTCACCACCCGTAGGACGCACCGCCGGCGGCCGGCCACGGCGACGACGTGGCGGCGCACCGGAAGCACGCCGCCACGACAACCCGGTCCGCGGCAACTAGGTCCATGGCAACCCCGTACGCGACGAACCTGTCCAGGAAAACCCCGTCCGCGAAAACCCCGTCCGCGACTCAGTCCGCCGGGTCGAACGCCCCCGGGTGGATCTGGTCCCGCGTCGCCACGTACTGCTGACGCACGGCCTGCCCCACCGGCATTTCGTCACCCGGCTCCAGCACCTGTGCCGCCGCCTCCTGCCACACCGGGGGCGTCCGCGCGTCCAGGGAGCCCTGCGAGACGCCCAGCGCCCAGGCCGCCTGCCGGGCCGCACCCAGCGCCGCGTACTGGGCGGGCTGCGGTACGACGATCTGCGTGCCGAGCAGCGAGGGGGCCAGCGCCTGGACGGCGGGCAGCTCGGCCGCGGCACCCAGGAGGAACACCCGGCGCACCTCGACGCCCCGGTCGCGCAGGACGCCGAGCGCGTCGGCCAGCGAGCAGAGCATGCCCTCGAAGGCGGCGCGCGCCAGATGCTCCGGCTTCATGGACTCGCGCCGCAGCCCGCACAGCGTGCCGGCGGTGTGCGGCAGATTCGGGGTGCGCTCGCCCTCCAGGTAGGGAAGCAGCACCAGCCCCGAGGAGCCGGGCGTCGACTTCAGGGCCAGCTCCGACAGCTCGTCGAGCCCGGCGAGCCCCAGCATCTCGGCCGTGCCGCGCAGCGCGCGCACCGCGTTGGTGGTGTGGACGACGGGAAGGTGCATGCCGGTGGCGTCGGCGAAGGAGGTGATCACCCCGGACGGGTCGGCGAGCGCCTCGTGGTGCACGGCCATCACGGAGCCCGAGGCCCCCAGCGAGACGACGGCGTCACCGACCCCGACGCCCAGCCCGAAGGCGGCGGCCATCGTCTCGCCGGTCCCCGCCGAGATCAGCAGCCCCTCGGGCGTCGTACCGGCCGCTTCGGCCGGGCCGAGCACCTCGGGCAGCGCCGCCTGCCGTCCCAGGGCCAGCTCCACGAGATCGGGCCGGTAGGCCGCCTCGCGCGCCGACCAGTACCCCGTGCCGGAAGCGGCCCCCCGGTCGGTGGTCCGCCGGGCCGGCCGGCCCAGCAGCTGCCACACCAGCCAGTCGTGCGGCTGGAGCACGGCGGCCACCCGCTGCGCCAGCTCCGGCTCGGTCCGCGCCAGCCAGCGCAGCTTCGCCACCGGCTGCGCGGCCTGCGGCACCGCCCCGACCGCCTCGGCCCAGGCCTGCCGCCCGCCCAGCCCGTCGACCAGGTCCGCCGCGGCCACCTGGGCCCGCTTGTCGTTGCCGAGCAGCGCCGGCCGCACCAGATTGCCCTGGTGGTCCAGCGGCACGAGCCCGTGCTGCTGCGCGCAGACCCCGATGGCCTGCACCCCTTCGAGGAGACCGCCGGTGGCCGCCTCACCGAGGGAGAGCAGCCAGGCCTGCGGATCGACCTCGGTGGCCTTCGGATCGGCGGGATGCGCGGCGTATCCCTCGCGCAGCACGGCGCCCGTGTCCGTATCGCAGACCACGATGTGAGTGAAGGCGGATGAACTGTCCAAGCCGGCGACTATCCCCATGCACAGAATTCTGCCGCACCTGCGGCGGTTTCCCGTACCGAAGGCGCGGCAGAGGCCGTGCGGCGGAGGCGGCGCGGCTCAGGTGTTCGTCGTCCCCCAGTCGTCCTCCAGGTCCCCGCCGCGCCCGCGCAGCGACCGCACCCGGTCCGCCACCGAGGCCGGCACCTTCTCCCCGACCTTCTCGCCCACCGCGTGGTACGCCTTCCCCGCGAACTCGCGGCCGCTCTGGGCCGCCGTCTCGCAGGTGTTGCGCACGGCCGGGTTCTGGGCGAACTGGCGCGCGGACTTCTTCAGCTGCTCGTAACGCTCGCGCCCGGCCCGCGTGCCGAGCACGTAACCGAGCGCCACTCCGGCGATGAACGTGAGCCGGTACCGCATGGCTGCCACCCTTCCTTCGCTCCGTGCGACGTGTCCTGCTCGCCTACCCCGGGGCGCCCGAGATCACCCCGGGCGATACCGATTGGCAAAGCACCCCCCTGCTTGCGCTAATGTATGTGTCGCAGCGAACGCGCGCCGCCCGGCAGCAGCCAGGCAGGTACGTTCGAGGCAACGCAGCAATCCCCTGTAGCTCAATTGGCAGAGCAGCCGGCTGTTAACCGGCAGGTTACTGGTTCGAGTCCAGTCGGGGGAGCGCGATCCCCTGTAGCTCAATTGGCAGAGCATTCGGCTGTTAACCGGAGGGTTACTGGTTCGAGTCCAGTCGGGGGAGCGGATCGGAAGAGGACCCTCCGGGGTCCTTTTTCGTATGCCCGGAACCGGGCGTCGAGCAGCGCCGTCTTCAAGGTCACGAGTACCCGGGCACCCGGAGCGAGAGATCGTATGACCGGCTATGCTGCGGCAGACGGAGCGCACACATGTACGCGCCACGCCGAAACGGGGCGGTAGCTCAGCCGGTTAGAGCAGCGGACTCATAATCCGTCGGCCGTGGGTTCGAGTCCCACCCGCCCCACTTCGAATCCCCAGGCAGAATCGTTCTGACCTGGGGTAAGGCCGCCGGGGCCCCTCCCGCCCTGCCCAGCGACACGGGCGTCCGCCGCCCACCTCGTAGGCGCTTTCCAGGCGTGCGGTTACAGCCGGGGTATGGGCATGGGGCGTGGGCGTTGGGTTTCGATCTCATCCTTGACACGCAAAGACTGCGGCGACCTGATGACACAGAGTGTTGGTCTGGCTGTCGGTATGCCCGGTGACGGTGGGGGCGGGCCGCAGCAGCCTCTCGACGTCCTGGCCGACGGGAACGTCGCCCCGATCTCGTGATCTCCCGATTCCCGCTCTCCGCATCCTGTGCGGGGACGCGCAGAAGCAGGGGCAAGCGCTACGGCTTCGAGACGTTCTGCTGGTCGCGCAGGTTGGTTGTGTCCGGTGTCTCCTCGGCCCACAAGGACTGTGGCGACCGACCGCATCGCCAAGAGGCGGCGTCAAGAGATCAGGGCTCCCGTCTACCTGGTGGCAGCCCCGTACGCTGCGGAGGCCGCCGCCCACACTTCACTTCCCAGCCCGCCCGAAACCGGCTCCCTCACGGCGCACACGCACCTGTACCCCCTCCGGCAACCTCCCGATCGCTCCGCCCGACGGCCGCACCTTCACTCACGCTACGGACGAGCTGCCCCGACCCGGACCGAAGACTGGCACGCGCTGACGAGCCGGCTGCTGGTGACCGGGAGGAGGCTGGTGTGTCAGCGGCGGTCATTAGAGTGCGGAGTGTGAGTGACGATTCCGGGTGGCCATCTCTCCTTGAGAGAGGGGCGACGCGGAGCTGGTGGTGGTCGAGGAGCGGGATGGTGCCCTGCTGATGTGGAGGCTCGCTGAGGCTGGTGTGGGTCAGAAGCAACTGAATGAGAATGGCTACTTCGCCCAGTAAACCCCCAGGTCAGGAAGTGTTGTCCCCGCGCCTGCGGGGGTGGTCCGCAGGCGGCCCCGCAGATCCTCGTCCCGTTCACGTTGTCCCCGCGCCTGCGGGGGTGGTCCGGGTCGCGGGGCTGCGACGGACCGGCTCGGACTGTTGTCCCCGCGCCTGCGGGGGTGGTCCGCGGGCCTGTCTGAGCGATGTGCTCGGTCTCGCGTTGTCCCCGCGCCTGCGGGGGTGGTCCGGTGGCACTGGGGGAGCCGCAGGGCAGTCGCCTGTTGTCCCCGCGCCTGCGGGGGTGGTCCGCCACCTGACGTCTTCGCCGGCTGCGATGTTCTGTTGTCCCCGCGCCTGCGGGGGTGGTCCGGCGTAGACATCCGGGCCCTGCTGCCCGGCGGTGTTGTCCCCGCGCCTGCGGGGGTGGTCCTGACGAAGGTCCCGACTGGTACGCGCTCTGCCGGTTGTCCCCGCGCCTGCGGGGGTGGTCCCCTGATCCCCGCCGGCCGCCAGGCCATGCAGTCGTTGTCCCCGCGCCTGCGGGGGTGGTCCGCTGTCTTCTTCTTTTCCGGCGCCTTTTCCCCGGTTGTCCCCGCGCCTGCGGGGGTGGTCCGACAGATCTGGCTTTAAAAAAAACCCCCGGCATGTTGTCCCCGCGCCTGCGGGGGTGGTCCGGAGGCAGCGTGAAGTACTTCCCCTACACCATCGTTGTCCCCGCGCCTGCGGGGGTGGTCCTACGGCGGCGAACACGGCGGTCATGGGGGTCTCGTTGTCCCCGCGCCTGCGGGGGTGGTCCGCCCCTGGACCAGTTCACCGACGCTCAGCGGGCGTTGTCCCCGCGCCTGCGGGGGTGGTCCGCGACGCCGAGCCTTTCCTGATCCCGGCGGGCCGTTGTCCCCGCGCCTGCGGGGGTGGTCCGGGCAGCACCACCAGCTCCGCAAGCAGGACGCAGTTGTCCCCGCGCCTGCGGGGGTGGTCCGGTGGCCGCGCTCGCGGCCGAGGCGGAGGAGACGTTGTCCCCGCGCCTGCGGGGGTGGTCCGTTCATGGTTGGGCTGGATACGTGGGAGAGAGTGTTGTCCCCGCGCCTGCGGGGGTGGTCCCTGGTCGGCAAGGGCCTTGGGGTGGCTCTTGCGGTTGTCCCCGCGCCTGCGGGGGTGGTCCGCGCCCTGCCTCGTTCCTCATGGCCATCACAGCGTTGTCCCCGCGCCTGCGGGGGTGGTCCGCCCCACCTGACCAGGTGTCAGGTGGGGCTTCTGTTGTCCCCGCGCCTGCGGGGGTGGTCCACTCATCCCTGAGAACGGGATGCGCGCCCCAACGTTGTCCCCGCGCCTGCGGGGGTGGTCCTGTCACGTAGCTCAACGGAAAGAGCGCTGGGTTGTTGTCCCCGCGCCTGCGGGGGTGGTCCGTGCCAGAGGTGCGCGACGTTCCGCCCGATGGCGTTGTCCCCGCGCCTGCGGGGGTGGTCCGGCGTTCCAGGACTTCCGGCCCCTGCTGCCCGCGTTGTCCCCGCGCCTGCGGGGGTGGTCCGTCGTCGCCGCCACCGAGGCACGCCGCATTGACGTTGTCCCCGCGCCTGCAGGGGTGGTCCGCCGACGAGCGTGAACCTCACGGACCAGCTGGCGTTGTCCCCGCGCCTGCGGGGGTGGTCCGCCGGCGCGCTGTGGACGCAGGTCCTCTCCGTCGTTGTCCCCGCGCCTGCGGGGGTGGCCCCCCCCCCCCCCCCCGAGCACGAGCACTGGCGGCGCGGGGTGGAGTTGTCCACGCGCCTGCAGGGATGGTCCGTCCATCAAGGTCACGGCGTCCGCGAAGGGCGCGTCGTCCCCGCGCCCCGGCCACGTCACCACGGTCCCTCGTCCCCGCGTCCGCCGCATGGGCCGGGCTCGGCTGTGCAGGGGCTTGGATGCGCCGCGTTGGCAGGAGTTGAGAGGGAGGCGGCCGGCGCTGTCCCGGTGGTGTTGGCTCTTGCGCTGGTGAGGGGCGGTTCGGCGGCGAGGCGTCCCCGAGTCCGTACGCCGTGACCCAGCGCTCCAGCAGCGGAGCG